>JANJXJ010000019.1 GCA_024709105.1 Lentimicrobium sp. | reverse complement strand
TAGGCGGTACATTGGTGGTTGGCTCCATTGAAGATAACCCCGTAGGTATGTACACTGGAACATTCAGTCTTACCTTTGCTTACAACTAAACTGCAAAGATTGGTTGTAACAAGCGCTGCCCAGGCAGCGCTTTTGCTGTTTTAAAGCTCAGCCATATCCGGATAATCATAGTAAATGCAGGGTTCTGTCTGCCTGGCTTTTCACCACAACGCTTGTACTCTTTGTTTTTTTGCGCTTTTGCAATCTATGTTATATGAGAATTTTGCAGATTCAAAGGAAAGCCGTAAGTTTGGTACCCAAACAAAACTCACTCCCATGAAAGGAATAAAAAGCGTTTTTTCCGGTTTATTCATAGCAGCCATGCTGGTTGCAGTGAACCTGCCGTTTTCTGCAAATGCACAGGGCGACCTGCTCATTACCCCGCGGCGCGTGGTTTTTGAAGGTGGCAAACAATCGCAGGAGCTTACTTTGGCCAATACCGGACAGGATACTGCCCGTTACAATGTTTCCTTTGTTCAGTACCGTATGACCGAAACCGGTGCTTTTGAACAGATTGAACAAGCCGATTCGGGACAGTTTTTTGCGGATGCCTACCTCAGGTTTTTTCCCCGTTCAGTTACGCTTGCACCCAACGAAGCACAGGTGGTGAGGATGCAATACCGCCGCCGCCCCGATATGCAGCCCGGCGAATACCGCTCACATGTCTATTTCAGGGCTGTGCCCAAAGAAACCGCTTTGGGCGAAGAAACGCTGGAAGATACCACCGCCATTGGCATCCGGCTGGTGCCCATTTTCGGGATTACCATTCCGGTAATTATCCGCGAAGGAAACCTTGACCTGACCGTGGGACTTACCGATCTAGCACTTGACACAAAAAGTGATACAATTCCTGTTTTATCGGTTACTTTTACCCGTTCGGGCGATAAATCAGTATATGGCGACCTTCTGGTAAGCTGGATTCCTGAAAAAGGTGATCCCGTGGAGGTTGGAGTAGTGAGAGGTATTGCAGTGTACACACCCAACAAGCTGCGCAGATTCAACTTGCAGTTGCGCAAAATTGCCGGAGTTGATTACAGCAAAGGCAAGCTGATGGTACGATACCAGGCTCCCAACGACCTGAAGCCCGAAGTTTACGCCGAGCGTGAATTTTCCCTCAAGTAAGGGACAACCGGTTTTTGCCGGTTTTATGAATGTTGAATGATGATGACAAAAACCGGAAGTCGAATATTTGCCTGTCCTTTAATTCCAGGTCCCGGAGATATTTCCCGGAGGCTGCCTCTGCGTTTTCCCTGTATTGCTGTGCTGCTTTTGTCGCTTTTGTTGCTGGTTGATTTTTTTAAATCAGCACAGGCACAGGCCATTACTTCCTATACCTTTACTGCCAGTTCTGGCGTTTTTACACCTATATCGGGTGGAAGTACTGCTACTATGACTGGTAATCAGGATGATGGATATTTTAATAATGTTCCTATTGGCTTTACTTTTGTTTATCTGGGAAATCCTTATACCACGATTACCCCAACAACCAATGGCTGGGCTGCACTAGGAACTACGGTCAGCAATTCCTTTTACATCAACGAGATTGTTTCATCAGGCACCCGCCCTTTGCTTGCCCCATTCTGGGACGATCTGCTAATCAATGTATCAACGAATTTTACTTATATAACAACAGGCAACGCCGGTGAAAGGATTTTTACCGCACAATGGCTGAATATGGGGTTCTACAATACCACGTATTCGTCTATGATAAGTTTTCAGTTGAAATTATATGAAGCTGATGGCAGGATTGAGTTTGTTTATCGGAATGAACCCAACAACCCTTCATCAATTACTGCATCAATAGGAATAACCAGTTCAGCTACAGGCAGCAATTCGTTTATTTCTCTTAATAATGCTGGCAGTTCACCCACTGCCAGTACAACCACAGGAACCAATAACATATCTGCCAAACCTGCAACCGGACAAGTGTATACATTCACACCTCCGTTATATTGCAGTTATTCGGCCAACGGAACTGTACCGATTGCAGCCGATGTAACTCCATGTATTAATTTTCCATCCCGAGAATTAACGGTCACCTCTGCAGCTGCTGCAGGTTCCTATATTACTATGAATGTTGTTCACGGTCTGACTTATAACGTTTATACCTGCTCAACCAATCCATCTAACCGCATGGCAATGGTGGTTTATCGCGAAGGTAACCCGGGTGACGGGCCGATTGCATTTTCTTCGGTTAATACCGGGAATACCTGCAACTCAGGGGTAAATAATGTGTTTGTGAGTTTTACCCCGGCGTTTTCGGGACAGGTCAGGATTTTGTTAAACCGGTTTACTGACTGTGCAGCCACTACACCCTCGGGCTTGTCGCTTCGTGTTAATGTAACAGGAGGGGGTAATCTCGCTGATAATCAGAATAATGCAGGAGTTGATTCATGGATTGGTCACATTTACGATGGAACCAATTCTGGTGTTTCCTGGAACCAGCCTTTTCAGAATTACCTGGGATATTACACCACTTCTGAATCCTTTGATGAGTCATTCGGTGGAAATACCAGTTGTTTTGATGTATATTCCGGAGGCAGCGTAAGAGCTACTGAATATGCTGAGACTTATTCAGTAAGGTATCGGATGAACTCAACCCGAAGGGGTCTTTTTGCTGTAGACCTGGGTTCAGATGACGGGAGCCGGCTGGTGGTAGATGGAAATCTTGTTTACAACAACTGGACAGACCAGTCGTTTTCAACACGTCCGCGCGTGCTGATCAGCCTTACCGGCAGCAGTACACTGCAATATGATTTTAATGAGAACGGAGGTGCAAACCGGGTAATATTCAACAATATTACTCCGATTGTTTCAAATATTCTTTCAACAGGCACTAGTCAGACCATT
The DNA here is from genome assembly GCA_024709105.1 of Lentimicrobium sp. GTDB lineage: Bacteria > Bacteroidota > Bacteroidia > Bacteroidales > Lentimicrobiaceae > Lentimicrobium. The sequence goes on along the minus strand of JANJXJ010000019.1, from coordinate 33 downwards.
TGTACCGGTAATTCAGGTACCGCCATAACAGGT
>JANJXJ010000009.1 GCA_024709105.1 Lentimicrobium sp. | reverse complement strand
GTGTTTGTCCTGCATTGGGATCGGTTGCTGTAACTGTACCTACAACGGTGCCGTTTGTCGAACCCTGCAATACACTGAATGACTGATTGTTAATCACTGGCGGCTGATTTGCAGTAGTAACAGCAATGGTAACAGCAGCCTGCGAAAACATCACCGGGCTGCCATTGTCGGTCGCCCTTACAGTAAGGCTGTAGTTTCCTGAAGTCATGCCGCTGCTATTCGCAACGGTAATTACCCCTGTTGATGGTGATATGTAAAACACATTATTGGTATTACCACCGGTTATGCTGAAAGCCAGCGTTTGTCCTGCATTGGGATCGGTTGCTGTAACTGTACCTACAACGGTGCCGTTTGTCGAACCCTGCAATACACTGAATGACTGATTATTAATCACTGGCGGCTGATTTGCAGTAGTAACAGCAATGGTAACAGCAGCCTGCGAAAACATCACAGGGCTGCCATTGTCGGTCGCCCTTACAGTAAGGCTGTAGTTTCCTGAAGTCATGCCGCTGCTATTTGCAACGGTAATTACTCCTGTTGTCGGGGAAATAGAAAAAACGTTATCGGTATTGCCACCGGTTATACTAAAAGTTATTGTTTGTCCAGCATTGGGATCGGTTGCTACGACTGTTCCGACCACTGTTCCGTTGGGAGCGCCAAAAGGAACGCTGAATGATTGGTTATTAATTACCGGAGGAAGATTGCTTCCCTGATTGGCAACATACTCATGGTGTCCGATATCACAGGCTCCGGCCTGAGGCACAGGAGTACCATAGAAGTCCTGCTGCAATTGAACATTCATACCAGTATTAATACATGGAGAATTTGCCTGTAATGAAAAGTTGCCGGCCGAAGGGCTTACAAAATTGGGATTGGCAACAAAGGAATTCAGATCATCGCCGGTTGCAGAACGCCAGGCTGCTAAGGTACTGTAACTATTTATAAAGCCACCATGCTGTGTGTTAAATGTATTATAATTTGAAGTGACAGGAGCAGATCCGGTTGAATATGCTTTCTGAGAAGCGGATGTCAGATAGAATATGTTATTCCTGGAGGTAAGACTTGATCCTGGATTTGTAATACTGATTGCACAACTTGTGTTTCCGTAGAAAACGTTATTCAGTGCTGTAAGGTTGGTGGAATTTTGCGATGACGCCAGCACTGTTACCCCCAAAGCATTGTTTACAAACTTATTGTAATGCACCTGCAGGTTATTTACATACGAATAAATGCCATAGGACCCGTTCCTTATGTAATTATTCTTAACAGTAACAGTACCTGTGCTGTGCCACAAATACATACATGATGTTGAGCTGCTGCCCACCATCTCATTGTTGGCGATTGTTCCTGAATAATGATCTCCGACAATGATAAGGCAAAACTTATTCCCCATGGTGCTGTGGTCAAGAATATTGTTGTGGATGTTGACCACCAATGAGTTGACCGGATTAAGGTTACCAACCAGCTGAATACAATCACCAGCTGCATAATTCTGATCTGGGTTGATAAGGAACTTTTTATTGACATCGTAGATATTACAGTATCCGATCTCAATATTTTTCATATCACGGGCATAAATACCATCATCACCCACATTGTGGATTGTGGTGTTTAAAACTCTGATGCCTGTAGTACCAGCGGTTGGAAACATTGAAATACCGTAGTGGCAGGAATGCAAAAGGCAGCTATCAACCAGTGCATTTGTTGATGTACCATCAATACCAATAGCAATTGGACCTGTAATGTTATTATTGGTTGATGTAACTTCAATCCCCCTGATTGTACAATTGGTAGAATTGACAATCCGGACTATTCTTGCAGAAGATGAAGAACTTCTTATAACAGGTCTTGCTCCGCTGCCATATGCCCCTATGGTAATATTACTTCGGTTGGTTATTGATATTCCTCCGGTAGTTGTGAAAACAGTCCCCCTTTTTTGCAGATACTCGTTACCATTAACAAAAGTAACCTGATTCCACGAACTGTATGGATTTGTTATTGTGCCATTCTGGCCGGAAGCTGTATTGGTTGGATCAATGTAAATTGTTGCTCCAAACAATAACGTAGTGTAGAAAAGTGATAAAAGAACAGTAAGTACTAAAAAATACAATCCTCTTTTTCTTGTTTCAAATCCGTTGATTTCAGCTTGTGATTTAATTTTCATGCTAATTCTCCCCCGTTTTTAAGAATCTTCCCTCAGATTCCGAATTAATAATTTCTATCAGAGAACAATATGCCTCCGATGAAAGAACAAAAAGTCAGGCAGTGAAATCATCCCTGTTTCTGCCCGAAAATGATACGGGAAAACTATGCCATGTCCAATACTATTTTGCTGTAAAGAAGTATTTGAAAAAATACGATCATATCAAACTAATAAACAACATGTTACAACAATATGCAAATAAAATGAGATTTAATTTATAAACAGTCTGAATAAGAAAAGGGGTTACAAATATTATTACACCACAATTTGGGGAAAATTTCCACAAAGATTAAGCGATAATTATCCGGTTCAACCAACCACTGACAAAACCAGGGCTACATCATGAAAAGGATTAGCTTGCTATAAGGGACAAAAAAAGCCGGCAAAGCCGGCTCCAGTTTATTTCTTTTTATTTTTCTTCTTGCTTTTAAACCACGAATCACTGTTATTTTCAGCGTAATAAGTGTATTCGTAGCCATAGTCATACATTAATCCTTTGGCTTTCACATCATTAATAACCATTGAAACATGTTGAACATTTTTCTGCTTAAGCAAGTTGGTATTGTTGGCAAATGCTTCGCGGTTGGTAAAACCCTGCCTGACAACAAATAGGTTAACATCAGCAAACTTCATGAGCAGATATGCATCAGAAACCACTCCAACCGGAGGTGAATCAATAATAATGTAATCGTAGTGCTGTTTCAGTTCGTTGATAAGCTCTTCTGTCTTCTCCGAGGCAATAAGTTCCAATGGATTTGGAGGAATTGGACCTGCAGAGATAAAATCAAGATTTTTGATGGAGGTACTCTGAATAACATCAGGAATTGGAGTCTGATTTATAAGTACGGTACTCACACCTTTTTGATTGTTTAGCTTAAAGTCCTGATACAATTTGGGGCGCCTCAGGTCGAAACCTATAATAAGCGTTTTCTTACCAAATAAAGCATACACCGCTGCAAGGTTTTGAGCAATAAAAGATTTCCCTTCACCGGTATAAGAAGAAGTTATGAGAAATACCTGCTTATCCTTCCCTTTTGAGTAAAACTGAAGGTTTGTTCGGATACTTCTGAAAGATTCTGAGATCGGAGAGTTGGCAGTTTCATTTATAACAATGTTATCTTTTGATTCATTGGTAAAAACATGCCCAAGTATTGGGAACGAAGTAATCGATTCCACTTCCTTTTTTCCGGATATCTTAACATTAAGGTAGTCTTTGAGCACGATAACCACAAAAGGAATTACCAGTCCAAGCACAGCTGCAATAATATAGGATAACGATCCTTTGGGGAAAATTTTTGAAGCTGTAATATACCTTGCAGCATCAATTACATCATAATCGGGCTGGTTTGAGGCTCTGGCAATCTGAGCTTCTGATCTTTTCTGAAGAAGAAAAGTATAAATTGCATCATTCAGCTTGAATGTCCTTTCCATTCCCAGAAGTTTACGCTCAGTAGTAGGAATTCTTGACATTTCGGAATTGATTCTTGCCACCCGGTTATTGATATCCTGAAGTGCAATATCGGTTGTTGCAGAGTTGCTGCTTATGTTTTCGATAATAGTATTCTTAACGTTGGCAATCTGAACTTCAATGGTATTCAACCTGAGGTTTTTGATGTTACCTTGCTTCAACAGGCTATTTCTGTCAGCATTCAAAGTAATCAACTGTGTAATCAATTGATTAAGAATAGGATCCTGAACATTCATCGAAGATGGAGCAATCAGATCCGCCATATCTGTGTTTCTTTCGAAATAGTTTTGAATATAATCGTAATACTTTTTCTGCACCACAAGCAAGGCTCTTTCGCTTTCAAGCTGACTCAAAAGTTCAAGCGATTGTTGCCCCTGAAAACCAATATCCATTACCCGGTTTGAGGTCCTGAAATTCTGAAGTTTGCTTTCGGCAAATGACAAAGAGTCAGCTACTTCGCTAATCTGACTGTCAATAAACTTAACTGTATTGATGGCAATACGGTTTTTGCGCTCAAGGTTTCGCTCAAGATATGCATTTGCCAGAGTATTGAGGAAGTCGGTTATCTTAAAATAGTTATTGCCCACCATCGAAATAACCACTAATGAAGACGTGCGGGATGTCACAACAGCAGAAATTGATGCCTGATACAACAATGTCATGTAACTTATGCTGTTGAAGGAGAAATAAACACGATCGTTTATTGGCGTAAAGTTCTCTTTCATTTCAGGCGAAAGATGCACCCTGAAATCGTAATTAGGACCTTTGATTTCATCTCCAAATTTGTAAGTACCGCTTATGTTTACCTTTGGAGCAATCATGACTATCTCATCCTCTATATAGTCGTAAATAGCTACGTTTTCACCCTTAGCTTCAATCTTAAACTCCTGATCATTGAGTATTGTAAAATAAAAAGGCAGGTCGATGGGTTGATAAACAGCTTTATTAATGCTGATTTGAATTGGTTTGTTTAAATACACCTCTTCTACAGATCTGAGCCACTTATGTTTGATCAGATTTCCAAACAGGAACTCTTCCTTGTAAATAGAGGTTTCGAGGTTCATTTTGTTAACAGCGTCATATATCATTGAGTATGATGACAATACGCCCAATTCATTTTCAATATTCTGATTTGCACCAAACAAACCAAAGCCCTGCATCATATCCTGACCGGTAAGGAATGAATTGCTTTGAGATTCTTTAAGCAGCAGTGTTGTTTGATTTTTAAAAACCGGTGAAGATATTTTGTTAAAAATGTATGCGGCAACAAGCAGGCCGAACACTGCAATTACAAACCAGTGCTTAAACCTCCATAGTTTAAAAACGAGGTCTTTATAATCAGTCTTCTGCTGAAAAATTTCTTCTGTTTTTTTCACGGTTATCAGCGGCTAAAAAAGTACAAAACAGTAATCAAAGTAGTAGTGGTGGCCAGGAAAGTTGAATAAGTAAATGTTCTGAGGTTCCTGAATTTGGTATTGATGGGTTCTACAATCACTACATCGCCAGGCTTAAGGTAGTAAAACTGACTTTCAACAATACTCTTATCAGTAAGGTTAAGATCATGGTATTGAATTGACTTATCGTATTCGCGCACCAGCACAACCTTACTTTTATCGCCATAATCAGTTACACCGCCTGCATAACCCAAAGCCTGGAAAATATTGATCTGCTCTTTAAAGAAAGGAAACTCCCCCTGATTTCGGACTTCGCCAAGCACAGTTATGTTGCTGTTTACAAACTTCATGGTGATGGCAGTATTGCTAAGATACTGACTGAGCTCTTTCTCAACCTTTGCTTTAGCCTCAAGTAAGGTAAGGTTGTTGAGGTCAATTTCGCCGATAAAAGGAAAATCAATCGTACCTGTAGCACTTACTGTGTAGCTCAGCAAATCAACACTTAAACCACCTGTAATTGATGAATTCTGATTACTGAAAACCCGTGCTGTTTGTTCATCCAGACTCAATACATTGATGTAAAGATTATCGTAAGGCTTGATTCTTTTTTCGGGTCTGTGATGCTCGTAGTTTTCTTTAATAACAGTAGTAGTCTCATTCTGAACATATTTCAACTTTTCCTGCGGCACACAAGATGCAGCAAACAAGGAGATGAGAAGAAGAAAAGCAAGGTATTTTCCGGTGTTTTTTTTCATTGTGCTGGTATTTTCAACGAATTTATGGATTATAAACACACAAGTTGAATAAATTCTTTAAATGACAGAAAAAAAATGCATTTTCAGATAAACCATATCCTTTGGCGGAAGGAAGAGTTATTGCCCCGACCCTCTTACAACAGTCTGAAAGGTTTTAAAGAGAAGCAGGAAGTCAATTTTAAGTGACCAGCTATCAATGTATTGAAGGTCAAGTTTCATCCATTCTTCAAACGAAATGCTGTTGCGATTGGGCGCTATCTGCCATATGCAGGTAATCCCTGGTCTCATGGATAGGCGGCGAAGCTGCCATCTTTCGTACTGCTCTACTTCTTTGGGCAATGGAGGCCTCGGCCCTACAAGCGACATATCGCCTTTGAGCACATTAAAAAACTGAGGTATTTCATCGAGCCCCGATTTACGCAAAAACCTGCCAATCGGAGTGATACGCGGATCGTTTTTAATTTTAAAAACAGGGCCATCCATTTCATTCTGAGCTTCGAGCAATGCCTTTAACTTTTCAGCATCCTGAACCATTGTGCGGAATTTATAGATATTAAATTCCCTTCCACGCAACCCCACACGTTTCTGACTGAAAATAACCGGACCTTTTGAAGTAAATTTAATGGCCAGTGCAATAAATAAAAGCACAGGCGACCAAATGAGAATTATAAAGAACGAAGCAACAATATCAACAACAAACTTCCATTGATGCGCGGCTTTGTTTACAGGTGTGTTTACAAAAGTAAGGAAAGGGATATCATCGTAATAACTCAGATGAGTTTTGGTGGAAGCCATCTGAAAAAAGGCCGACTGTAACCTGAAAATAACACCAATTTCTTCGCAGGCATAAACCAACGTCTTAATTTCATCCTGATGAATATCATTCTTACAATAAAGAACTTCATCAACTACATGAGTTTTGATAAGATTTGACAGACTATTGGTTTGGTCAATTACTTTCACTCGGGTTCCAAATACCTCGTTAATGATTTCGGCATCTGAAATGATGGCCATAATCCGGTACCCCCATTCCTTGTGCAGGAACAGTTTCTCAACAAAATCAACACAATTCTGATCGGCAATAACAATGACGTTACGGGTATTCATCCCCTTATCCATAAGGTTTTTGTGATAACCATATGAAAAAATTATGAGGAGATTAAGAAGAAGAAAATCTATTGCTGCAAAAAAGAGAAGAATAGACAGGTTAATATTGTTGAGTTGAAAAAGAATGGTAAACCCTGCCAGAATACCGGTGCCTGCCAAAACAAAAAGCCCGCTTTCGAGCATAATAATGATGGAATCCTTGGCCCGGTAAAACTTGGTGAGATTGGTTCTGTTTATGCCATAATACCATATCGGTATAATGAGCAACACCACAGTAATGTACTGAGTGTCGTACTTAATCTCAGTACCCGAATAAGCACGCACTGCAAAGAATGCCAAAATAAACGACAGCAGCGAAATCGCCGTTATGATGATTCCAAAAATCTGACTGCCAAGATCTTCGCGTTCGCGTACCATTATTTGAAAATAGTTTACCGGATTTATAAACTTTATTTACTTTTTTCCCGGAAGTAACTCTGTACTTTTAACAATACTTCTTTGCAAATGTTCGCTATGGTAGCCTGCTAAAATGACGAATATTACAAATCACCACAATTAGCAGAGCTTTGTTCATGTATACCATCGTTCCAAAGCAGCCAAAAAAAACAGATTTTCTTAAAATTGTTCCAACTGCAAAACATTCGCTTTCAGTCCCAAAAATAGAAGATTATTATAAACTTTAGATATACAGAATGTTAAATCTGCTAATTTAGAAAAGGAATGAATAAAAATAGTTACCAAAACATGCGGATGCCAATAGTTTTAAACATTTCAATCTTCAATAAATTGCCTCAGTTTAGCAATTAAGGCAGGTGAAGCTGCTGGCCCGATGGCTGGAGCAGCAGTTAAGGACGAAGCATTGTTTAAAAAACCAAACAATTCAAGATCGGTGTAGGCAGCATTAACAAATCCAAGTTTTTCAAAGCTTTGGGCTGTGGCTATCTGATGATCATTTCTGTGTTCATGATATTGGGCAAACCGCGGCATAACCACTATCGGTTTGGAATTGCGTAACGCGCTGATGATGGTACCCATACCTGCATGACTTACAATCAAATCGGCTTCATTAAATCTCTGATCAAAAATATCAGGAGTTATAAAATCGGTATATTCCATATTAACCGGCAAATAACCTGCATGAGATATTTGCGCATAAATTTCATTCCCTGGATTATCGCCGGCCCATTTATCAATGGCTTTGATCATTCTGTCGAATGGCTCCTGAGTTCCGACAACAACAAATATTTTCATAACAGATTTTTTATCAGATCCTTAAATCAATGAATTACATTCCCACTGTAAACAGTTCCTTTCCCTTGCAAATGTTCCCACTGGGTAAGGTGTAATCGGGCAAAAGGTTTGATCAGCCTGCCGCTCATGCTGAGTTTTTCAACATTGGCAATGCTGTCGAGCCAAATGGTTTTTTTACCGGCCAGCCTGGCCCAAAGCAATGCGAATAATCCCGGTGCAGCACCAGTGGATATTACTACATCGGGCTTCTCGGCAACTACTATCTTTCTGACCTCGAAAGCCATTTTTATCAACCTCAGTTTATTCCAGCGGTTTGCATCGGTAACTGCATAAAATTTCCTTGCTCCAGCTACTTTTTTATAGCCTTCATGGGTTGAAACAAAAACCACTTCGTGCCCTTCAAATGCAGGAATTACCCGCATAAGCTGTATCCAATGCCCGCCACCCGAAGCAACTGCCAGTATTTTTTTGGGTTTAACATTCATAAATCAGTTTTTAAACATTCTGGTAGTAAAGGTTTTTATTATTGGCAGATTCAGTTCATAGAATCTAAACAACAATTCAAGCTTCATTTTTATTCTCATTATCAACGGTTTTCGCTGGTGAAAGTTTCTTTTGCAAAAAGAATCAAGTTCATCAGCACTGATCGGCTCAAGAGATACAACTTTATATTTTTTTTGTTGACTCATATAGAGATTTGTATGCCCGGCCGGCAGATTAATTTCGCTCACTAGTCCTTTTTGGGTAAGGGATGAAAAGTTCTGATCAAAGATAAAATTACCGTGACTGTAAAATACTACCGATTTATCTGATCGCCTTACAGGCTGAACCACATGAGGATGATGCCCGATAATATAATCAAAGCCTGCATCAGCAAGTTTTTTGGCAAGCTGTTGCTGCTTTGGGTTCTCAATTGTATAATATTCAGCACCCCAGTGAATGCTAATCAACCAGATTTCGTTTTCAGCCTTTTCCCTGAGCTTCAAGTCTGTGATAAGATCTTCGTAAGTGCTTTTAAAATAAGCTCCTTCAAAATATTTGTCCTTTACCAGGCTTACTCCATAAAAACAAAGTTTTGTACCTTCTTTTTCCAGAATTAAAGGCAAATGACTAACACCTGTAAGCAGGATTCCCTTTTCATTAAGCAGCTGAATTGATTTTGCAGCAGCATCGTTGCCATGTTGTCCAAAGTGGTTATTGGCTACACTTCCAATGACAACGGAACTGATACCATCAAAAATATCAAGAGATTGAAATGGAGCCACATACACTGCGCGGTCAATGTCCATTTTTTTCAGATCGTCATCATGAGCAATTCCGGCCTCAAAATTCATGAGTACAAAATCAGCCTCATTAAGTTTTGCTTTAACCTGATCAGACAACAGATTCCGGTAATTCCCATCAAATTTACGAACAATGCCACGCCTGAAGTGGTGAACATTTTCACCCAGCATCAGATCTCCGGTGCAAATAACTTTAATCGACATGGCTTTCAATCAGCTTAAATTTAGCATTGGTAGGGTTCAATTCGGGGAGCTTTGATACTTTCAGCACCACCGATGGCCATTCCCCTTTTATAAAACCCTCAATTTCTGATACCACAAAATCGAATTCCAGATCATTTGCCAGATGAATAAACACTTCAAGTGAATAATCCTTATACTGAACTATGCGGTAACCATCAATTACAGGATATTTAAAAAAGATGTTGTTAAAATATGCCCCGTGTATCACTTTGCCGTCTGACAATCTGATCAAATCGCGGGTTCGTCCTTTTAGTTCAGTAACACGCGGCCAGTGCAAACCACATTTGCAGGGTTCTTTGTCAATCAGGCCGAGATCTCCAACCTTATACCGCACAAATGGAAATGTGTAGCTACTCAGGTTGGTGAGAAGTATTTCACACATATCATGTTCATTCCTGAAATTTTCGGCATAACAATTCAGCATATTAATATGATACCCATTGTGTTCGGTGCATTCACAGGTAAGAATGCCGCCATCGTTGGCTCCGTACATATCAAAAACCGGTTTCCCAAAAGCGTGCTCAATGTTTTTGCGAACCTGAGGTGTTAATTGCTCAGAGGTGGTAAAGATTGCTGTCAGGTTTTTGAATTTCCCGGGCAAATCGGGTATTGTTGTGATGATGTTTTGAATTGAGCTGGGATACCCGTATAATATTTTGGCTTTATTAAGCTTTGAATCAGATACTTTCATATCTTTTTCGATAACATCACCTTTGATGAAGTAGTTATTTTGCAGAAAATGGTATACATTTTCGCTGAAATGACGGCTGGCTGTCCTTAATGAATTACCGGCAATGGTAATAAACGGGTCGCCGGGTTGATAGTTGCCATATTTATGCCAGAAAAAATAAATATGCGCCCAAAACCATGAAAGATGCTCTTTATCAACATAATAGTAAAAAGGAGCTCCTGTGCTTCCGCCGGTTTTCTTTTTCTGTGCCGGACGATTTTTATCAGCAACGTAGTAGGAATTTTTGTAACTGTTGATCTTTTGTTTATCTGTAAGCGGCAGATTATTGAGAACAACAAAAGGATATTTACTGATTTCTTCATCAGTAAACCTTGAAAGCAGAGGCTTATAGATTGGATTATTTAATTTCAGGTACTTTAAAAAGCTGGTTAAATTGTTTTTTTGCAATTCAGTCATCATTTCTGGATTCTCTGACAATGACTTCAATTCATTGAACTTTCCCAGGATGTTGGTACCTCTTGCCCAGTCAATCAATCTGATTCCGGCTTTCATTTTCCTGATTTAATAAGTTTACAAACCTGTTATTTCCTTAATATTCCTGAATTTGCTGTCCCAGGTGTGCCGGGCTGCAGCTTCAATGCGTTTCGCCACAAGTTCCGGTGTATTTTCAGCCATCGCTTTTTTTCCCATTTCTACAAATTCAGCAGGAGTTTCGGCAAAGTAAACAAGATTTCCGAACATATTCTCAACCACAGGAATTTTACAACTTACAATGGGCTTACCCATTGCCAGATATTCCATAGTTTTGACCGGAAATGAATTTTTAATCCAATCAGCCATTATCCAGTTGAGCAAACAAATGTCAAAACCGCGGGCAAAAGATGGCAAATTGCTGAATGCCACCGGCCCGGTGAAATAGATATTTTCTTTACCCTCAAGCATGGAATAATCTCCAAGCACCTTGCCAATAATCACAACAGAAAAACCATTTTTTGCAAATTCAGCAAATACTTCCTTGTCATTGGCATCAGACAAAGTACCAAAATACCCGGCAATTGGCAACCCTTTAGCCTTTATCATTTTAATTTCAGAAGCCAGCTCTGCTTCTGCTGTAAAATGATCATAATCAACGCCGTGAGTAAGCAAATTAACATCTCTGCCCGAAAGTTCAGCCAACTTTTCCTGAATTTTCGGCGAACTGGCAAACAAATAATCCACGTTATTGCTCAGATGAATCTCTTTGCGGCGAAGGTCAGCAAGTAATGCCTGGTTGTTGGTTCTGAAATCAGAAATCAGATCGGCAGCCTGATAAACCTTCGTTTTAAATTTTTTTTCCAGAATTGGCGAAAGAGTAAAACTACCTGATATCCATAACACAGCTTTGGAAGTCTGTATTCCGAGTAAGGCGGCTACTATTGCAATCTGAACACGCATCAATGCAGCATTCACTTTATCCCACTTCTCAGAGAATGCGGGTATGTAAACAGGTACAAAAACATAAAAACCATTTTCAACTTTCTTAAAGATCCTGAGATGCGTTTTCAGCTTATTCAGGATTTTTTTTCGCATTGATTTCTTATTGTCGGAGTTAACCGCCGGCGATTTAAAAGCTACCGGATTTACCCACAATACATTGTAGTCATGTTTCCTGAACTGAAAAATTATCTGACGTGTACTGGTAACCGAAGGTCTGAACCAGTCGGGGCCACTGCATATCACCCATTTTGCCATACTTTTCTGAAATTTAAAGTTTATTCTGACTTCAGTTCATTTACAACTATATGCGGTTTCTTACACAAAGGCAAAATATCGTCGTTGAAAACCAGGTGAAGGTAGTCGTCTACGTTGTACATACGTGTAAGTAACCTTTTGTGGCCAACCTTAACCGGAATATTACTACCAAAAACTCCTTTAAAATAATCTGACCTTGGCGTAAAATCGTCAACTGCAACGTAAGGATTGAATTTTTTGCCCTGCCATTTCAGGAAGCGATTATTTAATTTATTATTCAGCCTGATTACCCACATCATGGCCGGCCTTATTTTGCTTTCAAGGCTTAATGATATTGGAAATGCGGTAGTTTGCACTGAATTGCTTTTTCTTTCGAGAGCAGCAATTTTAGTATGTGCTTTCTGCGATTTTAGCAGAGATTCAGGCAGAGAGTGATAAGCCAGTGCGATATTCCGGTCGGTAAACGGTGTTACCGGAGTAATGTAATGACTTGCTCTGAGCAGAATAGGAAGTGCATTCCTGAAAGAGCGATGGTCAACATCATGATAAACTTCATTATCAAAGAGAATCTGGGCTTTGGGGTAGTCCTCAAAAAGCCGCATGTAAGCAGCCCGGGTATTAAATTTGTGAAAATAAGGCAGCGACTGCTCTACAATTTCTTCAGTAACCCCTTTACACACCATTTTAAAGAAACTCTCAGCTACATCTTGCCTGGTTTTAATACCTGCCACCCTGAAGGAAGGCATTTTCCCCGAACTGATGTCGCCAAATATGCCCATGAGGGCTGTACTGGTATATTTCTGAGCCACACTTCCCAGGGCAAACCATGAGAGTGTAGGCGTTGTGCTCATTGCTGAAAGAAATGCCAGTTTCTTGTCAACTGTATAATTCTCAAGCACATGCAGGTCTTTATCGAGCAATTTTGAGATTTTGCTTACATACGGGTAATCAAAAACACCGGTACCATCCTTAAAAACAAAGGGTTGATAGGGTATTTTATTTCTTTCAAGGAAAGGAAGAAACAGCCGGCAGTCTTTTCCTTTAGATAGATAAATACCTACAGTTTCAGCATTATAATTATCGAAGTCATTAAAAAAGTTGTTGATGGTTTTAGTAAGATCATCAATATACTGACGGTCAGACTTATTCCTTGTCCGGTCAACTTTCTGATAATATTTTTTATAAGAAACAGAACCGTTTTGGCGGATGTAAATATCTGAAGGAAGTATCAGCATGATTTCAGCAAATTCTGTTCCCCGGAACACCGGATATTCCAGCTGAAGAATATTTGCCACCGATTCTTCATCAACACTTACATGCAGTGCAGGATTTGTGGCAAGTGCAAAAACATTATTTGACACGGCGAATGTGCCGCCATGATTGTATACATAAACCCGGTTGGCTCCATATTGGTCAGTAATAAGAATAAGTTCATCTTTATCAGCCAGATACACAAACCCTGAGTACCTTCCGTTCAGCTCCTTCAGCTTGTTATACTCGCCGGTTTTGGCATATTCAAGCACTTCAATGGCAAGGGTTTCAGCAATGATTTTTTGCTCAGCCTTGCACCTGGTAAGCATTTTAAAATCGAGGAAAGAACCTTCAATAAAAGCGGCATCTTCACCTTTCCTCACAAAACTTATACAATCGAGTTTATGAGATTCATCAGGTGTAAGCAAAGCAAACTGAAACTTTCCCAGGTCGAAGATGTGGGCATTGTTGCCAAATCCTCCGAAAAAGCGCCTGATGCCCTCATTTATAACAGCAGCAGTTTTGGCTTCATCGTTATTTGCTTTTTCAACCAGCACATAACCCGGAATACGCGACTTAATTTCGGGAGAGATATTTACTTCATGCGAAAACTCTTTCATAGTCAGCAAGTTATTCGGTTAATTCTTTAAAAGTAACAAAACGGCATCCTCTGTCTTTGAGTGAGCCGATTAATTTGTCAGTTAGGCCAAGATGGTCGCCATGAAACCTGTGGTGAAATAAAACACCAATGGTATCAGTATGTTTGGCAGCCAGATCAATCTGCCCTAGTATTTCCTCCAGGGAATAATGGTCGGCAGTTGAAGGTCCGGTGTATTTGCGAATAAGATTGGCTGAAACAGAAATCTCCCTGAATTTGTATCCTTTTCTTACTCCCGGATGATAATTGATTTTCTTTCCCATAAGCATATCCTGCCCCAGGAGTTTCCCGATTGAATTTTTTAGCTGAGCCTTGAAACTGAATTTAATTTTTGATGAGATGGCTTTATATCCCAGCGAATCCACAGCTTTGAGGGTTTCAGAATTAAATGTTCCGTAAGGAAATGTAAAAACCCTGTACCATTGTTCGCCAAAGGTTGAGTCCATTATTTCAAGGCCTTTGCGGATATCGTTCAGCTGATCATCATACCCTCTGTCGCCGCCAAATTCCATTTTCTGATGAGGGTTTTTCAGATTATGATCGTAACCATGCTGAACAATCTCAATAAGGCCGGGATGATTAGTTTTTTGGGTTTTTAGCCAG
>JANJXJ010000194.1 GCA_024709105.1 Lentimicrobium sp. | reverse complement strand
AAAATTTTTCAAAAAACTTTCCAACCTTTTTCAAAACCTCTGCTTTGTCGCGATTGGGATTGCAAAAGTACTACCTTTTTCTTTCTACGCAAGTACCCACACCAAAAAAAATTAAAATATTTTTAATATTCAACCCATTCTATCTGCTAGACAAGTACTTACAAATACATTTTTTTTTGACTTTTTTTGAAGGGGATACTCCCGCATTCCTTCCCTCTTTGACTCGAAAAATTCTATATTATTGATTATCATTTACATAACCAATTTTACAATTTTTCGCATTCTTGCCCGTTTTTTTGTAATTTAGCACTCTAAAGACCTCAAAAATGACAAAAAATACCTTCCTGTGGATCACTGTTTTGATTTTGATCTCTGTTTTTGGTCAAAAAACTGTCTCTGCTCAGTCGAAAAATCAACGCGAAAAGGAATCTTTTGCCGATAAACTTGTGTATGGTGGAAGCTTTGGATTGCAATTTGGCTCCCTCACCCTGGTTGATGTCAGCCCGGTAATCGGTTACCGCATTACTGAAAAACTGGAAGCCGGCCTTGGATTTACCTATAAGTATTATAAGTATAAGGACTACTTCTACGATGTGAACACAGGAATGAGGTACGATTTAAAGAGTAATATTCTCGGAGGTTCGGTTTATTCACGCTACCATATCCTGGAAAATGTGTTCGCTCATGTGGAATTTGAACAGCTGAGCTATCGTTATACCGATTACTTTTATGCAGGCAGTACCCTGGGCACCGAAAAACTAACCGCCAGCATCAGCAGCTTTTTTGTTGGTGGCGGCTACCGGCAGCGCATCAGCCAAAACTCATACTTCTATATTATGGGCTTATGGAACCTCACCGAAGATGCTTTATCACCTTATAATAACCCTGTGCTGAGAATGGGTGTTATATTGGGAAGATGAAGTTGATTTGAGGATTCAAAGATTCAAAGATTCAAAGATTCAAAGATTCAAAGATTCAAGTGTTAAAAGTTTCTGTTAGAACGTCCTTCTCCTTGAGGAGAAGGTGCCCGAAGGGCAGCTTGCCCCGGCGCATTTTCGTGACGGGGGATGAGGTGTATGGACAAAGATTCAAAAATTCAAAGATTCAATGATTCAATGATTCAAAGATTCAATGATTCAATGATTCAAAGATTCAAAGATTCAAGGATTCAAAGATTTAAACATTCCCCTTCTCTCCCCGTCTCCCCGTCTCCCCGTCTCCCTGTCTTCAAGGATTCAAAGATTTAAACATTCCCCTTCTCTCCCCGTCTCCCTGTCTCCCTGTCTCCCCTTCGCTCCGTTCGCTTAGCTCGCTTAATTCCCCCTCTTCTCAAACTTAAAAACCCAGGCCGGACTTGCAGCCATTTTTTTCTTCATTTCGGGTGATACATATATATAGGTATGGTCATCCCCTTTTTTGCGTGAGCTTTTCACTGTTGTCTTAAATCCCAGCAGCTCCGGCTTGGATGAAAAACCTGCGGGCAGCGTAACCATTAATTCTGCCGGAACAGGGTTGGCCTCTTTATTTAAATAGATTGCGTAACAAGCGTCGCTGGTTTGGGTGTACACAAATCCGTTTTCCTCATAAGGCGCAATGGGCTGTGATCCATATATGGCTTCACTGTTCACTTTCATCCAGGCTCCAATGCCTTCGAGCCGCTGATAGGCTTCCGGAGCCCATTCCCCATCGGGGCCCGGGCCAACATTCAGCAGGAAATTCCCGCCTCTTGACACAATTTTACAAAGCAGGTGTACCAGATCGGTGACTGATTTATAATGATCACCCGGCACATAACTCCATGAGTTGGCCATAGTCATGCAGGTTTCCCAGGGAAAAGCCAGCGGTTTTTCAGGAAGCCGTTGCTCAGGAGTCAGGTAATTCTGATCGGGGCCTTCTACAGCACGGTCAACTACCAGTATGCCAGGCTGAAGTGAACGCGCCATAGCTGCCATTGCCGGCATATCAATATCCTGATTTACCTGTCGCCTCCATCCGGGCAATACAGTATCAGCACATTTCTGTACCCATCCGCCATCGAGCCATAAAATATCCACACTTCCATAATCGGTAAGTAATTCCCTGATTTGCCCGTAGGTGAAATCTTTGTACCTCTGCCATTTTTCGGGATAACGCTTCAGGCTATAATTCGGATTCCGGTCAACCGGCGGGAAGTAAGGGTCCCAGTAATCATCACAATGCCAGTCAGGTTTTGAAAAATAGGCTCCGATTCCCATCCCTTTTTCGCGAAAAGCATTGAATATTTCAAGGGTTACATTCGACCTGGGATCAGCGGCAAACGGACAATCGGGTCCTGTAATGCGGTAGTCGGTAAGTTTGGTGTCAAACATACTGAATCCGTCGTGGTGCTTGGTGGTAAAAACCATGTATTTCATTCCTGCTGCCGCAGCGGCTTCTGCCCACTTCTGCGGATTGAATTTTACCGGATTAAAAGTCTTTCCCAGGTTTTCATAGGCTTGCACATAGTCGTAGTAGTTTTTTGAATATGGCCCCCGTCGGGTACACCAATCCTCATCTTCCGGACAGATGCTCCAGCTTTCCACTACTCCCCACTGACTGTAAGGGCCCCAATGCATGAGCAATCCAAACTTCAGATCCTGCCACCAGGCCAGTTTCTTCAGCACCAGCGTATCTTCGGGCCAGTAATAATGCTGCTGATCCCCATGCTGGGCTGTTACACTTGCAGAACGAAGGTTAATCAACAGTATAGCAAATAAAATGAGAAAGTTTCTGTTCATTTGGACTGCTTTTTAATTGCTGATAGTCATGTATTTTAATACATTAGACTTAAATAAAAAACCGGGCATTGCTGTCCGGCTTTTGTAATCTTTATTTACAAGGAATATTCTTCAAAATCTCCAGCGTCAGATCCCAGAATTTCTGCACGGTGTCGATTTTCAGTCTTTCGTCGGGTGAATGGGCGCCTTTGATGGTGGGTCCGTAGGAAATCATATCCATACCCGGATACTTCTCGCCAATCAAACCGCACTCAAGTCCGGCATGTATGGCCAGAACTTTGGGTTCGGTACCAAAAAGTTTGTTATAGGCAATGCGCGAAATTTCCAGCACTTCGGAGTCGGGATTGGGCGTCCATCCGGGATAGCCATCGGAATGCACCGATTTGCCTCCCGCCAGGTTAAACACTGCAACCACCATATTGGCCACGTTGTGTTTTGCCGATTCAACCGAACTGCGCTGACTGGTGGTAATCTCTATTTTATTCTCCAGCGTTTTTACAGAAGCCAGATTGGTAGAGGTTTCCACAAAATTTGGGATGTCGGCCGACATGGCAATTACTCCGTGAGGACAAGCATAAATGGCATTGAGCAGACGCTCCTGGGTGGTGCTGTCAAATATATAATCAGGAAGATCAATTGCTTTGAACTGAACCATAAGTGCGGGTTCGGTTACCTTGTATTCATGCCTGATTACTTCATGATATTCTTTGGCATATGCTTCAAACTCTGCTGTAAACCGTTTGGGGATGGTGATGATGGCTTCGGCTTCGCGGGCAATGGCATTGCGCAAGTTTCCTCCATTAAAGGAAGAAAGCCGCATATCAAACCTGTGCGTGGCTTCCCACAACAAACGGTTGAGGATTTTATTGGCATTGCCCAATCCTTTGTTGATATCGTCACCCGAATGTCCGCCCTTTAGTCCGCTCACCTTAACAATATAACCAGTCTGCCCCGCTCCTACCGCTGCTTTGGAATAATTCATAGTGATGACGGTATCCTTTCCACCGGCACAGCCTATAAAAATTTCACCTTCATCTTCCGAATCAAGATTCAGTAAAATCCGGCCTTTAAGTATATCCGGATCCAGACCGAATGCACCGGTAAGTCCGGTTTCCTCATCAATGGTAAACAAACATTCAATGGGCCCGTGCGCAACATCGGTGGCTGTGAGCAAGGCCAGCTGCGCTGCAATACCAATGCCATCGTCGGCACCCAGGGTGGTTCCCCGGGCTTTTACCCATTCACCATCAATATAGGGAACAATAGGATCGGTGTCAAAATCGTGCAAAGTATCGCTGTTCTTTTCACATACCATATCTATATGGCTCTGGAGTACAACGGTCTTGCAGTTTTCCATGCCCGGAGTAGCGGCTTTGCAGATAATAATATTGCCAATGTTATCTACCCGGGTTTCCAGCCCGTGCTGTTTACCAAAATTCACAAGGTATGCAGCTATTTTTTCTTCTTTTTTTGAAGGACGTGGTATTTTGCAGATTTCCTGAAAATACTGCCACAACGGGGCCGGCTGGAGTTGATCAAGTTCTTTGCTCATGACATTGAAATATTTTGCATGTTTTTTGCCTTACAAACCTACATGAATTTGCAATATTTCACAAGAAGTTGAGAAAATTTTCTGAATAAACTATGACAATCATGCTGAAGCCCTTGATACTTAGCAACCATCCTTACATTTATAGGAACTTAAATCGCGCTGAGAATAGATAATTAATTGAACATACAGATGCATTACTGCTTTTTGCCATTTGTTAATCTGTAAGCTGATTCAGAAATTAAATTCAGAAGGCAGCAAAACACTCTAGCTTTGTAATAACTGTATGATTACAACCACTGTATGCGGCCAGCCCACACACTCTGGGTGATTTTGTATTTGTCACTCAATAATTTCGCTCTCAAATCCAAAAGACAAATATAAACCTCAAGCAAATCCCCTGTTTTTACACCAGTCAGCTGCAAACGGGCTTCTTTTTTGTCGCGATGCCCGCATTCATAGGCAAATTCACACTGATTTGTGGTTGAATTGTAAACCAGCAACGAAACGGAATCCGGAATTGTATTTCCTGACAAACTGCTTACTTCCTCCCAACTGACAACAAGTTCGTTATTATGCCCGGCAATACAGTTTAAACCATCGAATTGAAGCAGATCTCCCTGGCTAACAATCAGTTTGCTGAAATCAAAGTTTTTATCCTCCTTAAACCTGAGCATATTGGCCGACATGGCACTGTGAAATGCCGAATGCCCTTTCTGGTTTCCAAAACCGGTATTGAGGAACTTTTTCGCGGCTCCCATTACTTTCATCACCTTTCCAAAAAGATTCTGTGCATCCTTTTGCTGCCCTGTAGCTTTTTTTCGTTTTACCGATGGTTTGCTCCGGACAACCATTTTCCCATTCATTTCATAGACCACCACATTCCCAATGGAACCGCTTAGCAGCAATGCAAGAGCTTTTTTTGAAACCGCCATAACATATCAGAATTGTGATTCAAAAATAATAAAAATATAGTTCATTCGGTTTTTATTCGGTTTTTATCCGTTTATTTACGGTTAAAATACGAATTAAACTTAGCTGAATCATAGACTTGGCATAGCCTGTTCAGCGGGATTCCGCACTTGCCTTGGCTAAATTTTGGAATTAAGCAGGGTCTGCTTAAAAATAATCAAAAGTCATATTGGCAGTAATTTATAGAGTTAAATAAAAGCAAAAGTGTATGGCATTAATGAGGTTGTCTCATTTTTCAATGCACCAAACAATGAACTGAAGATAAAAATCACGTAGGGATTGCCCCAACAATAGGGGCTGAAAAACAGAACCCCGGAGGGGTTCCCCCATGATAAAGGGCAATCCTTACTGGGTTGTTTTGTCTGCCTACCCATAAACCCCCGGTTGGGCAAGCCGCCCCGGTAGTTTCCGAAGTATGGGAATATCCCATATTCAAAGGGAAACTCTTGATGGAGTTTTTCAGCGGACCCCTAAGAAAACACAGCATATAAAGCACACAAGCATTTAAGTCTTTAAATGTCAGGCTGTCAGCAGACTTAGAGGCTTTTCTGTTAAAACCATTCCCTGTTTTAATTGTTATTCAAAAAAAGTTGCATATGGAACTGGCTCAGGCGATTGAAAACAGAATAAGCATCAGAAGCTTTTCAGCGGGTAGCATCCCCAAAGAAACCTTACGTG
>JANJXJ010000193.1 GCA_024709105.1 Lentimicrobium sp. | reverse complement strand
CTGTATGATAGTCATCGGAATTACAGGGACTTTGGGCGCCGGCAAAGGCACAATCGTTGAATATCTCGTTAAAGAAAAGGGTTTTACCCATTTTTCTGTAAGAGAGTTTATCGTAAGGGAAATTGTTAAACGGAATTTACCTGTTAACCGCGACAGCATGGTAGTGGTTGCCAACGACCTCAGAGCATCCAATTCACCTTCTTACATTACCGATTGTCTATACGAAGAAGCCTTGCTCACAGGTAAAAACTGCGTGATTGAAAGTATTCGTACTCCGGGAGAGGTTCACTCACTTAAAAATAAAGGACAATTTTATCTGTTTGCTGTAGATGCCGATGCCAGAGCCAGGTTCGAAAGAATAAAAGAACGTCAGTCGGAAACAGATCAGATTGATTTTGAAACCTTTATCGCCAACGAAGCCCGCGAAATGAACTCCTCGGACCCCAATCATCAAAACCTGCGCAGGTGTATTGAGCTGGCTGATTTTCTTTTCGACAACAATGGCTCCGTTTGCGAACTCGAAAGTGCAGTTGAAAATGTGCTTAACCAGATTTCTGCAACATAGATTCTTAAAAAAACCTTTTATGAAACCGGTTCTCATCGCTGCTGTCATCCTGCTTAATTTTCTGATGGCCGGATATTATTACAAGTTGCTGGTTAAAAAGCAGATAAGGCCTGCCTTGGCTATGTGGGTTTTCTTTCTGCTGGCAGTGGCACTGAGCCTTTCCACTTACCTTAAGGAAGGAAATTTCGGTATATGGGATAATATCTTGAATACAGCCGACCTTTTTTATGTAGGCAGCATTACCCTGATGATTGTTTTTTTCGGTGACAAAAGCAGCCGGTTTAACCGTTTTGATATGTTTTGTATCGCTGTGGTAGCGGCCATTTTGATATTCTGGTTTTTTACCCAAAACCATTTTGTTACCAATCTGCTGGTGCAGGGCATACTTGTGGTAGCTTATTTTCCGGTGGTAAGCCGCATTGTTAAAACAAAACAAAATCATGAGAACTACCTCATCTGGACAGGGATGTTGCTGGCTGCCTTACTTGCCATGCCCATATCCGAAGGACAGCTTGCCCTGATCTACACAGGCAGGGCTGTGGTGTGTATTCTGCTGCTGATGGGTTTGATGATGGTTACAGATTTGAAAAACAGGTCAATGTGATATATGGATGAATAAATTTGCTTCTCTATTCCTAACCTATTTATTGTATTTACTGCTGATATAATGATCTAAAATAAGATAATTGAAATGCACTTATAGTTGAACCCACGTATAAATTATGCATATACTGCATATAGTATGTATTATTTTAACATATTCAATAAATGAAATGTGCTTAATTTGTTAACCAATAGAGGGAGTTTTGAGCGACTTATTGAATGAAGTGTTATCTTATCATTTATTATTTAGTAGCTCATGCTTCAAAGTAATCATTTAGTTTTAACCCTTTAATTCATTGTAATTATGAAAAAAGAAGTTCTAATTTTTAGCAAGAAAATTGCTGTATTTTTCTCACTGATAACATTCACTGTGCTTCTAAGTGCTGGTGGTGGCGGGGGTGGAGGAGGTGGAAAAGGGCCTGGAGGGAGTAATGGTAAAACACCGGAGGATCCGCCATGTGGTACTATCAATTGTGTTTTGCAATTGCCTCTGAATATTACAGTAAGTAATATATCAGGACGTGATCCATCTGTTTGGTTTCAACCTGCTTCAAATATTCTTAACGGTGGTCAAGTGCAAAGTACTGCAAGTCTAAACCAAAACATTACTCAAAATTACTGCCTCATCACAATCACTGCAATTGGATGCACTGGATATGGAGATAAGGGTACACAAACCTACCTGTGGGATAGTAGTAACGATGGTGTGAATAACGATGGCAAAATGAATATTAAAGTTCCACAAAATTCAAGTTTTTCTTTCACAATAGAAATACATGAAGGTTGTGGAATGTGGTATCTTTCTTATCCACTTTACAGACGCGCTAAGTTTATTCATTCTGCGGTTTATTACCCTATCTCCAGCATTGTATTGACGGATAGGTCTTTTTCACTTGCTGCAATGCCTCAATGTAATTAACAAAAACTAACCATAACAAAAATTAATTATGAAAACAATCAAAATTTTATTGGCTTCACTTTTAGTTTCATTTGTTTTTACATCTTGTAAAGATGAAGTAACTGATGTTAAATTGGCAGACGAGAAGAATAAAACTGCTACCATTGAGGATTATCTCAACTTTTTAAACACACCGACCGATGGGAGCATTATTATTCAGAGCTTTGAGACAAATTTGTCAAATGGGCAATCATATTTAATAACTTCAAGTTTATCGGGAGACCAGAAACCTTTAAACATGTTGTTGAACGAAATGAATGTGAATTTTTACGATTATTCCTATGTCAAATCTACTGACAAGAGTTACTCCTACAAAAATGATATTGATGTTTCAGAATTATTTGGTAAAAAATTTGACTTGACAATAGATGGCAATGCTGCAGCCTTAAAATCAAGTCAGAACCAAACTGATACAATTGATGGCGTTTATATTCCGGAATTAATACACATTCAATTTACCGGACTGCAAGAGGGAAAAATTGTGGAAGGTACTATTATCAACTGGAATTTTGATGGATTAAACCAAAACGGAGTAGTAATTGCTTTTGAATACAATCCGTTTTCTCAATACGAGGGAAATATCTCTGCCGAGAATCCAGAAAGATACCTTAATGGTATAACTATTACTGACAATGGTAGTTATACAATAACTGCAGCTGATTTGCAATATTTACCTAATAATGCTGTAATATCAGTTTACGTTGGAAGAGCTGGATATAGTATAACATCCTATAACAATGGTAGCGATGAAAATTCATATGCTGTTGCTGGATATACTGTTTCTAGAAGCGATTTTGTTATAGAAAAATAGTAATTAATTGTGCAAGCCCAGTTTTAAAGCTGGGCTTGCCCTTAACTAATTGTATTGAAAAGAACTATTTTACTCCTCATTTTTCAATGTTCCACTTTTTTGGCTTGGAATTATTTTGGTTTAATTTTTATATTATCAGTAGCAATAATTATAGGGGTAATCGCTGATTCTATTAATTTACCTTTTTATAAATATTATTTAAAAATCATGCTGTTTATTTTATCTTTAAATATTTCAGCCACAAGCTGGTTATTGGAGGTAAGTCTTAGGGAAGGAGTTTTGGCATATGTAGAAAATACTTTACTCATGATGATTCCCATAACATTGGTATATTTTGTTGTTAAGGTATTTAAAACTGGGGTATTTATTGTTCTTCTACCTATTTGGATACTTTTTGAAATATCTAGTCATTACTGGCTTCTGCCTTGGCCGTGGCTAACATTTGGGAATGTAATGTCAAATCAATACTTTTTTATTCAATGGTATAAGATTTTTGGAGTATTTGCAGGAACATTATGGTTGTTATTATTAGGTAATTTAAGCTATATGATTATATCTAAAAAAGAGAAACAAATACAAAGATATATATTATTTGTGCTATTCTTAATAATTCCAATATGTGCTTCATTGTTTATGTTTTACAGCATCCCAGCCAATAGAGATAGTGAAATCTCTGTTACTACATATATACCAAATGATTCGAGAGTTTCAAATCTTAAGAAAACACAAAAGTTATATAATTACGTTACTAAAAATCAGGTATCTAACATTATTCTCAGTCCGGAGCTATTTTTAACGTCATTTAAAATATCTTCACAAATAGAACATGCAAATCATTATTTCATCCGAAGATTGATTAAACTAAAGCCCAATACTGCATTTTTTGCTGGAGCTGAAATAATAGATGATGATTCAAGACGTTTTAATGCTATGATGGTTATTAATGAAAAGGGTAATTTTTATAGAATTAAGAGGAAATATGTTCCAATTAGAGAGCATGTACCAAAATATCTTAAATTTGCATTTGGGGAGAGTTTCTATTCTAGATGTGAGAACGATGATCAAAGGATTATTTCGAAGTTATATGGTATTTTTCCGGTATTATGTTATGAGTCCATCTTCTCAACTTATATTGTCAAGAATGTTGAAGACAACAATTTGATTTTTTTAAGTACAAGTGAAGAATTTATGAATAATTCCTATTTTGGTAAGAAGCAATATCTTGATATTGTTAGACTTAGAGCAATTGAAACAAATCGAAATGTGATAAAATGCTCAAACAAGGGGTATTCTTGCGTCATTAATGAAAAAGGTGCAATCACAACAAGAATTACCGAAGAATATCAGAATGTAATTGCTTACAAAATTGAAAACCACTCCATTTATCAAAAACTAATTAAAAGCCCATGAAACGACTTATTCTAACGACTATTGCCTTTTTGTTGTTTTTAGATTCTGCCAAAAGTCAGAGTAATGATGTTGAAGCTGCAGTCTATAATATAGGTATTGGCTCTTTGTTCAGTGCATGTGGGGCCATCCTTAATAAAAAGAAGGAGGAAAAAGTTATTCCAGTTGTTTATAAGGCTTTATGGCAAGGGGCGCTGGGTGGTTATCTTACTTTTGAAAGCAAAAGATTACTAAAGCCTGCATACAAGAATTCTGACTGGAAATTGTATTGGAGTTCTAAAATATTAAATGCTGCCGGAACATCAATTAAGGAAAATGCTGCCATGAACAAGGATTTTTGGGAGCAATGGAATATGAATATTGCCTTTATTAGATTTGAGTTACATACAAAAAATAAAATGTCATTAAGAGCCAGAATTATGCCTATTACAGCAGTTTATGTTATGGGTGCTGCGTTTCAGACTAATTTTGAGCTACAAAAGAGTATGCAAACCGGACATGTGATATTTACTTCAAACTCTGCCCAGTTTGATTCAACCAATTCTATTGGTATTGCTTTCCCTGGTTTAATGGTAATAAAAGATGGTCATCTAAACAACTATCAACTAATCTCACATGAAGCAATCCATATTTATCAAGGGTATGACTTCGTTTCGTTCAATTCATTATATATCAAGCATTATAATAAGTTAGAAAATGCAAAAAAACCATATAATTGGTTGTGTAGAAACGTATATCCTGATTTGCATTATATTCCCTTGAGAAGTATTTATTTGATTGAATACCGTACTGCGAAAAATTATTATGATAATTTTCTTGAGCATGAAGCTGGTTATTATTCAAATACTCTGTTTTGAAATTCCATAACCATATCCTCTTTTTAAACACTTCAGACTTTGCTTTTTTTAAGTTGTTGAATTTCTTTTTCTAAAGTGGAAATCCTCTCAAGATAGAAATTCCGTTCTTCTGTTGCTAATGTAGTGTAGTTGTTTACGATTTTTCCTGCTTGATTTTGGCTACAGTTATTAAAAACAAAATTCTCATCAAAATTCATAAGTGTTAATGGGTCAACATCAAGTATTTTTGCAATATCTTCTATTCTCTTCATATTAATTTTAGTTTGACCCGTTTCAAGCCGGCTATAAGTTTCTTGCGTTATTCCAAGACCTTTAGCCATAAAATCTTGTGTAAGATTTCTTAGCTCACGCATTTTCCTTATTTTAACACCTATTTCCATAGTTTATATCCTTTAAGTTAAGTTAAGCAAATAAATATGGCAAAGTTAATAAATTTATAATTATAAAAGCAGTTTATCCAAAAAAGTACTTTCAATTCATTTGTCGGGCAATCAAAACTATATTTTGAGTGCTCTACATAGAAATATCCAAGTGGATATCCTTAATATCAATTCAAAGGGTCCATATTGACTTTATACTATACTATCAAGTTAGTATGCCTGATTGTATTTTTTTTATATTTGTATTGTTATTCAATACCCTTTAATATTATGAAACAATATTTGCTATTAACCGTCATTCTTGCAATTGGTTTTGCGAAACTCACTATTGCACAGCAAACATGGAGCCGGGTAACTCCGCTGCCTCAGGAAAACGATATTAATCATATGATCAAAATTCCGGGCACCAATACCTTGATTGCCGCTGCATCTAATGCCACACTTATGTATAGTGACGATGCCGGTGAAACCTGGAATCTGCAACTGCAACCTGCCGGAATGCACAGAGATTTTTGTTGTAAGCAGTTGTTTTTTATCGATTCGCTAACCGGATTTGTGGCAGGCAGCAACAAAACTATACTTAAAACAGACAACGGGGGAGAGAGCTGGAGAATTGTTCACAGCAGCGCCGCCAACCAAGCGATTGGCAGCATATACTTCAGCACTGCCCTGAATGGATTTGCAACTTCAGGCTCAGATACCTTACTTAAGACTTCCGACGGCGGAGATTCCTGGCAGGCTGTATCCCTGGGAGATGATGTTTCACTTAGCCGGATAGCTTTTGCTGACAGCCTTAATGGATTTATCTTAAATTATTTGCAGCCGTCGTGGCTGGTAACACATGATGGCGGCATAAACTGGGAACCTGAGCCACTTCCGGATATTTTTAATCAAGATGGGATTCATGACATCATATTTGTAAACGACTCCACAGGCTTTGTGGCTCAGGATTACGATATTCAGACTGCCATAGGAGTATATATCTACAAAACTACCGATAAAGGTGCAAACTGGAATCTTGCATCACCCTATTTACATGCTTATTCGGCTGGTTTTTCGGTTAATGGAAGTGAACAGATTGCTATGCTGGGCACATCAGCAATGTATGAATCTATTGTAGCTCTGAGCAATGATGGCGGAGAATCGTGGCAAACAGCTTCTATGCCTTTTGGCTCCTGGTTTGCAAGAACCCTGACCTATCTCGACGGAGAACATATGTTTGCCGGTGGTTCAAAAGGTTATCTTTTTTCTTCATCCGATTCAGGATTAACCTGGGAGCAGACCGATCAGCATATTTTTAAAGGGAACATCAGAGAAATGGAATTTGTGGATGCTCTCAATGGCTACTTACTTATGGAATCGTGGAGCACCGGTGTAGCTCAGACAATTCTTAATACAACAACCGACGGTGGCAAGTCCTGGGAATATATACCCACACCATACTTTGCCGAAGGCAGCATGAGTTTTCCGTGCGCTGATACTGGCTTTATTTTGGGGACCGGTTTTTATACAACCTTGTTTAGAACATTCGACAAAGGGCAAACCTGGGAAGAATTACCTGTTGGAAATGAAGATCTTTACGAATATAAAATCAGTTTCTATGATTCACAAACAGGTATTATTGTTCATGATTATGGAATATTAAAAACCAATGATGGGGGAGAAACCTGGGAAGAACCGGCGTTTTTGTATCCCTATCTGGAAATTTCGAAGGTAGAATTTCATTCACCTGAACTTATTTATATGTGCGGAAGGGTAGATGGTTCTGCATTTCTGTTCAAATCAGAAGATGGAGGAATCAACTGGCAGCAATTCAGTGCCGGTCCATATAATTGGGCTTATGACATGAGCTTTGCAGGTGACAATTCCATCTTTCTGGGATGTTTCAGCAGCATACTGAAATCAACCGACGGAGGAGGGTCGTGGGTGCCGGCAAATGTGCACATAAACGGCAATTTTATTGTGAAGAAACTTAGTTTTCCTGTTCCGGAAATTGGATATGCAACCATTGGTTATCACGATGAAACACTGCTCAAAACCATAGATGGCGGTGAAAACTGGTATCCGGTGGAAATTCCTGTTACCTCAGAACTCAATTTCGTGTTTTTTACCGATGAACTGAATGGGTTGTTTTCAGGAGCAAACGGACTTCTCATTTCTACAGAAACGGGAGGGATTGTGCCAGTTAAACCGAAATTAGATCAGGATGATGGAATAACAATTTACCCAAATCCGTTTACTGATGAAATCAGTTTTGGGTTTCCTGGCGGAATTTCCAACCCGATAAAAACTATATCTGTTTATGATGTTCAGGGCCGGAAAGTTTTTGATTTTCAGGGGCCAGTTTTGAGTGGTTCGGTAAAATGGGCAGCAAAAGGTTTTGCGCCAGGCTTTTACTTCGCGCGAATTTCCACTGCAGGCGGAATAATTAAGACCTTTAAAATTATAAAGGCGTCAGAAAGGTAAAGAATGTTGTATAAAGCTTGACCTTCAGGCTGAAGCCGCAAACAACTATTTAAAGTTGCAGCAGTGCCTGCTGAGGATCGGAACCATCAAAAAGCATTTTGGCCGGGTTCTCTAGCATTTCTTTTACTTTTACCAGAAAGCCAACCGATTCGCGCCCATCAATAACCCTGTGGTCATAGGAAAGGGCTACATACATAATCGGGGCAATAACTACCTGTCCATTGACAGCCACCGGGCGTTCCACAATATTATGCATACCCAGAATGGCACTCTGCGGCGGATTGAGTATGGGAGTTGACATCATAGACCCGAAAACGCCGCCGTTGGTGATGGTAAATGTGCCACCTGTCATCTCTTCCAGGGTGATTTTATTATCGCGGGCTTTTATCGCGAGTTCCTTTATCTTTTGCTCAATCTGGGCAAGGCTGAGGCTTTCGGCATTTCTTACCACCGGCACTACCAGGCCTTTGGGCGCACTTACAGCAATGCCTATGTCAGCATAATCATAAGTGATGAGTTCATCGCCGTCAATCATGGAATTTACCTGAGGGAAATGTTTTAAGGCAATGGTTACTGCCTTTGTAAAAAGCGACATAAAGCCCAGCGAAATGCCATGGGTTTCCTTAAAACGTTCGTTGTATTTTTTGCGCATTTCCATGATGCTGCTCATGTTTACCTCGTTGAAAGTGGTGAGCATGGCAGTTTCATTTTTTACTGAAACCAAACGCTGCGAAAGTTTCTGTCTGAGCGTTGTCATTTTTTTACGCTCTGAGTTGCGTGTTCCGCCCCAGCTGGCAGCTAAAGGCTGAACTGCAGCAGGTACAGATGTTTTTTTCGAAGCAGCTATTTCATCAATATCACCTTTGCCTATCCTTATTTTTCTGATGTATTCCAGTATGTCCTGCTCAGTCACCTCTTTTTCGAGCATAATGCGGCGGGCAAGCGGTGAGATGTGCAAACCTGTGTCCTGCTTTTCTGCCTGAGGTGTTTCTTTTACCTCCGTTTTCTTTTCAGTTGCCGGTGCAGCGGGTTCAGGTTTCACAGGGGCAATTTCTGCCTGTTTCGGGGCAGGGGCAGTGCCTGCAGGTCTGGCTGCTGCCGAATCAATCTGTGCCATAACAGCACCAACCTTCAGGGTATCGCCGGCTTCTGCCAGCAGTTTGATGATGCCCTCCTCTGGTGCATTGATGGTAAGGGTGGCCTTGTCGGAGTCGATTTCGGCAATTTCGGCATCTTTTTCAACAAATTCACCGTCGGCAACCAGCCATGAGGCGAGCTGTACTTCCGAAATGGATTCTCCGGGGGTAGGGACTTTAATTTCAATAATCATTGCGAAATATTTTATTCTGTTTTGGCTGATTCGGGAATAAACGACCACTCGTGGGGTGCACATACCATCTTACACACTAAGTTGGCGTTGGGGCATGTACATTCACCAAAGGATTTTTCAACAATTTTCCGTTGCCTCATGGCATGCAGTCTGGGTGAGCCTGTGGCAGGACTACCGCTTTCGGGGCTGGCAACAAGCAGTATGTCGGTTTCTTTGAAATTGCGCAGGATAAACGACCAGGCTCCCATATTTGCAGGTTCTTCCTGCGACCAGACATGTCTTTCGGCATTCGGGTAGCGGTTGAGTACTGACTTTACCTGTTCTTTCGGGAAAGGATACAACTGCTCAATTCTCACAATGGCTTCGTTGGTACCGCGTTTGCTGCGTTCTTCAATCAGGTCGTAATAAAGCTTGCCGCTTGTAAAAATGACTCTTTTTACGGCTTCGGGTTGTGTGGTTTCGTCGTCAATCACTTCCCGGAAACCACCTGCTGAAAGCTCTTCAGGAGATGAAACACAGGCCGGATGCCTCAGCAGGCTCTTTGGAGTAAACACCACCAGGGGTTTGCGAAAAGGCCTTTTTAACTGACGCCGAAGCAGATGGAAGAAATTTGCCGGAGTAGTACAGTTTACAACCTGCATATTGTTCTCAGCGCAAAGCGAGAGAAATCTTTCTATTCTGCCGCTGGAATGCTCAGGGCCCTGCCCTTCATATCCGTGAGGCAGAAACAGAACCAGGTCGCTCATTACCCGCCATTTGTCTTCGGCACTGCTTAAGTACTGGTCAATGATGATTTGAGCACCATTGAAGAAATCGCCGAACTGAGCCTCCCAGATGGTAAGTGTGTTTGGCGAAGTAAGTGAGTATCCGTATTCAAAACCCAGCACCCCGTATTCTGAAAGCGGAGAATTATACACCTGAAAAGCTGCCTGATTATCTGCAATGTGCTTAAGCGGGGTATATTTTTCCTCCGAATCCTCGATGGTAAGTACCGAATGCCTGTGAGAGAATGTGCCCCTTTGTGAATCCTGTCCGCTTAATCTTACAGGTATGCCCTCGTTAAGAAGTGTAGCGTAGGCCAGTAATTCGCCCATGGCCCAGTCAAGTTTTCCGCCTGGTTCCAT
Source organism: Lentimicrobium sp. (assembly GCA_024709105.1). Taxonomy (GTDB): domain Bacteria; phylum Bacteroidota; class Bacteroidia; order Bacteroidales; family Lentimicrobiaceae; genus Lentimicrobium. Next base: position 10,079 of record JANJXJ010000193.1, on the reverse strand, counting down.
CATGGATTTCCGGTCACTCAGCAGCTTCACCAGCTTTCGGTTAAACGCTTTCCCCGCGGGCAGTGTGGTCATTTTTTCGGTGAGGTGCAACAGGGTTTGCATATCTACCCCGGTTTCGGGCGAACGCACAAAATCTTCGCTTACTGCAATGCGTATATTATCCCATGTAGGCCCAAGGAATGGAGTTACCTTGGTTTTACTGCTTTTCTGAGATTCAGCAAGATGTGTTTCCAGAATATCGTTGATTTCTTTTTCAACGGCCTTGGCATCATCGGCTGTTATCAAACCTTCGGCAATGAGTTTATTAACGTACAGCTGCCTTACATCGGGATGTTTTTCAATGGCCTTGTATAAAACGGGCTGTGTGAAGCGGGGCTCATCGCCTTCGTTATGTCCGTACCTGCGGTATCCCAACAGGTCAATGAAAACATCTTTGTCGAACTTTTCGCGGTATTCCATGGCCAGTTCAATGGCATAGACGACTGCTTCGGCATCGTCGGCATTAACATGAAATATTGGCGATTGAATAGTTTTTGCAACATCGGTACAATAAGTACTGCTTCTTGAATCAAGATAATTGGTGGTAAATCCAACCTGATTGTTGACTACCAGGTGAATGCTGCCACCTACGCGGTAACCTTCCAGTTCCGACATCTGCACCAGTTCATAAACAACACCCTGTCCGGCAATGGAAGCATCTCCGTGAATGATAATTGGCACTACCTTATCGGTATTGCCCTGGTATTGCTGGTCAATTTTTGCTCTGGCTATGCCGGCAACCACAGGGCCAACGGTCTCAAGGTGAGATGGGTTGGGTGCAAGGGTAAGGTCTACACTTTTGCCTGCATGAGTAGGCCTTTGCAGCGTAGCTCCCAGGTGATATTTTACATCGCCCAGCAGAAATTCGTCCTCATATTCTTTGTTTGAAAATTCATTAAAAATGTCTTTGTATGGCTTGCCCATAATATTGGCCAGCACATTCAGCCTGCCACGGTGGGGCATTCCAATCAGGAATTCTTCAGCGCCGAGTGCAGCACCTTTTTCAATGATGGCATCAAGTGCAGGAATAAGAGATTCGCCACCTTCGAGAGAAAAGCGTTTTTGGCCGGGAAATCTTTTGTGAAGAAATTTCTCGAATCCAACAGCTTCGGTGAGTTTGCGCAGAATGGTTGACTTTACTGCCTTTCCGAAGCGGGGCTCATTTCTGCCGGCTTCCATTTTTTTGCGCAGCCACTGATAAATCTCTTCATTGCGAATATATGCAAACTCAACACCCACCGATTGGCAGTAGGTTTTGTCGAGGTGCTCAATAATTTTTGTTAAGGTAGCGGGTCCAATACCTATTTCATTACCAGCCTGAAAAACTTTTCCAAGGTCGTCTTTGGTAAGGCCAAAGTTTTCAATATCGAGGGTGGGTCTGTATTTTCTGCGGGTTCTTACCGGATTGGTAAGTGTGAACAGATGCCCGCGCTGCCGGTAGCCGTTTATGAGGTTAATTACCTTGAATTCGCCGGGCACAGTGAGTTGATCGGAAGAGTCAGAAAAGTTTTTTCTGGCAAATTCAAATCCTTCAAAAAACTTGCGCCAGTCGGGTTCTACCGAAGCCGGGTCGGTAAGGTAGCTGGCATATAGTTCTTCTATAAAACTGCCTTCGGCATTCGACAGGTAGGAAAATTTATCCATTTCAATCGGTTAAATGATTCGCTTTGTGCAAATATAGTACAATTGCTGAGTTTTGGCACTCCGCACTTAAACAAACTCGGGGGGATAAAGTTTATGTGAAAAACTATAAAAAAAGCCTGCCATTGCTGACAGGCTTTTCAGGTCATAAAATGACTGATTAGGCCGGGTGAATTGCTTCAACAGGGCAAACATCGGCGCATGATCCGCAGTCGGTGCAAACATCGGCGTCAATCTTGTAGATATCGCCTTCTGAGATAGCATCAACAGGACATTCATCAATGCAAGTACCGCAAGCGGTGCAGTCATCTGTAATTACGTAAGCCATGGCTGTATAGATTAGTTAATGATTTGGTGTAATCTTCCGCTGCAAATATATGCCGAAATCACTCAAAAAAGTATCTCGTTACTTATTTTTAGTGTTTCTAAATAACCAATGTGTTGAAAATGCATTTTCAGCACTGATAGTCAGTGGATTAATAAAAACACGTATCTAAATATAAAAGATTGTGCATGTATTGATAATTTTTCTTGGCAGCATGTATTACACAGCAGATAAAAAATATAACTTTGCCGCCTTAAGTAAATCAACCTCCTAATAATCATGGTAAAAACTAAAAGTAATGTCATCCAGAAAGATGCAGTAGTCGTTAAGTTTGTTGGCGACTCGGGCGACGGGATGCAACTCACCGGAACACTGTTCTCTGACACAGCAGCTTTGGCCGGACTTGACCTCGCCACTTTTCCCGATTATCCGGCTGAAATCCGTGCTCCGCACAACACCATTGCAGGCGTTTCGGGATTTCAGGTGCATGTGGGTGCAAAAAAAATTGAAACCACCGGCGATCTTTGCGATGTTCTGGTAGCTATGAACCCGGCTTCACTTAAATCCAACCTTAAGTGGGCTAAACCCGGAGCAACAATTATTGTTGACGAAAATGCATTTGAGGAAGCTGCCGTTAAAAAAGCCGGATATGCTGAAAATCCGCTCGATAACGATAGCCTTTCAGGGTACAATCTTGTAAAAGCACCCATCACTCTGCTTACACGCGAGGCTGTAAAAGATTTGGGAATCGACAATAAAACAGCTGACCGGAGCAAGAATATGTTTGCCCTGGGTATGTTGTACCACCTGTTCGACTGGAAATTTGACAACACTTTTGAGTTTTTTGAAAAGAAATTTAAGTCAAAACCAGCAGTAATTGAGGCAAATAAGGCTGTTCTGGAAGCTGGCTACAATTATACAGAAACAGTTGAAGCACTTACATCGGTATATCAGGTTTCAAGAGCAAAATTAGAACCGGGCCGTTACCGCAATATCACCGGTAATGTTGCCACAGCATGGGGTTTGCTTGCGGCTGCCGAGCGTTCAGGAAGACCTCTTTTCCTTGGCTCGTATCCTATTACTCCGGCTACCGAAATCCTTATAGAGCTGGCGAAATACAAATCGCTGGGTGCAAAAGTTTTTCAGGCAGAAGATGAAATTGCGGGTATTACTTCGGCCATTGGCGCAAGTTATACCGGCTCCATGGCAGTAACTACTACCTCAGGTCCTGGTCTTTCTCTCAAAAGCGAAGCCATTGGCCTTGCAGTAATTACCGAGTTGCCATTGGTTATTGTAAACGTTCAGCGCGGCGGACCCAGTACAGGATTGCCAACCAAATCGGAGCAAAGCGACCTGTATCAGGCATTGTTCGGAAGAAATGGAGAAGCTCCTGTAGTGGTAATTGCAGCCTCTTCTTCGGCCAACTGTTTTTACTATGCTTATATGGCAGGTAAAATAGCTATGGAGCATATGACTCCTGTTATTCTGCTCACCGATGGTTATCTGGGTAATGGATCACAACTGCTTCGCATACCAAAAGTTGCTGATCTGCCTTCCATTCATCCTCCCATTGCCGAGGCCAACGATCCCGATTACAAACCTTACCGCCGCAATCCCGAAACCCTGGCCCGCAAATGGGCGCTGCCCGGAACCGAAGGCCTGAGGCATCGTGTGGGTGGACTTGAAAAAGAGGATATTTATGGTAATGTTTCCACCGACCCGATAAACCATCAGAAAATGGTTGACCTGCGCGAAGCCAAAGTGCAGAAAGTAGCTGAATTTATTCCCGAACAGGAAATTGTTGGCGAAAAAGAAGGAGAATTGCTGGTTGTAAGCTGGGGCGGAACACATGGAGCTGTTTCAGAAGCTGTTGAAGAACTTCAGAAAGCCGGTAAGAGCGTAAGCCATGCCCACTTCCATTATATCATGCCTCTGCCGAAGAATACAGCAGATCTTTTGGGCAGGTATAAAAAGATACTGGTTTGCGAACTCAACAGCGGACAGTTTGTAAATTATCTGAGGATGAACCATCCGCAATACAAATATCTGAAATACAATAAAGTGCAGGGATTACCATTTACTGTAAGTGAGTTGGTAAATGCTATTAACGCAACACTGGAGGAGAAATAATCATGAACAAAGAACCTAATTTAACCGTAGAGCGTTCCGCTGTAGAACTTACCAAAGAGGACTTTGTAAGCGACCAGATGGTAAAATGGTGCCCGGGTTGTGGCGCCCATGCCATTCTTTCCTCAGTAGCCAATGTATTTCCTAAAATAGGATACCGTAAAGAAAACTTTATGTTTGTATCGGGAATTGGCTGCTCATCAAGATTTCCCTATTACGTAAATACTTATGGTATTCATGGTATTCACGGGCGTGCCGCTGCCATTGCCTCGGGTGTTAAAATCTCGAATCCCCACCTGAGCGTTTGGGTGGCCACCGGCGACGGCGACTCCATGGCCATTGGAGGAAACCACTTTATTCACATTATCCGCAGGAATATTGATGTGAACATTATGTTGTTCAACAATCAGATTTACGGTCTTACCAAAGGACAGTATTCACCTACTACTCCAATGGGAAGCGTAACCAAAACATCACCTCAGGGAACCATTGAACATCCGTTTAATCCCGGAGAACTGGTGCTTGGAGCTCAGGGTACTTTCTTTGCCCGCGTGGTTGATACCAACCCCAGGCTCATGACGGAGGTGATGTTTGAAGCAGCCAAACACGATGGTACATCGGTAGTTGAGATTCTCCAGAACTGCGTGATCTTTGCCGATAAAACCCATGATGTGGTTACCAATAAAGAAACCCGCGACGAGAGGCAGATAGTTTTGCGCAACGGTGAGCCTATGATTTTTGGTAAAAACCGCGACAAAGGTATCCGCCTCAACGGAACCCGCCTTGAAGTGGTTACCCTGGGTGAAAACGGAATTACCGAGGATGACCTTCTGGTGCACGATGCCTATCAGCAGGATCCTGGTGTTCACCTGATGCTTGCCAAAATGGCTTATCCGCATTTTCCTGTGGCTCTGGGCGTTATCCGCGCTGCTATGTATCCTACTTACGATGATATGGTGGAAGAGCAGATTGCATACGCCAAAGCAAATTCAAAAATCAAATGTGTTGACGATTTGCTAAATAGTGGCGACACCTGGGAAATTAAATAGCCCATTGCCGATAAACTTAAAAGCCGCTTTCTTAACGAAGGCGGCTTTTTTTAGTTATGTTTAGTTTAATTCCCTTTTTTCCACTAAGAGCTTACAGCTATTCAGAGACTGAACAAATTGTGAAAACTTGTCAGGTATTCCATTTTTTATGCTTTTCCCTCAGGGCAATCAACATTTCCTTGTCTCGGTTGTAGATGTCGCTGCGGTAATGAATTATACCTTTGGAATCGGCCCAGGCTGTAAGGTAATACAGGTAAACCCCGGCAGGTGATTTAAGCACCACAGTTTTTTCGCTGCTGCTGTTCATGGCCTGTTTTACCTTTTCGGGTGACCAGCCATCCATATCAGAGAGCAGCAGTTGGGCGAGTTCCATCGGTTTTTCGATCCTGATACAGCCGGAACTGAAAGTGCGCTCATCCCGTGCAAACAGCTCGCGCGAAGGAGTATCGTGCAAATATACATTGTGCTTGTTAGGGAACATAAATTTTACCTTACCCAATGCATTTTGCGCCCCCGGAGACTGTCTGATGGTGTATCTCATGCCGTCTCGTTTCCAGTTTACTGAAGCGGGATCAACAAGCTTACCTTTTGAATCATAAACTTTCATGTTTTTTGATGCAAGATATCCGGCATTTCTGGCTACAGCCGGAATTACGTCCTGGCGTTGAATGGTGGGAGGGACTGTCCACGAAGGGCTCAAAACCAGGTATGTGATCAATGCATTGAAAACCGGGGTTTCGCGGTAATCTTTTCCAACAATGGTACGCATGCTCATCAGGGTGTCGCTGCCCCTGAAAACCTGCAAGGTAAAATCGGCAATGTTTACCAGTATGTAAACCGGTTCAAGCGAATCGGGCATCCAACGCAGTCTTTCCATGTTTACAGCAAGCAGATCAATTCTTTCTTTAACCCCCAGATTAAGCGCCTTTACAGCATTTTTACCGATTATCCCATCCGTATTGTAGCCAAACTGATGCTGCAGTTTCTTCATGGCCTCAACGGATTTTTCATCGTATTTGCCGGGGTGAGAAGTGGTGTCGGGACTATAAAGATTCCAGAAAGTGAGCTTCTTCTTTATTTCGGCAACATCAGCCAAAGAATCGCCCGGTTTTATAGACCCGGATTTTAGCTGTACGTTTATACTGAAGTCTTTATCAATCAAGCTTTTTAACTTTTTATATTCTTCAACCATGCCGGCATACCCGGGGTTTGGAGGATAAAAATGCCTGAAACCTTCTTCAACTGTTTCATGCTTCAGCATGTATTTAAGGCGGGCATCAAGCGGTAAATCCGGCTTATCTCTGCGTATTCCCCATTGTGCTTCAAGGCTTTCAGGGTCAACTTTACCATGGTAAAGATGCGATGCAATCATAAAATAGGCATCAGTCAGTAATAGGTCGAAATTTGCAATAAAAACCGGGTCATATAAATGGTCACTGTCATTAATCAGCGATTCTAGTCTCGCATAAAGTTCCTGATAGTGGTAATGATCGGGGACAAGGCCATGGTATTCCGTATCTCTCACGAAATTAACCATTTCCTGCACCTTTGTTAAGGAATCGTAAGATGTGATCCAAAGAGGCGAAAATGAATTTTCGATATAGGTTTTGGGTAATAAAACCGAAGAATACAACTCAATACCAAATGCCTTATATCTCTCCCCCGGAATTCTTGATTCTATGATTTTCCGTATGTTTTCTCCCGATTCAATATAGGTCTGAGCGTATCTTTGTGTATTGGCTTTGTGAATGCTGTCGAGCCTGAGTGAATCGTAATTCACTGCTTTGTCGGGTGTTTCTTTTACCGGGTTACAAGCAAACAAAAGGAACATGAGGGCAATAATACTCAGATATCTCATAAAACGTTTTTTTTTACAAAATTAGAATTTAAGATTAACACTCAACAAGTGCACTGTCCGAAAGGTTTGTGACGTGGAAATTCATGTTTCAGAATTTCAGAATGTAAATACAATAATTTTGCCGGAAATGAGATTACCATTCTTCCGTAATGATGATAAATCATTTTAAAACGTTACTTTTACTCACTGTTAGATTTGCATTGCATCTGTATGGTTAAAAAACCTGTTCAGGCAATTGCAGAATATTTAAAAACATTGCCATGAAAAAATTTATATTCATTTTTCTGTTGCTGACCAGCGTTTTTGCGGTTAAATCTCAAACTGTAATTACGTATGAAAACCACGGTATTTTCCCTGATACCAGGAATGTAATGAAACTGGCTTCATACCTTAGTCCGGGAGAAAGTGGCCGCAATGTAATCTGGGATTTTTCTTTGCTTCAGTTAACCGGCAATTTTGAAGGAGTTTCTGATTATTCCGAAAATCAGAATCAATCTTCAGTTTTTAATATGGCCAATGTTGCTGTCGAGGAATTTGGTAATTATTTCTTTTTCAGGGTTAATGAAGAAGGCATTGAGCAGTATGGTTTTCTTTCGTCAGACAAGCAAACCATGATTATTTACAACGAACCTTTTATAAAAATTAAATACCCATTTGCCTTTGGCGATAATTTTGAAGGCAATTACGGCGGTTCGATTTCGAGCGGATGCAGCAATGGCAGCATTGACGGCACTTACCGGATAGAAGCCGACGGGCTGGGGACATTATTGCTTCCGGGAAACGTTACCTACGACAATGCGCTTCGGATTAAAGAAACCAAAGCCTTTAAACAAAGGGTAAACGACAGCACAACCGATACCCGCATAGTTACTTACCGCTGGTATGTGAACGAAAACAGATATCCGGTACTTACGCTCATCAGCAAGGAGATGAATTACGCCTCTGGCGCAAAGGGAAATACAACACAGGCTGCGTTCAACCCCGAAATGGTACTCAGGCCGGGATCCAGCCTGGCAGCTAATTCATCAGGACCAGCTATGGGTTTTGAAGTGTTTCCCAACCCTTCCACCGATAAATTCAATATCTCATTCAATCTGCCCGGTGCTGCCGATGTAAACCTTTCTGTTTTTCATATGAACGGAAGTGTAATCAGACAAATAGCCGAAGCCAGGCTTCAGGAGGGCAAACATTCCTATTCTTTTTCAGCCCGTGAATGGAACCTTCCGCGGGGTACCTATCTGCTTCGCCTGAATGTGGACGGGCTGGAGATTACCTCCAAAATAGTGAGGCAGTAGTTTTTTTTTACCCGCTTTACCAGGAGTTTAAGCAATTGTCATTTTGCCAATTCGGTTGTCATTGCTCCATCTGACAGAAAAGACTGATTTCATTCAGTAAGCCGGTTAACACCCTTTTTATTTTTCAAAGGCTGAGTTTTGAAGAAAAGGTAGGGTGCAGGGAGTTGTTGTGTTCAAAAACTCGTTGTTCAACATTTTGGGTATAACCCACATAGTATGAGCCATCAATCAAAGAGAAAATAAAAATATGCAGCAGGTGAGTAATGGGACAATTTGTCCAAGATTATCATTACGTGATACACCCGTTAGTTATTTCTTTGGTAGTTAATAATCCTGGGCTATTTGTAAAGAGTTTGATTATGGAAAAGCCTGATTAAGTCAATATTTTATCTTCTTTTTCAATGAGGCTATGGCAACAAAATCTAATCAACATGAAATTTTAATTAGCATCTTGTCTGCTTCTCTATAGCTATTGGTTGTATATGATGGAACAAATTATGACACCAATAAAGGATGCCAAAGAAATGTAATGGGGTATCAAATACAAATAATATGTGCTTTTATAACCTTCTTTTATTTTATAATCTTCTGTTGATTGAATAAGCTTTTTAAATTCTTTCAAGTCAGAAAGTGGCCAACTCCCCAAAAAAGATGTGGGTTTGCCATTTGATCTTAATTCACTTCGAATGATCAGAAAATGAGGAGTTGCAATCATACCGCTGAATAAGAATAATGCAAAAAATAAACCTATAAGTTGATTCATATGCTATTTGAAATTTTGTTTAAGTGAGTAAATGGCAGTAATAACAAATTGGCCTGGAGCAAGTACCGGCTAATTGAATATTCATGCATTTCAAAAGTAATAAAGTTAATTGGTACTCACAATTAAAATTTAGCGTCACAGATATTTCTCCAAACTCAGCAATAAATAGCACACTTATAGCGACTTATATCATTATATTATAGAAATTGCAGGTTAAATAGGGTCTGCTTAAAAATATTTAAATGCCATATTGGCAGTAACTTACAGAGTTAAATAAGAATTAAAGTGCATAGTATTAATGAGGTTGTCTTATTTTTTCAAGCACCATGCAATGAACTGAATATGCAAAATCCCGTAGGGATTGCCCTTCAATAAGGGGCTATCTCAAATGTCTTATGAAACGGCGTAATTAAAAATTACGCCTAACATATATTGTTGATATACAAACAATTATGATGAGTGGAATTTGGCTCCCACCGCCGATGGCGGGGCTAACGCTGAGCTCCCCCGCTTTCGCTGCACTACTGCGGGGCGCGCCTACGGTCGGTTGTAATTCCGCTCCAATTTTACCCTTTTGAGACAGCCCCTTGTGCAATAAGACCTGATGAACAGAACCCCGGAGTGGATTCCCCCATGATGAAGGGCAACCCCTACAGGGTTGTTTTGTTTGCCTATCCATAACCCCCCGGTTGGGCAAGCCGCCCCGGTAGTTTCCGAAGTATGGGAATGTCCCATATTCAAAGGGAAACTCTTGATGGAGTTTTTCAGCAGACCCTAAGAAAACACAGCATATAAAGCACACAAGCATTTAAGTCTTTAAATGTCAGGCTGTCAGCAGACATAGAGGCTTTTCTGTTAAAACCATTCCCTGTTTTAATTGTTATTCAAAAAAAGTTGCATATGGAACTGGCTCAGGCGATTGAAAACAGAATAAGCATCAGAAGCTTTTCAGCGGGTAGCATCCCCAAAGAAACCTTACGTG
>JANJXJ010000234.1 GCA_024709105.1 Lentimicrobium sp. | reverse complement strand
CCTTTAAAAACGAACGATAGTTCTTGTTTTACCAAACCCTCCAACAGCAACAGCGCACGGATAACTTTTTCTGCAAGAATTTTATCTGTGTTAAAGTGCTGCTTTGACACCTGATTAAGCCAACCGCTTGTAATTTCGTTTAGGTTTATCATTCTATAAAACGGCAATTGTATTTTATTGCTGCCATATATTTGAAATTGTTTTTACAAATTGGTTCAGTTCTTCTTTCTTTCGTCTCCTGCCAGCATACCGAAGCATTTTGCTTTGGTTAAGGGTGTATCTGGCAAATACCTCTTTAAAAATAGTCCGCATTTCTGCACCTTGCTGAGCCGAAAAAGTTACATCATCACAAAAAATATCCACCAGTATTTTTTCTATGGTTGCCGTTTCTACTTCGCTAATTTTTTGTGTAGGTGCTTCCGTAATAAGTGGTTTTATAACTACTGCTTCTTTTTCGTTTCCAAGGTATTTTTCCAGGATATCTTTAGTTGGCTCAATAAAAACTGACTTCTTCACCCGGCCTCTTTCAGAATCTCTCAAAAAATAGAACGCCGGATCAGTTGTTTCTTTATCTGTCTCCACCAATAAAAAAAATCTGCCGGGTTGGTGTTGCATAAATTCGTTTATAAAAGAAGTATTCCAAACACAAAATCTGGAATAAGGAAATTCTGCTTTTAGCTTTTTGAAAATAGATTTTGTTTCCGGCGATATATCAGGTATATATTTTCGTCCTTCGCCAAGTCTGAATTTCCCTCTGCCTATGCGTTGAAAAACTCCCTGCTGAACCAAAGTATAAATACGCCAATTTATTGTGGTCAGGTTTATATCCTTTTCAAACTGATTGTAAAATTCAACAATATCACTGGTATCAAAAGCAACTCTGCTTTCGAAATGGGTTTGAATGCTGCTGGTATGTAATTTGTCTGTTGCGATGATTTTTCTGTTTTTGCAAAGATACTAAAATCTATGAAACGGCAGCATAAAAGATAACTTGCCAAAAATTAGAATTGTCAGGGTTAATAAAACAGCTCTATTTATTAAGCTAAAGAACCAAAAATAAATCTACTTGTCTCAATAAAACAGGAATTATCTCAAAAAAAATCAGGAATTAAGTGACCTATCTCACCGCTTAATAATAAATTCTCCCAAATAGAAATAATGCTTTTCACTCTTTCTGAAAATATACAAATCAAGACTGCCAGACAGTTTTACTCAGGAATCATTCAACTTAATGAAACCATTAAGATCAGGTGTGGGCTTAAATCAATTTTTTTGATGCGAAAAAATAGATCTTTCCCATTTTTCCATCATTATATAATAGTATGCCAATTCCTCTGTCTAAAGCAGTGTTTTATTTTGCCAAAATAACTGGTAGTGATGTTGTAGCGTGTATTTGTGCTTTGATGGGGCAATTGGTTGTTTTGAAGCGGGAATTTGATGTGGTAAAAAGCGGAATTGCAACCGAACCGCCCCGGGCGGTGAGCTCAGCGTTAGCTAAATTCCGCATAGCGGGGAACCTGGCCATAAATATTTATAAAGTTGCAATTTCTTCAGGAGATAAACCTGTAGCTTTTGAAATTATTTCAGTGGTC
>JANJXJ010000036.1 GCA_024709105.1 Lentimicrobium sp. | reverse complement strand
TACCATCAAGTAAGATTGCGGAGTGGAAAGCAGTGAAGCTTCCATTATTGAACAAAGAAAGGAAATAAACAGCGCCAGAAACAGGTACGCCAGCAGAACAGCCATTGTTTTTTTCTGCAAAAGTAATGAATTAATACTGTGTTTGAAAGATGTTTTCCAATATGTATTGAATGGTAGAATTATTATGTAAATCAATAAAATGCTGTGGAAAATCAAAACAAGAAAATAGATTCAAAGGCATCAGGCCTCAAAACTGCATAACACCAAACCAGTATACTGCGAATATTACTTACCACCTTTGCGTAATTTACTGAATTTGGCAGTTTAAACGATAAAACCCCTTGACTTTTGATTTTGGTGTGGTTTAGATTTTCTAATATTGACCCGTCAATTAACCCTATTAAACCACTTTTTTACTAAAAAATTAATTTCCTATGGCAAACGTATTTGAACAGAAGGTAAATGATTTTATGGCTAAGATCATTGCCAAGAATCCGGGCGAAGTTGAATTCCACCAGGCTGTACACGAAGTAGTTGAGTCGCTGATTCCTTTCATTGAGGAACATCCCAAATACAAAGACGCCAAAGTACTTGAGCGCATAGCCGAACCTGAGCGCGTGATTATGTTCAGAGTTCCCTGGCTCGACGATAAAGGCGAGGTTCAGGTAAACCGCGGATTCCGTATTGAGATGAACAGCGCCATTGGCCCCTATAAAGGCGGACTTCGTTTTCACCCGACAGTGAATCTTGGAATTCTGAAATTCCTTGCTTTTGAGCAGGTGTTCAAAAACAGCCTTACCACTCTGCCTATGGGTGGCGGAAAAGGTGGAAGTGACTTTGACCCTAAAGGAAAATCAGATAATGAAGTAATGAAATTCACCCAAAGCTTTATGTCGGAGTTGTTCCGCCATATCGGGCCTGATACCGATGTACCTGCTGGTGACATAGGTGTAGGCGGACGCGAAATCGGCTTCCTTTTCGGACAGTACAAACGCCTGCGCAATGAGTTTACCGGCGTTCTCACCGGAAAAGGCCGCGAATGGGGTGGCAGTTTGATCAGACCCGAAGCTACAGGTTACGGCTGCACTTATTTTGCTGAAGAAATGCTGAAAACCCGCAACGATAGCCTGAAAGGCAAAATAGTTACCATTTCCGGTTCAGGAAACGTAGCTCAGTATGCTGTAGAAAAAGTAACCCAACTCGGCGGAAAAGCTGTAACTCTTTCTGATTCAGCTGGTTTTATTCACGATCCCAAGGGAATTGATCCTGAGAAATTAGCCTGGGTAATGAACCTGAAAAATGTAAAACGCGGCCGTATAAAAGAATATGCCGATAAATTCGGATGTGAATATTACGAAGGACAACGCCCCTGGAGCATCAAATGTGATGTGGCTCTGCCATGTGCAACACAGAACGAAGTAAACGAAGACGATGCTAAGATGCTGGTTGCCAATGGATGTTATGTTGTTTCGGAAGGCGCAAACATGCCTTCAACACCCGAGGCCGTTGAAGTTTATCTGAAAAGCAAGATTCTGTATGGCCCCGGTAAAGCAGCCAATGCTGGTGGTGTAGCAGTTTCGGGACTTGAAATGACACAGAACTCCATGCGTTTGTCATGGACCCGCGAAGAGGTAGATGCAAAACTGCATCAAATTATGCGCGATATCCACGAAACCTGTGTTAAATACGGTAAAGATGCCGATGGATTTATCAACTATGTAAATGGTGCCAATATTGGAGGATTTGTAAAGGTTGCCGATGCCATGCTTGCCCAGGGCCTCGTGTAACGTACATTTCCTTGTTTTTTGTAACAGCAGGAAAAGCCCCTCTGAGCGGGGGCTTTTTTTATGCCATTTCTTTTAGAAGACTTTGCGTGTATTCTATCAACTCAGGAAAAAACTTATTAAACCTGCTCAGATAGAACTCCTTGTCTCCGTTAAGTTCTGCTGCTGCATGCTGCAGGTTCGATACAAATGGTGTACGGCGCGACATACCGTTCAGCGCCATGTTTAACCCCCGCGGATCGGCATAGGAACTCAGCCAGTCGTCGCGCATCATATATTTGAGCATATGCTGGGTGCGGGCCGGTAAAATATCTTCATACTTAAGTAAAACGGCATATTTGGTATGTGTGAATTCTTTCAGCGGAATATCTGACCAAAGGTGCCAGCCAGCCGCAAGAAAGTGATCGCAGAACATATCCATCACCACACCAGAGTATTTCCCGTAGCCTGGCCTGAGGTGTTCAACAGACTCCCGAATCAGCTGATGGGTATCAGTGAAATGGTCAATGCCCCGGTGAAACCTGATTCCATGCTGAATGCCGGCACTGAACTTCTCAATGGCTTTGCCCTTCACATGATCAGCAATAAAGTTGCCCACGCTCAGTTCTTCGTGGTCGCCTGACAAGTAAAGATGTGCAAGAAAATTCATAGTAAAGGCCTGGATCAATTTGTGATTACAACAAACTATGTCCGGTTTGGTTGGAAAAGGTTGGGTAGTTCCTGAACATCAATCAGGATTTCATCTTGTTTCTTGAGTTTACTGACTGGAATATTATGGTAAACAAACTTCCTTTTCCTGTTTCGCTGATCGCTTTTATATCACCCTGATTGAGCTCCATAAACTCTTTGCACAGTGTAAGTCCAAGGCCGGTACCTTTTTCGCCCATGGTTCCTGAGCGCTGCACCCTGGGATCAAGGGTAAACAAGCGGTTGAGAATATCTTCGGGTATGCCTTCTCCGTGGTCAGAAATGCTCAGATATATCATATTGTTGCTCATTCGGGCACTGATTTCGATCTGGCTTTCTACTGGTGAGAACTTTATGGCGTTTGAAACCACATTCCGCACAACTGCCATAATCATATCGGGATCGGCCCATCCTTGCAGCAGGGGAGGCAGATCGTAAACTATTTTTAGCTTTTTGCGTTCCAGCTGCGGATCAAACACCGGGGTGGTGGTTAACACCATCTCCCTGACATTAAAAAGCTTAAATGTGGCATGGGTGGCACCGGTTTGAGTTCTGCCCCATTCCAGCAGGTTTTCAATCAGCCTGAAAGCTTCATTAGATACTTTTAAGATATTTGCAGCCGATTCAATGCGTTGTTCCTCAGATAAATACTCGTATTCCGAGCTCAGCAGTTCCGAAAATCCAAGAATGGTCTGAAACGGTGATTTTAGGTCGTGCGCAACAATGCTAAAAAACTTGTTCTTGGTTTCATTGAGTTTAAACTGCTCTTTATAAAGTTTGTTTAACTCATCTTTTTGCCTGATTATTTGTTCGTTACGCTCGGCAAGCAGTTTGCTTTTCCTGTTTTTTGACTGATAAAATGAATACAGAACCACCAGAAATACGATTACAATAACACTAAACCCAATAAAAAGATTGCGAATGGTTTGTTGACGTTTGAGTGCCAGCTGGCTGAAAATATTTTGTTGTTTGAGCAACTGATTATCGCGTTCAGTATTTTCCGACTCAAAACTTACCCTTAACATATTGAGTCTGTTATTGTTCTCTTCGTTGTATATACTGTCGGTGATTGAAGTAAAAAGCTCAAGATGCTCATAGGCTCTTCTGTAATCTCCCTTCCCTTTCCAGGCTTCAGACAATCCTTTGTAAATCTCGAGTAACTGTGTATTTGCTTTAACTTTCAGGGCAAAGGGTAGTGCATTCCTGTAATAGTTGATGGATTCATCATAATGATTCGTTGCAAGCTTGAGTTTTCCCAGGCCAATCTGAATTCTCGACTTGGTGTAACCAGAAGAAATGCTTGATGATAATCTTTGGGCTTCCCTTAATGAAACTTCTGCCTGTTCAAACTCATCAATTGCAATGTAGATATTGCCTGTATTAATTAAACTTAGCACAATGCCTTCATTGTCGTTTACACGACGAGACAATTCAATTTACAAACGATTGTGTTCAAGCGCCAGTTTATACTCACCCTGTCCCTCATAAACCATGGCAATGTTATTGTAACTGGTTGATAAGCCGTAAATCCTGTTCAACGATTTATTGATTGCCACTGCTTTGTTGTAAAATTCAAGTGCCGGTACAAAATCTTCAAGGCTTAAATAAACATTGCCCACATTGTTGTACGACATCGCCATGTTGGTGCTGTCTCCTGAAATCTCGCTTATTCTAACTGCCTTGCTCAGATAGTCAAGTGCTTTGTCATAACGTCCCAGCGTATAGTAAAGGTTGCCTATGTTTGTATAAGAAAGAGCCAGGTAATTCTGCTCATTGATTTTTAAAAAAATATCAGACGCTTCCATAAATCTTTTAAGAGCTCCACTATAATCTCCCTCATCCTGCCTGATTAGCCCTACGTTATTTAAAACTGAGCCTATTCCCTTTTCTAACCCAAGTTCCCGGTAAATGGTCAGAGCCTGTTCGTAATATTCAAGAGCCTGTCTGTTATTCGACAGGTTGGTATGCGCATTTCCAAGTATACGCAATACCCTTGCTCTGTTTTTCTTATCCTCTGGATTGTTTAACTTCTTGAGAAGTTCGGCACCTTCAATAACTGCCTCTTCGGGAAATTTATCTGATTTATCTGCCAGAATATCAAATTGTTGTTTCAGCTTTGGATCAATAGTTTCTTTATCGTTACCATGTACAAATGCAGGCACGAAAAGCAAAACTGATAATACCAGAACAGAAACCAGAAACCTGAGTTTTTCCATTGCAACTAAAAAGTAATATTAATCACAGATTTCAGAAAATGTAACTATGTGTATTACACTTTGTTAGATCAGTGATGTAAATAAGAGGTAACGCAAAGCAAAGATATACCTTCGGCCGGACTATTTTTAGAAAATATGATG
>JANJXJ010000183.1 GCA_024709105.1 Lentimicrobium sp. | reverse complement strand
CCGGTTGGAACAGCAATAATTGCATAACCAAGCACCATAACGATGCTGGCAAAAAACTGACCGAGTCCGGTTTGTGGTGAAATATCGCCGTAACCAACAGTTGTGAGAGTTACAACTGCCCAGTAAATGCTTGTGGGTATGTCTTTAAAACCATATTCAGGGCCTTCAATTACATACATTATAGATCCTATAACTATCACCAGAAGCGCAATGGAAGAAAGAAAAACAAGAATCTTCCTGCTGCTTGCCCTCAATGCTTTTGCAAGAATAGTAGCTTCAGAAAGGTAAGACGATAATTTGAAGATTCTGAAAACACGCATCAGCCTCAGAATCCTGATTACCATAAGATATTGTGTGCCGGGAAGTATCAGGCTTAGAAATGTAGGCAGTATGGCAAGCAGGTCCACAACCCCGTAAAAACTAAGAATATAAGCCCACTTTTTCCTGATCACATAAAGCCTGAGCAAGTATTCAAGTGAGAAAAGAATGGTAAAAAACCATTCCCCGGCTGTAAAAAGTATCTGATACTCTTCGGCATACTCATGCACACTTTCAACTACAACCAGAACAACACTCAGTAATATTGCCCAGATGAGCATAATATCGAAGAGTTTCCCAGCCCGTGTATCGGCCTCATATATGATTCTGTAAAGGTCTTTTTTGAGTTTTTCGTTTTCGGATATCTCCACCATGTAATTCCATTTTACTGGTAAAAGTAGTAATTTTAATAAAATGCGGGAAACTCATTTACAGCAGCCTGAAATAAATAATTAGTCAGTAGAATAATCTCTTATCATCTCCGGTATTCAGCAAAAACAAAAGATATTGACCGGCCCCGGGATTTTCTTTTTTGCTGTTTGATGAATTTATCCTAAGTTTGCTTAACTAAAACTTGTATAAAAATGGCTTATAAAGGATTTGAAACCTACATTGCAAAATCTGAACAGGAACTGCACATCACCCCCCGAATGGCCAACCGGCATGGATTAATTACCGGGGCTACAGGTACCGGAAAAACTGTAACCCTGCAGGTATTGGCCGAATCATTCAGTTTGCAGGGGGTTCCTGTTTTTATGACCGATATAAAAGGAGACCTCTCCGGAGTTTCAAAAGCCGGAATCCCGGGAAACAAGATTAAGGAGAGAATTGAGAAGCTTGGTCTGCAAGGTTACGAAAATATGGGGTTTCCGGTTTGTTTCTGGGATGTTTTTGGGGAGCAGGGGCATCCTATGCGAACCACCATCAGCGAAATGGGGCCATTGTTATTGTCTCGTTTGCTGAACCTCAATGATACTCAGGAAGGTGTGCTGAATCTTGCTTTTAAAATAGCTGATGATGCCAACCTGCTGCTGCTCGATCTGAAAGACCTTACTTCTCTGCTCGAATACATTGGCAAGAACCGAAACGAGTTTACCCTTTCTTATGGAAACATTTCAGCCGCCAGCATTGGTTCAATTCAGCGGAATCTGATAGTGCTTGAACAGCAAGGCGCTGAGCATTTTTTTGGCGAGCCTGCCTTCGATATTTACGATCTGATGCAAACCGACTCCAACGGCAAAGGAGTTCTTAATATTCTTGCGGCTGATAAACTGATGCAGTCTCCGCGAATTTATTCCACTTTCCTGCTGTGGCTGCTCTCTGAACTTTTCGAAGAATTGCCCGAAGCCGGCGACCTTGAAAAGCCTAAACTGGTTTTCTTCTTTGATGAGGCACATCTGCTGTTTAACGAAGCTCCGAAGATTCTTCTTGAAAAAATTGAGCAGGTTGTAAGGCTGATTCGTTCAAAAGGTGTAGGAGTTTATTTTGTTACTCAAAATCCGCTGGATGTGCCCGATTCGGTGCTTGGCCAGCTGGGGAACAGGGTGCAACATGCCCTGCGTGCGTATACTCCAAGAGATCAGAAAGCGGTTAAGGCTGCTGCAACTACTTTCAGAAGTAATCCGAATTTAGATGTGGAAACGGCGATTACAGAACTGGGGGTGGGAGAGGCTCTGGTTTCATTCCTTGATCCCAAAGGAATTCCCATGATTGTTGAACGTGCATTTATACTTCCGCCATGTGGACAAATTGGCCCCATAACTCCCGACGAACGAAAAGAGATTATCAGAAAATCTGATGTTTATGGAGTATATGAAAAGTTGCTTGACCGCGAATCGGCTTTTGAAGTCCTCGAAGACAGGATGAATCAGGCTAATCAGGCAAAGGAGCAGGAAGCCGCTGATCAGGCTGCTGAAAAAGAAAGGATTGCCAGGGCGAAAGAAGAGGCAGCCTTAGCCAAAGCCGAAGCCGCGCGCGAAAGAGCCGAAAGAAGCAGAAGACGATCTGAACCCGATATTTTCGGAGAACTCACCAAGCAGGTAGGCCGCACAGCCACCCGCACACTCGGAAATGAACTTGGCCGGTCACTGGTGAGGGGAATTCTCGGCAGTATTTTCGGAGGAGGCAGAAAAAGGTAAAATTTTAATTCTGGAATTGCCTGTTGAAATGAATGAAGTAAGCCGTGATTATTTTCTGCATAACTCTGAACTGAAGCCCGCCGGCCTCTTCGCATCTTTATTCTCTCCTCCTGCAAACTACGTTTATGAAGTTTTCAGGGTAGATTCAGGTGTTCCTCTGTTTTTGGATGACCACCTTGAAAGATTTTATAAAACTCTTGAATTATCCGGGTTAAATATCGAGATAGCTGAACCAGAATTGAGAAAACAAATCGGTCAGCTTATTCAGAACAACGCACCGGAAGAAGGAAATATTAAAATTGCAGGCTACCAGCTTGCAAACCTTTCTCCCGAACTTTTTATCTATTTTACTCCCCATTCCTATCCAACCCGGTTGCAGTCAAGCGAAGGCGTGGATACTGAGTTGTTTCATGCCGAAAGAGAAAACCCCAACGCCAAGGTAATGCAAACCGGTATGCGCAAAACAGCTGATGAAATTAAGCAAATACATCATGTTTATGAGGTTTTGCTGGTGGATAAGGATGGTTTCGTTACCGAAGGCAGCCGGTCAAATGTTTTCTTTCTGAAAGATAACACCCTCATAACACCACCTGCCGACACTGTGCTGGAAGGAATTACCCGCAAACAAATACTCGGTTTGTGCAAAATAAACAATATACCTTGTTTTGAACATAAGGTTCATCAGAGCAGCTTATCAGAATATAACGGACTGTTTATCTCGGGCACTTCCCGGCGGGTTTTGCCGGTAAAGCGGGTGAATGATATGAGTTTCCCTGTTGATCATCCACTGATTGGCAGATTACAGGAACTGTTTCAAATGATGGTAGAAACATACAAACAACAGCATAAGTAAAAGGAAAAAGGCTGCCGTGAGGGCAGCCTTTTAAGTAAATAAAATTCAGTTATTTGCGGCTATTTTTTAATCTCAGCACCTGCTTTGTAATTGCAAGAATTAATGAGTATAATAAATCACTTCCGCTTTCCTGAAATAGTGAAATAAGGTATCCTTCTCAGTGCTTATCGGCAAGCATGGAAACATCGTACATAACGTTGGCGTAAGCACCGTCGTTAAGTTTCTGTCGCACTTCCTTGTAAGCATTGATGGTGTATTGAACATCCTCGAGTGTATGAACAGCTGTTGGAATCAACCTGAGCAGAATAACACCTTTTGGCACTACCGGATAAGTAACAATAGAGCAGAAAATGCCATAATTCTCGCGCAGATCAACGGTAATCTGGGTAGCTTCGGGTATTCCTCCTTCCAGAATAACCGGAGTAACAGGAGAGGCAGCTTTTCCCAGATTAAAACCAGCTTCACGAAGTCCGTTCTGAAGTGCATTTACTATTTTCCAGAGATTGTCTTTAAATTCGGGATGTTTGCGAATCAGATCCAGTCTTTTGAGCGAACCAATTACCAAAGGCATGGGAAGAGATTTTGCAAAAGTCTGTGAACGCATATTGTGGCGCAAAAAGTCAACAATATTGGCATCGGTAGCAACAAAAGCTCCGATTCCGGCCATTGCTTTGGCAAAAGTTCCGAAATAAACATCAACACCATCCATAACTCCCTGTTCCTGATGAGTTCCTGCTCCGGTTGCACCCATTGTGCCAAAACCATGAGCATCATCTACAAGCAGACGGAAATTGAATTCTTTTTTCAAAGCCACAATATCTTTCAGGTTACCCTGATCGCCTGTCATTCCGTAAACGCCTTCGGTAATTACCAGGATACCTCCACCGGTTTCGTCGGTGAGTTTTTTGGCGCGCTGAAGCTGAATTTTGAGATTTTCAATGTTGTTGTGGGGGAAAACAAATCTTTTTCCCATATGGAGGCGGGCTCCGTCAATGATACAGGCGTGCGATTCACTGTCGTATACAATGGCATCATGTCTGTCAACCAGCGAATCAATGATGGAAACCATACCCTGATAGCCGAAATTGAGGAGAAAAGCATCTTCTTTGCCGACAAAATCGGCGAGTTCGCGTTCAAGTTGCTCGTGATATTTGGTTTGGCCCGACATCATGCGTGCACCCATTGGATATGCCAGCCCCCAGTCTTTGGCAGCCTGTGCATCGGCTTCGCGTACTTCGGGATGGTTGGCCAGGCCAAGGTAATTGTTAAGACTCCATACCAGAACATCCTTACCCCT
This sequence comes from Lentimicrobium sp., assembly GCA_024709105.1. Classification (GTDB taxonomy): domain Bacteria; phylum Bacteroidota; class Bacteroidia; order Bacteroidales; family Lentimicrobiaceae; genus Lentimicrobium. Next base: position 22,103 of record JANJXJ010000183.1, on the reverse strand, counting down.
GAATTTCATGTGGTTACCTATTTCACCTTCGAGTTTTGGAAACATAAAGTAACCATCGGCCTGTTTGGCATACATGCCCAGCGGGCCCAGATTGCTGACTCTTCTTTCAAATATATCCACGACTTTGTAGTTTAAAGTTTCTTAACTGAAAATTCCTGCAAAGCTATACATTTTTCTGTCTTGATAAATTCAGCTGACATACATTTTATAAGCAGATACCTGCAGAATATTGAAAATCATTCACAGGTTTTGTAAATCACAAGCTCATACGGCAGTTTTAAAAACCTTACATTGTTGAACTTTAACACTAAGCAACTGTTTAGGGCAATGATTATAAATCCATTAAAATGCCCGGTTCAAAAGTAATTTTCTGGTTCAGGCGCGATCTGCGTTTCAATGACAATCATGGCTTATATCAAGCTTTAAAGTCTGGATACGAAGTAATTCCGGTATTTATTTTCGACAAAAACATACTGGATGAACTTCCTGAAGATGATAAAAGGGTAGATTTTATTTATCAGCAGATTATCAGCCTGAATGAACAACTGCTTAAAACCGGCCGCAACCTGCATGTTTATTATGGATTTCCTGAAGAAATTTTTTCGGGCTTAGCAGAAAAATACAATCCTTTATCAGTTTATACCAATCACGACTATGAACCTTACGCAACTGAAAGGGATAACAGAATATCAGGTTTCCTGAAAAGCAAGGGCATTGAGTTTAAAACGTTTAAAGATCAGGTGCTGTTTGAAAAGGATGAGATTTTGAAATCTGATGGTACACCCTATGTAGTTTTTACACCTTTCAGCCGCAGATGGCATGAAAGAAAGCAGGAAAAGGGCGTCCCAAACTATAATTCCATTCAGCTTTTAGATAATTTCAGTCAGGAAAAAGCACCTGAGATTCCATCGCTGGAAAAATTGGGGTTTAAAAAATCAGGCCAGGTTTTTCTCAAACCTGTTATTGATGAAAACCTTATCAGGAAATATGAAGAAACACGCAACTTTCCGGGGTTGGATGCCACCAGCCGGTTCGGGCATCATCTGCGATTTGGCACCATCAGTGTGAGAGAAGCCATAAAAGCAGGGGAGGAGTTCAGCCAGGTGTGGCTGAATGAATTGATCTGGAGAGAATTTTTTATGCAGATATTGTGGCATTATCCCAATGTGGTTAAGAATTCGTTCAGGCCTGAATATGACAGGATTCAATGGCGAAATGATGAAGCAGAATTTGAAAACTGGAAAAATGGACTGACCGGTTACCCCATGGTGGATGCAGGCATGCGCGAACTGGAACAAACCGGCTTTATGCACAACCGGGTAAGGATGATAACAGCCAGTTTTCTGAGCAAACATCTGCTCATTGACTGGCGCCGTGGCGAAGCCTGGTTTGCAGAGAAACTTCTCGATTATGAACTTTCCTCAAACAACGGAAACTGGCAGTGGGCAGCCGGTACAGGATGTGATGCAGCACCCTATTTCAGAATATTTAATCCTTCGGAACAACAAAAAAAGTTTGACAAAGATTTGCGGTATATCAGAAAATGGCTTCCTGAGTATGGCACTTCAGCGTATCCCAAACCTATGGTTGAACATACATTTGCCCGCAACAGATGCCTTGCAACCTATACAGCTGCGCTGAAACCCTGACATTTCAGGTGCTTTTTCTGCCATTTGGGCTGGATTTTAGTCATAATTTTTGTTAAGAGCCTGTGCAGAAGTAATAATAATGGGCTGAAACCGTTCATTGTATCCTATAAATAACTATTTTTGCAGCATGATAAGAAAAAGCCTGCTTCCCTTACTTTTCGGACTATTCATTGTACTTGCTTCATGCAGCAAGTATCAAAAACTGCTCAAAAGCACCGACAATGAGCAAAAATATGAAATGGCCTTTACTTATTACGAGGACAAGGACTATTATCGCGCAATTCAGCTTTTTGACCAGCTACAGTCCTTCTATCGCGGAACTGACAAGGCAGAGCGCATCGCTTTTTATTATGCCTATGCCCATTACGAGCAGCGCGATTACATTCTGGCCAGCTATTATTTCAGGCAGTTTGCCCGCAGCTATCCCAACAGTAAAAATGCTGAAGAAGCTGCTTTTATGAGCGCATATTGTGGTTACCTCGACTCACCACCATCAAGCCTTGATCAGGCAGTGACCAACGAAGCCATCAAAGACCTGCAACTGTTTATCAATCAGTATCCTAAAAGTGAGCGCGTTGCCCGCGCCAATGCCCTGATTGATGAACTAAGGCTTAAACTGGAAACCAAGGCTTATGATGTAGCGCGATTGTATTTCAGAATGGATGACTACAAAGCCGCTATCCTGAATTTCGAGAATCTGATAAAAGATTATCCCGATACCAAATACAGGGAATCTGCAATGTATCACATTGCCAAAGCCTACTATTCATACGCCGAAAGGAGCATTGATTCCAAAAAACTTGAACGTTATCAGCATACCTACGATGCTATTGATAACTTCGCGACTTATTTTCCCGAATCGGAAAACCTGAAAGAATTGCGTTCCATTCAACGCAATGCACAAAAACAACTCAGTAATTTGTCAGCTTTACAATAACACCATGGATTTTAAACGCGTAAAAACAGACACCGTTGCAATTACACGCAACATCCATCAGTTGATGGAACCCACCGGTAACATCTACGAAACCGTTGCCATTCTTTCAAAAAGAGCCAATCAGATATCGCTGGAGCTTAAAGAAGAATTACAGGCAAAAATTTCGGAGTTTGCTTTACCCAGCGACAATCTGGAAGAGGTTTTTGAAAACCGCGAGCAGATTGAAATCGCCAAATTTTATGAGCATCTGCCAAAACCAACCCTAATTGCTGTGCAGGAGTTTATAAACGGGCAGGTATATTTCCGCAATCCCGCCAAGGAAAACCAGGAAGATTTTTAGTAAAACCTTTACCTTACTATGTTAAAAGGGAAGAAGATACTCATAGGCATTACCGGCAGTATTGCAGCTTATAAAATACCCTTGCTGGTGAGGCTTTTTATTAAAGCCGGTGCCGAGGTTAAGGTAGTGATGACCGGCAGTGCCTGTGACTTTGTAACTCCTCTTACCCTTTCAACATTATCTCAGCAGCCCATCCTTATTGAACCTTACAACAAGGTGGATGGAAGCTGGCACAGCCATGTGGACTGGGGAAGATGGGCAGATGTTTTTATTCTTGCCCCTGTTTCTGCAAATACTTTAGCCAAAATGGCCAATGGAATTGCAGATAATCTGCTTACCACAACTTATCTGGCAGCCAAATGTCCGGTGTTTTTTGCACCAGCCATGGATCTGGATATGTTCCATCATCCCACTACCAAAAAAAACATCAATACTTTACTTTCTTACGGAAATCACCTCATCGAGCCTCAAACCGGCGAATTGGCCAGCGGGCTTTGTGGTGAAGGCCGCATGGAGGAGCCCGAAGTAATTTTTGAGGTAATACGTGCTTTTTTTTTGAAAAGCAGTGAGTTATCCGGGAAAAAAGTATTGGTTTCGGCAGGTCCAACCTATGAGGCCATTGATCCGGTGAGATTTATTGGCAATCATTCTTCAGGAAAAATGGGGTATGCCATAGCGCAGGAAGCTGCCAACCGCGGTGCGGAGGTAGTACTTGTATCCGGCCCCGTTGAAATTTCGGTGAATCACCCCCTTATTTCTGTAATCAAAGTAAAGTCAGCCGCACAAATGGCAGATGCATGCCTGAAAAGTTTTGGTGATGCAGATTTCACGGTAATGTCGGCTGCTGTTGCTGATTACACAGTAGCCGAACCGGCTCCCCGGAAAATTAAAAAGTCGGGCGAAAGACTAACGCTGGAATTGGTAAAAACCACTGATATATTAGCAGAATTGGGTAAAATGAAAAAGCCCGGGCAATATCTGGCTGGTTTTGCTCTTGAAACAGAGAATGAAGGAAGCAATGCTACCGAAAAGCTCAACAAAAAAAATCTTGACCTGATTGTCCTTAATTCACTGAATGATACCGGAGCGGGGTTTGGAACATCTACCAACAAAGTTTCCATTATTTTTAAGGAAGGGAATATTGTTGAATTTGACTTAAAGCCAAAATCGCAGGTTGCCACCGACATTTGGGATACAATTTTATCGCACAGCAAATCGTTATCAAATTCAAAAGCTTAAAATGGCCTCTATGAAGAAGATATTTGCGGGATTAATGATACTGTTTTCATCAACAGTTCTTTATGCGCAGGAATTTAATGTAACGGTTCAGGTAACTTCTCCAATGGTTGAAGGAACCGAAAAGAAAATTTTTGAAACCCTGCAGCAGGAACTTTACGATTTTGTTAACAACACACGCTGGACCAATTACAATTACAAACCCGAAGAGCGCATTGAGGGAACCATTCTCATTACCGTTGAGTCGAGGTCAGGTGAGGACTTTAAAGGTAAAATGAACCTTGCTCTCAGGCGGCCTGTTTTCAAATCATCATACAATACAACCCTGTTCAATTATCTTGACCGGGATTTTGACTTTAAATATGTTGAATTTCAGGCTCTTGAATATTCAGATAATGTTTTTACCTCAAATCTTACCTCAGCCATTGCCTATTATCTTTATGTCTATCTGGGTTTGGATGGGGATTCATTTGCAAAAAATGGGGGTTCACCTTATTATGCCAAGGCTCAGAACATAGTCAACATGGGGCAGAATGCCCGTGAAAAGGGCTGGAAAGCATTCGAAAGTCAGAAAAACAGGTACTGGTTGATTGAAAATCTCACCAATCCGGCATATGCCTCAATCAGAGAAGCCATGTACCGGTATCATCGTATGGGTTTAGACCTGATGGCCGATGATGTGGAAGCCGGAAGAGCCGGAATCAACGAAAGCCTGGAATTGCTCCGCAAAGCCAACCGCGAGCGGCCCGGCCTGTTTTTGCTGCAGCTTTTTCTGGAAGCCAAGAGAGATGAGTTGGTTAACATATATTCTCAGGCATCGCCTATGGATAAAACACGGGCTGTAAATATTCTAAAGGAAATTGACCCGGCCAATTCCAACCGCTACCAGAAAATACTTGAAAACAATAACACCGGAAGTACAGGCAATACCGGAGGCAAATAAGTTGCATTGCTTCATGATATTGGATTCTATTGTTTTTCCTCAGCGTTCTTCAATTTGTCAATCTGCCTGAATTCACCTAACTTTGTGAAAAATTTCTGTCAGGCATATGCTTACCCGGCTTTCCATAAAGAATTTCGCACTTATCAGAGATCTGGAAGTTGAATTCAAAGAATCATTTTCTGTAATTACAGGTGAAACCGGTGCCGGAAAATCAATAATTCTGGGTGCATTGGGACTAATTCTTGGCAACCGTGCCGAATCGCAACAATTTCCTGATTCAACACTAAAATGCAGTATCGAAGGAACTTTTAATGTTGATGGGTATGGTTTTGAATCGTTTTTTTTAGAAAACGACCTCGATTTTGAACCTGTTTGTATTATAAGGAGAGAAATTACTCCTCAGGGAAAATCCAGGGCATTTGTAAATGATACACCGGTCAATCTGAATCTGCTTAAAGATCTTACTTCCAGACTAATAGATGTACATTCGCAACATCAAACCCTGTTGTTGCAGGAAACAGCATTTCAACTATCTGTGGTGGATTCAGTGGCAAAAAACAGCATTTTACTGGAAAAATACAGGCATGTATTTAAATCGCTGCTGAAACTCAACAGGGAAAGGAATGAACTGCTGGAGCTTCAGACTAAATCGCAAGCTGAACTCGACTATTTCAATTTCCTGTTTGATGAGCTTGAGAAAGCCCGGCTTGTTGAAGGAGAACAGACAGAAGCTGAAAAAGAAGCCGAGATTCTTACTCATGCAGCAGAAATCAAAACCAGATTATTTGCTGCCGCCGAAATTCTGCTGAATTCCGAAGTAAATGTATTGAAAATGCTGGCTGAAACCAATACACAACTTTCGTCGGCTTCCAGATATATGCCGGACGCAGCAACATTAAGCGATCGTTTGCGTGAATCAATACTTGAAATCAGAGACATTGCTGAGTCGGCCGACCGGCTTGCTGAAGCGACCTCTGATGATCCGGAAAGGCTTGAACAGCTTAACTCCAGGTTATCTTTGCTTTACCAGCTTGAACAGAAACACAGAGTTAATTCAGTTGAAGAACTTATTGAAGTAAGAAACTCTATTGAACATAAAATCAGCAGTGTTACATCATTGGCTGATCAGCTTGCTGAAACAGATAAACGCATTCAGGAACTGGAAAACGAGCGTGAAATACTGGCCAGTGAGCTGACAGCCGGCAGACAGGCTGTCATCCCTTTTATTGAGGAGCAGGTCGCTGAAATCATCACCAGGTTAGGCATGAAAGATGCCAGATTTAAAGTAAATCTTGAAACAAGTTCTTTTACTTTAAATGGAAAAGATGAAATTGAATTCCTTTTCAGTGCAAATAAGGGAGCTCCTTTGAATGAGATTTCGAAGGTTGCTTCAGGGGGTGAGTTATCGAGGCTGATGCTTGCAGTGAAATCGGTGATCAGTACAAAAAATCTGCTTCCCACCATTATTTTTGATGAAATTGATACCGGTATTTCCGGAGATATAGCCTCCAGAGTCGGGGAAATACTTAAGTCAGTGTCGAAAAATATGCAGGTGATTGCCATTACCCATCTTCCTCAGATAGCTGGCAAAGGAAGTGAGCATTTCAAGGTATTCAAATTCGAAGAAAGCGATAAAACATTTTCGGCGCTTCAGCGGCTTGATGGTGCTGAAAGAGTTGATGAACTTGCACTTATGATAAGCGGGGATGCAGCACTTGAAGCTGCGCGTGAAACAGCAAAAGAACTTTTGCGAAACAATTAAGCAGCTGAATTGTTTGGTAAAATGAAAACAATAATTGGCAATATTGCCGGAAACTAACAATTAATTTATGGCGTTTAATTTACTTAAGGGAAAAAAGGGGATTATTTTTGGGGCACTTAACAGCAATTCCATTGCCTGGAAAATTGCCGAACGTGCGCATGAAGAAGGAGCAGAACTGGTGCTTACCAATACTCCGCTGGCCATTAGAATGGGTGATATGGATGAACTTGCAGCCAAAACCGGATCTCAAATGGTAGCCGCAGATGCAACAAGTGTCGCCGACCTCGAAAACCTGTTCAGTAAAGCAATGGAAATATTTGGCGGTAAAGTAGACTTTGTGCTGCATTCTATCGGAATGTCGCCCAATGTTCGCAAAAAATTGCCTTACGATGATATTAACTATGATTTTTTTGCCAAAACTCTGGATATTTCAGCCATTTCGTTTCATAAAATGATTCAGGTTGCCAAAAAGATGGATGCCATTCAGGAATGGGGGTCCATCGTTGCTGTTTCCTATATTGCAGCACAACGCACCCTGTTTGAATACAACGATATGGCTGATGCCAAGGCCGTACTTGAATCCATTGCACGTAGCTTTGGCTACATCTACGGACGCGAAAAGCATGTCCGCATCAACACCATTTCGCAATCCCCCACACCTACTACAGCAGGGCAGGGAGTGAAAGGTTTTTCAGGTTTGATGGATTTTACTGAGAGAATGTCGCCGCTTGGCAATGCAACGGCCGATGAATGCGCCGATTATTGTATCACCTTGTTCTCAGACCTTACTCGTAAAGTAACCATGCAAAACCTTTATCACGACGGAGGTTTCAGCAGCATGGGTATGAGCGCCAGAGCCATGACTCAATACAACAAGAGTCTGGAATGTAAAGAGTGCCAGGAAAATCCGTTAAACAGAGCCGACAACGAAAGTTAGAATTACTCTGGTTTATCAAAAGTGAGGGTATATCCGTACACAACATTTCCGGTTGATTTATCAGCCGGAATTTTTGTTTTTGTTTCCGAGGAAATAGAATACTTAAGTTCAACAGGCTGATTTACAGGAAGCCTGAAATTTATTCTGGTTCGCAGAGAACTTCTTACTCTTACTCCTCTGTTAAAAGCAGATTCATATTTAAGCATTGAAATTACCCTGATGGCTTCTTCGTCGCAGCCATATCCGATGCCGTGTGTTACTTTTACGTCTTCAACTTTGCCTGTATCTGTTACCGTATAGCTAACATGGACTACACCCTCAACCTTGTGTTTAAGTGCTTCTTCGGGATATTTTAGACTGGAATCAATAAATTTTCTGAGCATTTTGTTACCACCCGGATACTGCGGGGTGTTGATGAACTTTTTTTCCTTACTTTTTTTTCCTGACATTATCCTCAATATTTTAATACAAAAGTAGGCTATTTTACTACATATTAAGATATTTGGATAAATCAACCCCTTTAAATCAATCACAAAGGTCTGCACAACTTTCAGCGATATGTTGTATGAAAGCATCAATGTTTTATTTTTGCAATCCGGGATAAATTTTCGCGACACGAAAATGCCTTAATTAATCCAAGTATTTCTTACGAACACAAAATCTATGAGTTTTAGAATTATTGTGCTTGCCAAGCAGGTGCCAGATACCCGAAACGTTGGGAAAGACGCTATGAAAGCGGATGGCACAGTAAACCGGGCAGCCCTTCCGGCTATTTTTAACCCCGAAGACCTGAATGCCCTGGAACTGGCTTTAAGAATAAAAGACCAGCGCAAAGACTGCGAGGTTATTGTTCTTACTATGGGCCCTTTCCGCGCTGCTGAGATCATCAGAGAGGCCATGTATCGTGGTGCCGACAGAGGTTACCTGATTACCGACCGCAAATTTGCAGGTTCAGATACACTGGCAACTTCCTATGCCATTTCATTAGCCGTAAAAAAACTTGAACCTTATCATCTGGTAATTTCAGGCCGTCAGGCTATTGATGGTGATACTGCCCAGGTTGGACCTCAGACTGCCGAAAAACTGAGTATCCCGCAGATTACTTACGCTGAGGAGATTCCTGAAGTTACTGACAAACACATTGTTGTAAGAAGAAGGCTTGAAAGAGGAATAGAACTTGTTAAATCGTCGCTTCCGGTTGCCGTTACTGTTCACAGTTCAGCTCCTGCCTGCAGGCAAAGAGTAGCCAAGTTGCTGATGAAATACAAACATGCGCGCACAGTTACCGAACTTCAGAACGAAACCAAAGACTATACCGAGCTTTACAATCAGCGTCCTTATCTTCAGATTGACGAATGGACAGTTGATGATCTGAATGCTGACGTATCCATGCTTGGGCTTTCAGGATCGCCCACCAAGGTGAAAAAAATTGAAAATGTGGTGTTTGCTCATAAAGATTCCAAAGTAATCAGTGCATCCGACGAGGATATCAATTCATTGATGAAGGAACTGATTGACAGCCATGTAATTGGTTAAACAAGCGATTTTGAAATTTAAACAGAAAAACCGTGAATAATATATTTGTTTACTGCGAGCTTACCGAAGAAAAACTCATAGCCGATGTGAGTCTTGAACTTTTATCAAAAGGCCGTAAGCTTGCCAACGAGCTCAAAGTGAAGCTCGAAGCCGTTATCATTGGTTCTGATCTCAAAGATGCAGAGTCCATGGTATTTCCTTTTGGAGTTGATATAGTTCATCTGGCAGATGACAGCAGGTTGTTTCCATACACTACGCTGCCACATACTGCCCTTGTACTTGATATTTTTAACAGAGAGAAGCCAGAAATTGCATTGTTTGGTGCAACCTCCATTGGCCGCGATCTGGCACCGCGTATTGCCTCGGCTTTGCGTTGCGGGCTGACAGCCGACTGCACCAGTCTCGAAATTGGCGACCACTTCGAAAACAAAACCCAGACCGAGTATAAAAATCTGTTATATCAGATTCGCCCTGCTTTTGGAGGTAATATTATTGCCACCATCATCAACCCCGAAACCCGTCCGCAAATGGCTACCGTTCGCGAAGGCGTTATGAAAAAAGAGGTTTCTGACGACAAGTACAAAGGCAAGGTAAAGAAAGTTGATGTTGCTGCCGTGCTGAAAGACAGCGATTTTGTGGTAGAGATACTCGAAAGGCATATGGAAGCCAGCAAGATCAATATTAAGAACTCTCAGGTGATTATTGCCGGAGGTTATGGAGTAGGATCGCGCGAGAACTTTCAACTGCTTTATGATCTGGCAGAAGTTTTGGGAGCACAGGTTGGAGCCTCAAGGGCTGCTGTGGATGCAGGCTTTTCGGAACATGAAAGACAAATCGGTCAAACCGGAGTAACAGTAAGGCCAAAATTATACATTGCCTGTGGTATTTCAGGAGCAGTTCAGCACCGCGCAGGTATGGATCAATCGGCTCAGATTATTTCAATCAACACCGATCCCAATGCGCCCATCAATAATATTGCTGACTATGCAATAATCGGGAGCATTACCGATGTGATTCCCAAAATGATCAAGTATTACAAGGCCAATTCCAAGTAATTGTGCACAGTTAACTTGCAGTATTCACAAGTAATTCAGAAAAAAAATGGCCAATTTTTATAACGACAACGAAAATCTTAAGTTTCATCTTACCCATCCTCTGATGGAGAAGATCGTAAAGCTTAAAGAAAACAACTATAAAGAAAAGGAGCAACACGATTATGCTCCCCTTGATCTGGAAGACGCATTGGACAGCTACGATAAAGTTCTTGAAATCATTGGAGAGATTTCAGGCGACATCATTGCCCCCAATGCCGAAAGTGTTGACCACGACGGACCACAGCTTATTGATAATGAAGTGGTTTATGCCCGAGGTACACAGGAAAATCACGATGCGCTGGTTAAAGCAGGTATGATTGGTATGTCGCTGCCACGCGAATATGGCGGATTGAACTTTCCCATAGTTCCTTATGTAATGTCGGCTGAGATAGTTTCGCGTGCCGATGCCGGCTTTGCCAACATCTGGGGGCTTCAGGATTGTGCCGAAACCATTCACGAATTTGGTTCGGATGAGATTAAGAAAGAATACCTTCCACGTTTTAATCAGGGAGCTACCGCAGCCATGGATCTAACTGAACCCGATGCCGGTTCTGACCTGCAGGCAGTACAGTTAAAAGCTACCCTCGATCCTGCAAGCGGAATCTGGTATCTGGATGGTGTTAAACGGTTTATCACCAATGGAGATGCCGATATTTCGCTGGTACTTGCACGCTCCGAGCCCAATACCACCGATGCCAGGGGACTGTCGTTATTTGTTTATGACAGAACTCATAAAGCTGTTAAAATCAGGCGAATTGAGAATAAACTCGGAATCAAGGGGTCGCCCACATGTGAATTGGTATTTAAAAATGCCCCGGCTAAGCTGATTGGTGATACCAAAATGGGTCTCATTAAATATGTAATGTCATTGATGAACTCAGCCCGTTTGGGAGTTGGAGCACAATCAGTTGGTATTGCCGAAGCCGCCTGGCGCGAAGCACTCAAATATGCACAGGAACGTGAGCAGTTTGGCAAGGCCATTATTCAATATCCTGCGGTTTATGAGATGATTACCAACATGAAGGTAAAAACCGACGCCATCAGGTCACTGCTTTATGAAACAGCCCGATTTGTGGACATCTACAAGGCATATACTTTTGTGGGTCATGAGCGCAAACTTGAACAGGCTGAACGTGAAGAATATAAATACTATCTGAAACTGGCTGATGTATTTACACCGCTGCTCAAGCTTTTCTCAAGCGAATACTGCAATCAGATAGCCTACGATGCCATTCAGATTCACGGTGGAACAGGTTACATGAAGGATTTTCCGGTAGAACGCATTTACAGAGATGCCCGTATTACTACCATTTATGAAGGCACATCACAGCTTCAGGTTGTTGCTGCCATCAGGGGAGTTGGTAATGGGGCATATCTTAAAGCCATGCAAACCTATCATGAAATCAGCGTAAAACCTGAGCTTCAATATCTGAAATCGGTACTTGAAAAAATGACCGATCAGTATGCCAAAACTGTTGAAAAGGTTAATGAGTTTGAAGACAATGAATATCTCGATTACCATGCCCGCCGTTTGGTAGAAATGGCCGGCAACACCATTATGGGATATCTGCTTCTGCTCGATGCCAACCGCAGCGATGTTTACTCAAAGTCAGCTGATATCTTTATCCGAATGGCACGTGCCGAAAATATAGCCAAAGTTGGCTTTATCAACCAAAGTCACCCCAAAGACCTTGGAGCCTTTAAACAGGTTTAATTTTTGGGATAAACCTTAATCACTACTTGCAAAGCCGCTGATGACCTCAGCGGCTTTTATGCAATATACATTGTGTTTAATTGTATATTTTAATGATTTCTTAACCCGGTTTTTGAATAAACTCCATACCTTTAGCTGCTTTTCTGCTTAACCAGAATCATAATTCAGAGAATTAAAAAATTTGCAATGAAAACACCGGCTCCCTTAAAAAAACTTGGATTATTTGCGTCTTTCGCTATTTATATTCCGGCAGCCATTCTTATGTATGTAATGACCACATACCTCATTCCATATCTGAGCAAAACAACCGGACAGGAAACCATTCTCTTTTGGTTTATAGTGGCAGGGCTCGGAATATTTACACCCCTGATAGTGACAGGTATTTTAATATTAAAATCAGAGGGGTATAAATTAAATCTTAATACGATTAAGGAAAGACTTAGATTTCGTAAGTTAAAAAAGACAGATGTTTTGTGGGCAACCGGGGGCTTGGTTGCAGTTGGAATTTTAAGTGCAGTTATCATGAAAGTGATGGAGCTTGTATTAGGTGAATTTGACCATACACCACCATTTATGGCTTTTGAGCCGCTGAATGCGGGGCGTTACTGGTTGCTGCTGGTTTGGGCTCCTTACTGGATACTTAACATATTGGGGGAAGAGTTTTTATGGAGAGGAGTAATGCTTCCCCGTCAGGAAGTTGCCTTTGGAAAATACACCTGGATGATACATGGCCTAGGATGGGGAATTTTTCACATCGCTTTTGGGTGGCAACTGCTGGTTACGCTTATTCCTTTGATCTTCATTCAATCCTACGTTGTTCAGAAAACCAAAAACAGCTGGACCGGAGTAATCATGCACGGAGGGCTCAACGGGCCGAGTTTTATTGCGATTAGTTTGGGGCTGATATAATACTTCTGCTTTGTGTTGAATCCATGCGCTCCGTTTGTCAGCACCTATTGCTTTTATAGCACCATTTTCAGGTTTTTCTGGTAATATGGACTAATAAGGTCTGTCTGAATGAATTATTTACAGAATATACTTGTTTTCGTAAAAAAATGTTGTACATTTATAGATTGATTTTAGTAGTGACAAGCTCGTGAAATTTTTTTACGAGTTTTAAGCATGTAGAAGAAAATCACCAAATGAACGGGCCCTTTTTTCTTGGGTCATAACTTCATTTAGTCAGAAATAATACAAACTCCAATCTGCCTGACCTTTACTTTAAAGATCAGGACTTACTAATAATAATTTCCGGTTCTGGTTGAACTAAATGGCGATGAACAGGAATTTTCTAAATAGCGAAGTTCTGGGTATATGGCAAAGAGCCATGGATGCCACCCATGATGCCATTGCCCTGCTTGACCCTGATTTCAGAATTTATTATTGCAACAAAGCTATGGCTGTAATGTTTGGCCTTAGCAAAGAGGATATGCTTGGCAGGCATTGCTGGGAGGTTGTGCATAAGTCGGATTTTCTTAATGATGAATGCCCTGGTAAACGAATGCTCATTTCTCATAAAAGGGAAAGCAGCAATATTGAAATCAACAATCAGTTTTATGAAGTTACGGTAGAACCATTATATAATTCGGATAATGAACTAGAGACAATAATTCATACTATACATGATAAGACAATACTTGTAAGATCAGAAATTGAGCTTACGCACAGCTTATCAAATGCCCGGGCCATCATGGAATCAACAGATGATATTATTGTTCTGTTGAACAGCGATGGCATTGTACTGGATAATAATGAAGGCCATGCCAGGCGTTTTGGTTTGCATCGGGAAGAGCTCATTGGAAAGAATATTTATGATTTTCTTGATAAAAATGTGGGCAGTAAAAGAAAAACCAATGTACAGAAAGCATTGGAAACCGGAAAAACCATTAAAGGAGAAGACTTCAGAAATGGCAGATGGACAGAATTTTCTATTCATCCGGTAAAAATAAACGGGATTACCACCGACAGAGTGGCAGTGTTCGCCAGCGACATTACTGAGAGAAAAAAATATGAAGAAAACCTGCTTCTGAGCGAAGAGAAATACAGGCTTTTATTCGAAAATATGCAGCAGGGAGTATTTTACCTGTTAAATACTGGCGAAATAGTTGATATCAATGATGCAGCGCTCAGGATGTTTGGCATAACCCGGGATCAGGCACTGGGAATCATTATTTACCATCCTGACTGGAAAGTGGTTGATGAAAAGTATAATATTCTGCCTCCTGAAGAACACCCTTCCATGCTGGCACTGTCAACAGGCAAAGCCGCTTCAAAAACTGTAGGGGTTTATAATCCAGTTATTGATACTTACAAATGGCTGGTTATTAATGCTATACCTCAGTTTGTTGATAACTCAGGAAAACCTTATCAAACCTTTGTCACCATGCACGACATCAGCGAAAGAAAAGCTGCTGAAACAGAACTGGATGACAAAAACAGGCTTTTTCAGGTTTTGCTTGATAGTCTCCCGGTCGGAGTTTTTATGGTTGAGGCTGAAACCGGCATACCTATTGTAATTAATACAAGAGCTGCTGAAATTCTTGGACGTTCAATTTTACCTGATGCCAGTAAAGAAAATCTTGAGAAAGTTTATAAGGCATACAAACTTGGTACCAACGAGTTGTATCCGACCAATGAGATGCCTATTATAAAAGGTATGGCCGGAATCAGTTCTTTTATTGATGATATGCTTGTTGTTAGGCCAGACGGAAGCAGCCGGCAGATAGAGGTGTATGGTATGCCGGTTTATGCTGCAGACGGGCACGTCAAAGCCAGTCTGGTCAGTTTTATGGATATTACAAGCAGAAAACAAAACGAAGAAGCACTAAGAAAAAGTGAGAATAAATTCCGAATACTTTTTGAGCATTCTCCAATTGGAAAATCTATTACCAGTATTGATGGTACAATTCAATTAAATAAAGCCTTTTGCGACTTGATTGGATATACCGAAGCTGAGATGGAAGGGAAACATTTACGGAATATTACTCATCCCGATGATATGGGAACCACCAATGAGTACATAAATTTAATGCTCAGTGGGAAAGCTGAAACAGCTCGCTTCGAAAAACGTTACATTCACAAATCAGGTGCAGTAATCTGGGCGGATGTCACTGTTTTTCTGGAAAGGGATTTGCGGGGACAACCTATGTTTTTTATTACCAATGTGCTGGATATCACTGAGAAAAAGAAATTTGAAGAAGTCAATTCTGCACGAATGAGGATACTCAACAATTCTTATCATTTGGATTTTGATGAGTTGCTCCTTGAAATACTGGCAGAAGCTGAAAGTCTTACTGGCAGCAAAATCAGTTTCCTGCATTTTATTGAAGACGATCAGGAAACTATATTATTAAAAAGCTGGTCGAAACAAACACAAGACTATTTCTGCAAAGCAGATGCAACTTCCACTCATTATCCTTTATCAAAAGCAGGTGTTTGGGTAGATTGTGTTCATGAACGAAAACCGGTTATCCATAACGATTATGCTTCATTGCTGCATAAAAAGGAATTACCTCCCGGACATGCAGAGGTGATACGTGAACTCGTTGTCCCTATTTCTGAAGGCAACAATATAAAAGCAATTATTGGGGTCGGAAACAAAGCTGAGGATTATAATCAAAATGATGTCAATACCATCGAACTTATTGGCAATCTGGCCTGGGATATAGCCCGGAGAAAAATGGCTGATGAAGCATTGGCAAAAAGTGAGTCGCGTCTTCGCGATCTGAATGCAACCAAGGATAAATTTTTCTCTATCATTGCTCATGACCTGAGAAGTCCTTTTAATAATATTCTTGGCTTTGCTGCCATTTTACAGGAATTGGTTGAAGAAAAAGGTTATGAAGAGGCCCGTGAGTTTACCGAAATTATAAAAACGGCTTCAGAACAAGCTGTGGATTTGCTGAATAACCTATTGGAATGGTCGAGATTGCAGACAGGTAAAATCAGATTCAAACCTGAAAAGATTAAGTTAATGCCGCTGGTTGATGAGTTAATTGAATTTGCAGCCATCAACGCCAGGAAAAAGAATATTTCGTTGCACAATTACATTCCGGAAGAGCTGGGTATGATTGCTGACCCTTCAATGATTTCAACCATACTCCGCAACCTCATTTCTAACGCTATGAAGTTTACTCACGAAGGTGGTCAAATCAATATATTCGCCGAAATGCGGGCTGACGAAAATGTTATTGCTGTTGCCGACAACGGAGTGGGCATGTCGCAGGAATTTGTTGATAAACTTTTCAGGATGGATGGAAGTGCTTCAACACGGGGAACAAAAAATGAAGCTGGAACTGGCCTTGGTTTGCTTTTATGCAAGGAATTTATTGAACAGCATGGAGGGAAAATATGGGTTGAAAGTATAAAAAATGCTGGAAGCACATTTTATATTTCCGTACCTCTTAACACAGAAAAAGATTAATAGCACTCTGTTTCTCAAAATCAGTTAAGGTATAACTCATCATCTTAAATACTGTATTTCATAATCTTGCAATAATTAAAAATAGAAATGCCTTTGCAGTTAAAAAAGGAAGAACTGCAAAGGCATTACACAATCTATTAACTCTATTGTCCTGATTTCCAGCTTCTGTATTCCTCAACCAGGCTGAGTGAGGTTTCGTCGGGAGTGCTCACCTGAGTGGTTACAGTCATCTTTTTACTTCCCGAAGGCCAGAAAACCACCGGCATATAATCGTTGCCATATGAACCGTTTGAACTGATGTAGGTTTCAGAATCAAAAGCAGCGCTGATACACATCATTATCGGACTGTTCCTGTCATACTGATACAAACGTGCTGCTGATAAGGATGGAAAATCGAGCGTAACTTCGCCACAAAGCACGTTGTCTTGTTCGTAAAGCCTTGTTTTAATGTTGGTTGCACCCGGAAAATCCTGGGCAATCTGATCTCCGTTGATGTATCTTTCGAGTATTTCAGAAAAATCTTCAGCACTTACATCCTTGCCATCGTCCATCACCGACATGATGTTGATGTACCGGATAGTCATTCTGCCCGAGTTTTCACCGGTAAGTTCAAATGAGTATTCCTTTTTTTCAACTGTAAGGCACGAACTGAAAATCAATGCCATAAATAGAAATGCAAGTGCACCTGGCTTAAAGAATGTTTTCATGGTTTGATTGGTTTTGGAAATTCAAAGATAATTGAATTATGATTACCATTACCTTTGCCTGAACTAAACTGTTAACAGCCATCAAAATGAAAATTTCTGTTGAAATCAGCTACTATCCATTGAATGAGCAATATATAGCTCCTATTAAAGGCTTTATTGCCATGTTGAACGAGAATAAAAATCTAGTGGTCAAAACCAATACCATGGCAACCCAGGTTTTTGGTGACTTTGATGAAGTTCTTGACACAGTTAAGGCATCTATGCGAAAATCCTTTGAGTTGCCTCATTCAGTGTTTGTTATGAAAGTGATAAATGCTGATCTTGAAGTGTAATTTCAACCTTGTTTTAAGTAATATTATTTCATCGCTGCTTTGCAGTACTTTTTGGGTAAGAAACTTCTTACAGATCCAAACACAGTGCATTTTTTTCATTTTGAAAGTAAAAACCGCGCTTATAATTCCCAAACCAGTAGACAATGATTGAATTCTGGAACACCTTTTTGTCTAACCTAATGGATACCAGTTGGTTTGAGGCGATAGCTGTTCTTCTTGGTATTGCTAGTGTATGGTATGCCCGCAGGGACAATATTCTGGTTTACCCAACAGGTATAGTGAGTGTGCTCATCTATGTTTTTATTTGCTTCAATGCCCGTTTGTATGCCGATGCCGGTATTAACCTCTTTTATTTTGGTATGAGTGTTTATGGTTGGTACAACTGGACAAGGGGAGGAGTGAACAGTACAGAGCTTCTCATCACCAAAAATAACAAAGTGCAGCAGTGGACGTCTGTTTTATACACATTTACAGCTTATTGGGCAATACTCGGCCTTATCTGGTTGTTCAATCGCGACGACACGGTTTATATGCAATCTTATGTGCCCTGGGTTGATTCCTTTACCACTGCTGTCTTCCTTATTGGAATGTTGCTCATGGCAAAGAAAAAGGTAGAAAACTGGGTTTACTGGATTATTGGAGATATTGTTTCCATTCCTTTGTATTTTATGAAAGGTTTGGTATTTACCAGCTTTCAATACACAGTTTTTCTGGTTATAGCCATTTTGGGTTATATTGAATGGAACAGGCGCTTGCAAGAAAGCCACACATCATGATTAAAGTTATTTCCATCACCGGTCCGGAATCAACAGGAAAATCATGGTTAGCCAGTTCACTTGCTGATTTTTATTCAGAGCCATGGGTGCCTGAATATGCAAGGGAATACCTTGGTACATTAGACAGACCATACAACTTTAATGATATTCTGAAAATTGCTCAAGGGCAGTACGCTGCAGAACTCAGGTTGATGAAGAATGCAAAAGAATGGCTGTTTTGTGATACTGATTTCATGGTTACCCACATCTGGTGCAAGGTGAAGTACGGAAAATCTCATCCCTGGATTGAAGATATGCTTCACATTCACAAATACCATCATTACCTGCTTTGCAATACAGACCTGCCGTGGGAAGAAGACCCCTTGCGCGAACATCCCGGGTACAGGCATGAACTTTTTGAAATGTACCGCAATGAACTGCAGAATCTGAATCTGCCTTTTTCTATTGTTTCAGGTCAGGGAAACGAAAGGATGACTTCTGTACTGAATGTTCTTCAAAACCTGTAAAAATGAACCCGGTTCAAAGAGGTTATCTTTATGCTTTGCTTGCAACCATTTGTGGTTCATTGGTTTATCTTTTCAGCAAGGCTGCCTTGCTTGAAGTAAGCCTGGCGCAGTTCGGGTTTTGGTGGTTTGCACTTGCTCTGGTGTGGAATTCGGCAATGGCTGTTCATCCAAAGGGCGGTTTCAGCACAAAGGGTTTGGGCCGGGCCGATTACAAAACCTTGATATTGATGGGTTTGGTCGAAATCGTAGCCACCACATCTCTTTATGCAGCCATTGCTATTGCTGATAATCCAACAGTACCATCATTTCTGCGTAATCTTGAATATTTGTTTATCTCTGTATTGGGCATGATTTTGCTGAGTGAGAAATACAGCCGTTTAAGCGGTATCGGCGCCTTGCTGGTTCTTACCGGTGCCTTTTTTGTTGGCTTAAAAACTGGAAATCTGAAAGGGCTGTTAAGCACTACTTCTGCTCTGATGCTATTATCAACCTCGTTTTATGCCATACGCACCATATTAGCGAAAAAGCACATCAAAGAAATTGGTCCCGTTATGCTGGCCATTAACCGTGCCATTTTTCTGCTTCTGTTTGCTTCTTTGTTTTTGGTACTTAATAACGAACCAATATTAATTCCCGGCCAGGCATTTCTTAATATTCTTGCAGGTTCCTTTGTCGGACCTTTCCTTACCTCTGTTTTTCAGTATTCTGCACTCAGATACATCGAGGCATCGCGCGCAGCCATTGTACAAAGCACAACAGGAATGTTTGTACTGGGAGGTTCATTGCTTATGTTTGGCCTGCTTCCAACTGATCTTCAAATGGCTGGCGGGGCTGTTACAGTATTTGGTGTCGCTTTGATGATGCGGGCCAGGAAAATATCTGGCTGATACTGATAATTCTCTGGCTTTTCCTAATTTTACCTGTTGAAATAATCATTTGAAGGGCTTCTGTATGTTGCCGTTACTTTTTAAATTTCATTGTATTATGCAGTCTTTCAGGCAGTTTATTGAAAATTATACTCCAATTCCCGATGAGGAGTGGAGTATTGTTTCAGCTGCATTTCAGAAACATGAGTTTAAAAAGAATGAACTAATTCTAAGAGAAGGTGAGATATGCCGGTACTTTGGTTTTCTTGAAAAGGGACTGCTTCGCTTTTTTGTGAACAAGAACGGAGAGGACGTTACCAAGTTTTTTACCGTTGCCCCTTATTGTTTTACTTCACAATACAGTTTCAGGCACAGAGTTCCTGCAGCCGAAAATATTGAAACACTGGAACCTTGTACTGCTTATCTCATTGGTTTGGATAAAGCTGATGAATTGCTTTCACTGAAACACTGGGCAGATTTTACCCGAAAGTTTGTGCAAGAGGTGCAGTTTCATACGGAGCAACTCATGATGGAAGCCAAAACCGAGGACGCCGGCAAACGCTACCTTAACCTGATTGAAAAATATCCTCAACTGATACAGCGGATTCCTCTCAGGCATCTGTCCAGTTTTCTCGGAATTGCACCACAATCGCTGAGCCGTATCCGGAAAGATTTTCTTAAACACTCAAAAAAGTTAACATAGGTGAATTTTTTTTGCAGTGAATTCCCAGACTTTTGCAGCCTCAAAAATCAATTTTACCATGCAAAGTATTCAAAGCAGGCTGATTAATTTTATGCTGCGCAACCGGCATTTTTTCAGCGGAAAGTTCAGGAAGGAAGTGTATACCATGGAAACCTCCATTGAGGCTTTCAGGCTGTTGTGCGAAAAGGGGGCAGAACGCTATGCAAAAATTCCTGATGATGTTGTGATTAAACCATTCGATATCAATCATATGAAAGCCGAGTGGCTGATCCCCAATGGTGCTCCGGCTGAAAAGGCCATATTGTATGTACACGGTGGAGGTTATGTTTCAGGTTCGTGCAACGATCACCGCGGATTTGTTTCAAAATTTGCCAGACAAGCCGGTGTAAAAACGCTGGTGTACGAGTATCGGCTGGCTCCTGAACATCCTTATCCGGCTGCTGCAGATGATTCTGTAGAAGTTTACAGCTGGCTGATTACAAGTGGATACTCTCCTGATAATATATTAATTGCCGGAGAATCTGCTGGCGGAGGTTTAAGCTTAGCGCTTCTGCTTGCCATCAGGGACAAACAACTGCCGCGGCCGGTAGCCTGTGTCGCCATTTCGCCATGGACCGATCTGAGTTGTTCTGGCGAATCCTACAAAACCAAAAACAGGTATTCGCTGGCTCCGCTCAATTCCTGGACGGTATTCAGCAAACATTATTGCGGAAATTATCCACCTGATTTCCCCGGAATTTCGCCTTTATTCGCTGATCTTCACGGATTGCCACCACTTTTTATTAATTCTGGCGAAGATGATGAACTGCACGACGATGGTGAACACTTTGCAGAAAAAGCCAGAGTATCCGGGGTTGATGTTACTTTCGTTAGCGGAAGAAAAATGGTTCATTGTTATCCGCTGCTCGCGCCCATGTTTCCTGAAGCTACTGAAGCGATGGCGCAGATTATTGATTTTGTAAAAAAGCAGCTGAAACTATAAACGCATTGGTCTAAAAGATTTCCGGTTTTGTATCGGCCAGCTACAATGCACAGATTAATAAGTGTTTAATTGTAAGTAATTTGCAGTTTAAACACTTATTTTAATAAACCTTATCACTTTTGTTGCAATAACTCAACCTTAGTTTAGTTTTAATGATATGGCACAAAAAACAGAAAAGGAAAAAATGCTTTCCGGTGAAATATACGATTGTGGTGATCCGCAGCTTTTGTCGCGCTGGATGAAAGCCAAAGAGCTTCAATTGGAGTATAACCGCACTTTACCTGCTGAAAAAGAGAAGCTTGGAGAGCTGCTGGATGAACTATTAGGCTCAAGGGGAGAGCATGTATGGATTACTGCTCCGTTTTTTGTTGATTACGGAGAGAATATTCACTTGGGCAGGAATGTTGAGATTAACATGAATTGTGTTTTTCTGGATTGCAACATTATAAAAATCGGGGATTTTTCCGGAATAGGTCCGGGTGTACATATTTATGCTGTTTATCATCCGGTAAACCCTGCCGAAAGACTTGCTGAAAACAGTACCTTCTGGAGATCGCAGACAGCGCCTGTTACCATTGGTAAAAATGTATGGATAGGAGGAGGAAGCATTATTCTGCCGGGAGTGAGTATCGGCGATAACACAACAATAGGAGCAGGGTC
>JANJXJ010000144.1 GCA_024709105.1 Lentimicrobium sp. | reverse complement strand
CTGAATTGTAAAAGCCATTATTTTTGCATGAAAGTTTCTTTTCTATTTATTTTCAGTTCCCTTTTTTCTCAATTGTAAAACAACCAATCCCCTGCTTATGCGCCTGTTCTCCTTAACAATAGCATCTTTTTTTATTTCTTTTTTGCCGTTGCAAATACTGGCTCAAACCAATGCAGTGATATCCGGGAAATTAACCGGCGATAAAAATGTTGGTGTAAGTCTTACTTTGTCTGATCCCCTGAATACTTCGGTGCAGGGCATTCAGCAAAAAAGTGATATAAACGGAAATTTCACATTTACAGTAAATTGTGATGAACTTCAGGTTTACAGGCTGTCTGCTGTGGGAAACAATTATTTAATTTTATTTGTACAACCGGGTGAAACAATTTCGCTGACTCTGAATCCTGAAGCATTGAATGCCACTCCTTTAATAGCCGGGTCAGAGATCACAAAACTCACTTACGAAATTGCCGGTAATGTTGCTTTTTTCGATCGCAAAACCGACAGCCTCACCACGGTTTTCAAACAGCTGCAGGTTCAACCCGATTTTGAAAGCCGGAAAGCAGAAATTGAACAGCAATACAATCAGGTGAACGAACAAAAGTTGAGTTTCCTTAGAGATATTCTGAGTAAAAATGCATCTTCCCCGGCTACTTTGTTGTTTATTGACAAACTGGATATTGATGAAGATATGTCTGTTTATCAGATGGTAGCAGATGGAGTTTCCTCAAAATATCCCGGCTTTAAACTTGCCCGCGACCTGAAGCAAAGGGTGGAAGTAGAAAAGAAACTTGCCGTGGGAATGCTGGCTCCCGAAATTGAACTTCCCGGGCCCGATGGCACCATCTTCAAACTTTCTGAACTTAGAGGGAAAGTTGTGCTGATTGACTTCTGGGCAGCCTGGTGTGGCCCATGCCGCCGCGAAAACCCTGCAGTAGTAAAAATGTACAACCGCTTTAAAGATTCGGGATTTGATATTCTGGGTGTTTCACTCGACCGCGACCGCGATGCATGGCTGGCTGCCATTGAAAAAGATGGATTGGTCTGGCATCAGGTAAGTGATCTTAAATTCTGGCAGAGCGAGGCTGCTGCAGCCTATGGGGTAAAATCAATTCCGCATACCGTACTTATTGACAGAGATGGAAAAATCATTGCCCGCAGATTACGGGGCCATGAGTTGGAGAAAAAGCTGGAAGAGATTTTTAAAACTGAATAGCCTGAAACGGATAAGTGCTTTTCATCCGGAAACCAGGAACTCAAACAGTTTTCTTACACCAAGGTTGGTGTCTTCAAGATATTTTTGGCTTTCGGTCAGAACTTTAGCTTCATCATCAGCTTTGGCATTCAAATAATTCACTCCGGCCATCACTGCCCCTGAATTTTTTGACGGCTTGTATCCGGGTAAAAATGAACTGAAATTCTGCAGAAAATCATACTCGGTGTCAATACCTTTTTTGTAGATTTTTCCTGTCTTTAAAGCGCTGCCCAGATCAAGGATTGCACACCCGGGAGCTGCATCAGAAACCAGAGATTTACATACTTCTGCTTCGTCAGCACTGCTAACTATCAATGTTTCACCCGGCTGCACATGGTTTCTTAAAAAATCGGAAATATATCCCCGTGGATCCGATCCAGGAGGTGCAATAAAAGTATGGTTGCCTGTTTTTTCGCTGAAAAGGGAAATGCCTGCTGCAATGGTTTGGAAAGGTTTTGTTCCCTCAAATAACGGTACTGCAGGTTTAATAAGCAGCAATGAAGCAAATGCCGCTGAATCAATATTTTGAAGACTATTCCTCAGCTCCGGGTCAACATGGGTTGTGCCACGCTGATGCACTTCAATCAACATTTTTTCCTCTGCCGATAAGAGTGAAGGTTCAGTTTGAGAAATATCATCTGATATTGAACTCATCAGCCGAAGCCTGCGTTCTTTGGTAATGCCTCCAATACGGTAAATGGAATTTTCGGAAAGATTTTTCCAGCAATGGCCCATAAAATCGCATGGGTAAGGGGCGAAGCACTGATTTCCAGGTTCAATGGGAGGTGATTTTTTTAAAGTAAGAGCTTCATTGGCCAGGGAAATATTTTCTTTGGTTATCTCCAAACGGCGCTGTACTTCTTCAGTTACCTTTGAAAAAACAAACATTTCGCGGGGAACAATTTCGCCCTGCCTGATGTATCCGCCATTCATATGAACCAGAAAGAAATCGCTGATTTCCAGCCCTGAGCCTTTTAATACATAATACTGCAATGCAGCATCGGTAATGAATACTTCAGAAACTCTGAGTGAGCTTTTTACTTCATACGCATTCCAGATTCCCTCGCTGAAAGTGAGGATGTCCAGAAATATCAGCACACCATCATATTCAAAAGCAGCCTCATAGATAACCGGGCACTTTTCATCAAGCAGCTTGCGGGTTTTTTCAACAGCTTTCTGATATTGTGAAGGATGGCCGGGGGCACAATTGATGCCACCCGGGAATAATTCGTGGGACAATGCTCCTACATCGTGTCCTCGCCTGAATTTTGCGAGTTGTTCAGCAGATATCCGGTCGCGGAGAAAAGGTCTGTTTTTGTGCAGATACAGCGATTTGAGGCACTGCATCCCGCGCACATAGGTTGACTTGGAAAGGGTGTGTTTGTCCTCGGGCAAAGCAAAAATTATTGTTTCTCGATGGAGATGAGCTCAACCTCAAAAATTAAAGCAGAACCACCGGGAATCGGGCCTGCACCGCGGTCGCCATAGGCAAGGTTGGCTGGAATGTAAAACTCATATTTTGCGCCGGGTTTCATCAGCTGAACACCTTCAGTCCATCCCGGAATAACTCCGTTAAGCGGGAATTTGATGGTTTCTCCTCTTTCAACCGAAGAGTCAAAAACGGTTCCATCAATCAGACGTCCGGTGTAATGTACTTCTACCACATCTTCGGCGGTAGGGTGTTCCCCCTGGCCTTCCTGAATCACTTTGTACTGAAGTCCGCTGGGTGTTACCACAACACCGGGCTGGTTTTTGTTTTCAGCCAGAAATGCTTCACCGGCGGCTTTTGCTGCTGAAGATTCTGCCTGTGTTTTTTGTTGCTGACGGTTCATCATTTCCATCTGAAGTGAGTTCATCAGCGCCTCGGTAACCTGTTCGCTAAGCACCGAATCAATTCCGGCTAATCCATCTTTTAACCCTGCAAACATAACCTCTGCAGTTACTTCTATATTATTGGTTTTCATGTTGCGGCCTATATCGCGGCCAATCATGTAACTGATTGAATCAATGCGCGACTGCAGGGCAAAAGCAGGAACTGCTTCCGCAGCCTGGCTTTTATCTTTATTTTTTTTGCTTTTCTGGGCTGAGGCAGTATTTACAGCCAAAAATGAAATGGCCAGAAGCACGGTAATTGCTAAAAAAAATCGTTTCATCAGGGAAGTTTTAAATTAAGTTGGCAAATGTATCAATTCGCAGGGGTACTTTAACTGCGGTTTTTAAAAAATTTGGAAAAATTAACAATTGATTAAAGGAAAACAACGTTTTGATCTTCAATCAGCTCCATTCCTTTATATCGAAGCAGCAATTGGGCTATGGCCACAACGTCTTTCTGGCAGTAAGTTACAATGCGGTTCAGATTGTTTTCTTTCCAGTAAACCTGGCCAACCTGACTGCCATCAATGTCATCCTTTGGGGTTGGTATGCCGAAGATTTCGGTAAGCAAAGCAAGAGATGTGTAACTTTTATAATCACCAAATTTCCATAATTCCATGGTGTCGAGATGTTGAACCTCCCAGGGTTTCTTTCCTGCAATATCAAGCAGATCAGGTAATGGCAGAAGGTTGACCAGCATGCGCCTTGAGATATATGGAAAATCAAATTCCTTTCCGTTATGGGCACAAAGCAAAGTGTTTTGTCTGCTGAAATTATTGTTGAGCATCTCACCAAATTCTCTAAGCAGTGTCTTTTCATCATCACCCGAAAATGATTTTATTCTCAGGCTGTAATTATGTATAAAACCTACAGAAATGCAGATAATTTTGCCAAACTCGGCATATATCCCTGCCCGCTCATACAAAGATTCGGGAGTTTCTTCCTCATTTGAAGAAAGCCGCAATGCTTTGTGTTCCCATAACTTGCGCATTTTTCCGGGAACCTCATTAAAATCTGGATATTGTGGAACTGTTTCAATATCAAGGAATAATACTTTCTCAATGTTTACGTGTTCTAACATACATTTAACTTTTAATGCATAAAGGTATAAAATCTTATAATTCAACAGCAAAATGAAGTTGTTTTTTTGGGCTGTTGCGATTTTTATTAGCTTTACTTCATGAAATTTTTTGTCAGGATATTGCTTCTCACGCTGGTTTTACTCTGGCTTTCCTCTTGCCGGCAGGAAGACGAATTGCCTCAGCCTCCAATTGTAAATTTCAGTTCACCGCAAACAAATCAGTTCTTTGAATATGGTGATACTTTGTTTGTTAGAGCTAACATCAGTTTTGCATCTGCCGGTTATGCTGTTAAAGTGAGTTTGCTTGATGAAAATCAGGTGGCAGTAGTTGCTCCGGTAATAATAAATTCTGTTTCCGAAATTTACGAACTCAATACCTGGCTGGTTTTTGACAATCCGGAGGCAGCAAGTGGAAAATATCAGATTCAGCTGAAGGTAATTTACGGGGAATATTCGTGGAATGAGTGGGTGGATGTACAATTGATTGAGCTGGAAAAACGTTTTTTGTCATTGATTATAGTAACCCAGCCTTCTGCCGGTAATTATTCGGTGTATCAGGATGACCTGAATAATCCCCCTGTCCTGCTCTTCAGATACACAGGTGACTTTAGCGATGCTGCGGTTCAACATGTTCACAACAGGTTAATCATAGCCGGGAAAGAAAAGACAGGTATTTTAGTGTGGGATTTGATCAGGAATGAGTCAGCCTGGACCATTGAAACTGTTCCCGGTGCTCCTGCTCAATGGTTATATGGTTTTTACAGCAGCGAGGCCATGAAACAGATCTTTTTTTCAGGCCGCGATGGATTGATATTGGGTTATGATGCATTTGGGAGAAGCACTTTTCGATCCGAAAAGGTTGATAATGGCGTTTTTACAGAAATTCTTGCATCCGGAAACGGAGTATTGTCTGCTTTTGAACCATTTGGTGGTCAGCCCGGCGAACTCGTGCGTTTCAGTCATCCGGCCGGAATTATCACTGGCCGGCTCAATGTTCAGGGCAAAATTCATAGATTTTTCTTATCGGGAAATACATCAGGTTTTATAGCTGAAGATGAGGGTAAGTTCAGTTTTTACACTGCTAATAATTCATTGGCCGATTTCTCTATGCTGAAAATAAGAGAACTGCCTGTAAATGCACTTGCCGGATTTACTTCAGATAATTCGGGAAATCTTTTTCTTGGCTCGGAAAACAGTATCTACTGGTATCGTACATCGAACAACAGTTTTGTACCTTTTACCGACTATCCCGGTGTACAACATCTGGCATTCGATAACGTAAATTCCCTGCTTTTTGCATCAGGACAGAATAAAATCAGGTATTTTGGATTTCCTGATTTTTTCATATCAGAAGAAAGGGTTTACCCTGAAGAGGTTGTGGCTGTGATGGTAAGGTATAATAAATA
>JANJXJ010000143.1 GCA_024709105.1 Lentimicrobium sp. | reverse complement strand
GGGGCAGCTCATGGTTTTGTGTATTTACAATCAAACCTTCGCTGTTGACTTTAAGTACAAAAGGATCGAAATGGCAGTTGAATGGTACAGCATATGGATCAAAAAAATCGCCTGCCACCACAATGTGATTATCATTGGTTTCAATGATGTCGTTTGGATTGTAAACACCATCGCCACCGTAAAAGAGTTGTTCAATTAGTTCCAGATTATGATTTAACTTATTCAACATAATATAAGTTGGTTCGTCATCGCATGGGTTCATTGATGTTAGGCAATTGTACCAGCCCATAACCCATATATAATCGGAAGTAACAAGAATATTTCTTCTTCCTGATCCGGGATAGGTTATTGTATCAATGCCACCGGGAAATTTAATTTGTTTCAACAAAGAATCATTAAGGTCGTATTCAGCAAGCCCGAGATCCCGTTGAAGTGTGTTATCATCAATAAAAGCACCCGATAGCAAATAAGTAGAGTCACTTTTTTTTTCAATTTTTGTTTGCGAGAAAAAATCATTCTCAGGCATAACGACTTCAATATTTGATAAATCGTAGCTTATGTTCGCAATTGGGTTCCAAGGGTACATCGTCTGGTAAAAAATTCGATAATTGACCTTCACTAATTCATTGGATTCATCAATGATGAGACTTGTTGCTGCTTTAAAGATATTGTCATCTGGTAAATAATATGCAAAACTCCCATTGATCAGGTTTGCTCTTATTAGCAGGTAATTATATTTCCCTGTATTTTGATGTGTTAGAATTGACAAAATGTAAGCAATTGAATCATTCACAACCTCAAATTCCCAGGCAAAATTGTTATAGTCTGTCCATGTGCCATATTCCTGTAAATCAACGATATTCATTTCATTGTCAATAGTATGAATAAAAACCTTGCTTATAGTTTGATAGTTAGATACAGTATCCTGTGACCCAAGCAGATAATAATTACCACTTATTGGTGTATTGATTATTTCTGCAAAAAGTGAATTTCCATTTGTATAATTATGGTTTTTAGAATCAACCAATTCACCATTAAATGTAATTTTTGATAATGTACCGACTCTATCATACACACCATTACTAAAATTTACACTTCCACAAAAAATTATATGATTATCATTTGTCTCAAATACATTTAAAACGCGTTTATCTTCTAAAGATGGATATTTTCTAAGAAATGTTTCTTGGGAATGAATGGATTGTGAACAGAAAAGAAATAGTATTATTGTCATGAAATAGTTCCGGATCTTCATTTTCTTATTATTTGGTTTTTTAGTAAATGAATTTTAAAGAATGAGCAGCAAAGAAATTAATATCATCTCTTTGCTGCTTCAGAAACAATTAATTTGGATTACTTCCAATATTTACCCCATAACTTATACCATAGGTATGACATCTTATGGGATATGAAGAGTACAAAATATCATATATGACATCAACCGAACAAAATGTCTTACCTTCTGGCTTGTATTTATTTTTAATAAACTCCCATTTACTTAGATAATAATTCATTTCTTCAGGACACAGACAGTGATTAGAATGATTGCTGTTTTCAACCCACATCATATAATACCCAAAAGGGTTATCATCTGCTTCATTGTCAATAAAATAAGCGTAAGCAGTATTGATAGAAACAAAATAACTTGGATAAGTGTAAAGGCCTTTAAAATGATGCTCAAGTTCGGTAGTAGCATCTCTACCAATGAATTGACCATAATAGATATCACATTTTCCTAAAAGGTGTCCACTTTTCCAAAAGTCAGTAGGGTCAAATTGCATGTAAATGGGCGTTGGAATCAGTAACCCGCCGGCAAGGGTTACCTTCACAGCAGTTTCGCCACTTTTGAGTCCGGTTTCAATTACCTGCAAATCAATAATATCAAAGGTGTAGTCGGGGCTGCCGTTTTGCAGGGCCATACTTTGGGCAATTTGATTTACATTGGCATAAAGCTGCTGCAGGTTTTCCATGGTAATTTCGCCATTGCTTTCGGGCCAGGCGAGGGTGTCGTACAAAAACTGCAACTGAGCAAATTCGTGAGTATTGTTTGCCTGCTCAAAGTTAAGTAAGCCTTCAAGGTACCACTCTGCACTGTCGGTTGCCATACTTCCGCCATTTTTTGAGAACAAATCCTGCCGGAAGTTCATAAGCTGCCGGGTTGTTTTGTTTATGGAATCGGTTTTCGGTTCATTATTAACCTGATCCTTGCTGCATGAAGCAAAAATAATTGCAGCAAAAAGAATAGCTGAAGAAAAAATGTGTTTAATTGAAATCATGTGTTTAAAAGAATTAAGTTAAAAAAAAAGAGATTATTTTCCAGAAGAATGCCACAACATTACGGAGGCTCTGTTAATTCCTCTCTTTTTTCTTTAAATGGCTGATATATATATATATCTTTTTCAGATGGTTACACATCGCAATTATTATTTTGTAATTAACGCAAAGTAAAACATTATATTTTATACACAGAAAAAAACTTTTAAGATTCAGCTTTTCCATGTGGTTGAAGCAATTTCACTCTTTCACCCATTTCCCCCACCCAATTATGCGGTTGCCGGCAGTAATGCGATAAGGGTAAATTCCTGCGGGTAGAGCCGAGGTGTTTACCTGCTGCATATCGGTGTTGATTTGTTCGGTAAGCAGCAGCCGGCCTTTAATATCAAAAAGCTGCAAAACAGCAGCGTGGTGTTGTATGGCTAATTTTACGGCTAAAAATTCTTTGCCGGGGTTGGGAACCACAATGGCTTCATGCACTTGGGGCAGCTCATGGTTTTGTGTATTTACAATCAAGCCTTCGTTGTTGACTTTAAGTACAAAAGGATCGTTTTTGTATGTATGTGGCAAAGCATTGGGGTTGTAATAGCTACCAACTATAACAATGTGATGACTGCTGGTTTCGGTTATATCATATGGAACATACACCCCATCTCCACCGTAATAATACTGAGCCTGTAATTCAAGACTGTGGCTAAGTTTGTTTAACTGAATCCAATAGGGTGAATTCGTCCATGGGTGATAGTTAACATCGAAGTTGTAAATGCCAACAACCCACACATTTTGCGAGGTTTTTAATATTGATTCCCCCGCCCCGGGACTAGTAACAGTATCAATTTTCGGTTCAAAGTAGGTTACATCCAAAAGGGTATCCTGATTGCTGTATTCAGCAATCCCTAATACTTTTTCATTGCTAAAAAAATCATGATACGGGCCTGAAAGATAGTAACTTGTGTCAGAACTAATACTCATTCTTGTATTAAAAGTAAATTGATAACCAGGGGTTTTAACGTTTTGTAAATTCAGATTTGGGTCGAAATTAACAATTACATTTGGGCTTGCTCCAGGATTAGGTGAAGACCATCCAAAATAATTAAGCTTTAGCACATTTTCTGATTCGATATACGATAGCCCTGTCGGGGCTCTCCAATAATTATCTATTGGAAAAAAATAAGTAGAATCGCTTCTAACATTGAGGTTAATCTTAAGAATGGAATAGTCATGAATATAATTAAATTCTGAATAACGTATCGATGCAATGTAAGCCAGCGAGTCGTTTAATATTTCAAAATATTGAGGTTCATTATATTCCGT
Organism: Lentimicrobium sp.; assembly: GCA_024709105.1. Classification (GTDB taxonomy): domain Bacteria; phylum Bacteroidota; class Bacteroidia; order Bacteroidales; family Lentimicrobiaceae; genus Lentimicrobium. Next base: position 1,119 of record JANJXJ010000143.1, on the reverse strand, counting down.
ATGCCATTTGCCATATTCTCGAACCACTGTTGTTTCTAAATTATTATTTATGGAATTAACAAATAATGAATTATAAGTTGTATTGCCAGCTACCGAATCTTTGCTCCCCAGTAAATAATAACTCCCTTCAATTTCCGGGCTCTTTTTTAAACTAGAATATATGGATTTGCCATAATTGTAATTATGCAGTGAGTTAGAAATAATATCACCTTGCATATTCATTTTTGTCAAGTTTCCGTTATAATTATTTGAGCCGGGGATTGAATTTAACCAACCACAAATAATTAGATGAGAGTCATTGGTTTCAACTACTGAAAAGAAAGATTGGCAGGAAGATGTGGGATAAACTTTGAAAAAGGTTTCCTGTGCACTACTATCAATAAAGGCTGTAAATAGCAGGCAAATCATTATTATTTTATTCATTTTAAAGATTTTTAACAAGGGAAAGAAGAATATTTTGGTTGAAAAAACAGGGAAGCAAAAAGCATGTAAAATCTGTTTTTTGCTTCCCATATCATGTTAGTTGGGATTACTCCCAATATTCTTGCCGTAGAGAATTAAATAGTGGTGAATATGCAACCAGGAACTTCCTCCTGTTACTGCTTTCCAGGCAGCTACATTTACTGTTTTATATTGTTTGTAAGGAGGGTTAAGCGAGTTTTTAATATAATCAAACTTGCCAAGGTAATAATTCAATTCATCGGGACTCATACAATATGGGTCAAGAGGTTCACTGCCAGCTCCTCCGTTATTATACATCATATAGTCCCCGTATGGATTGTCATCTGCATAAAAATCCCATGGAAAAGCTTCTCTACCTTCAACGGAGACAAAGTATCCGGGCTGAGAAGCAACAAATTTTATATGGCTTTCCAATTCGGTTGAAGCATCTCGTCCCAGGAATTGTCCGTTGTAAATATCACATTTACCAAGGCCCTCACCCCAATACCAATAATCTGTTGGGCCAAATCCAATGTAAGCAGGAGTGGTTGTAGTCAAGCCGCCGGCAAGGGTTACCTTCACAGCAGTTTCGCCACTTTTGAGTCCGGTTTCAATTACCTGCAAATCAATAATATCAAAGGTGTAGTCGGGGCTGCCGTTTTGCAGGGCCATACTTTG
>JANJXJ010000011.1 GCA_024709105.1 Lentimicrobium sp. | reverse complement strand
GATTTTACCCTGAATAAAACTACAGTTCCTTATGCTTTTGAGTATAGCTCTTATGTTGAAAAGAACCTTACCATCGGCAAAGGAGTGCAATTGCTTTTCAGCGCCGACACCTGGATGAATGTAGTAAATTCGGGCAGGCTTCAGGTAAACGGAACCGCAGCTGAGCCGGTGCTTTTCTCAAAGCTCAGCTCCAATGCATCAAACTGGGAAGGGCTGTATATTGCCAATGACAAAGACAACACCCTTAACCATTGTATAATAGAGTATGCCGGCTCAAACAGCTCATTCAAATGTAATGTTGTGCTCGAATATAGTTCAAAACTTATCATGAACAATGTAACACTCCGCAATTCAAGATATTACGGAATAGGAATACATGATGACAGCATGATAACACATTCCGATGTTTCCTTCTCGGGAAATCCTTCGGGCAATGTTTACAATTTTGATTCAGGCGAAGTAAGCGGTGGTTTATAGTGTGTTTTACCACTTCCGGAAGTAACAGGCTTCCGGATCAAAACCGGACAACAGGTCTCCCGGCCTGTTTCCGGTTTTATATATTTCTGAAAAATGATAAAACGTAAGAGTTTCTTATTCAGAAAGGGATAAATAAACAGTGAATTAAACAGCAGTCTTTACAACTACAATTAATTAAGCTTCTTAAAACTAAAGTGTAGTAATTACTAAAAACACCTTTGATTCAGGATCTTGCAAATTCAATTAAAGCACTTAAATCTCCGGCATCAGCCAGATTCAACGCCCTAAGGTACTTGGCTCTGATATCACCCGAATGAATCAGATCGCCCGCTCCCCAGGTAAAAACAGGAAGATTATACAACTTTTCAATTATTATATCAGCTAACAGACGACTATGCCTGCCGTTACCATTTACAAAGCAATGAATACTAACAATTCTATGCTTAAAACGAATTGCAAATTCATCAGGGCTGTAGATACTTTTCTCATTCCAATAAAGCGCATCATCGCACAAGGTTTTCAAAGCCACCGGAATCTGCCACTTATCAACCCCAATATTTTTATTACTTTTCCTGAATTCACCAGCCCATTTCCAAACATAGCCAAACATCTTTTGATGCAGCAATTTAATGAATGAATCAGAGAAAACAGTCCCGGCATTCATTTTTTTTGAAGCAATCCACAACATGGCTTCTTCTATATTCTGTTGTTCAAACTCATCAAGCTCTGACCTCCAGGTAATGGAAGGAATCAGCAGACCAAGCGCTTCATCTTCATCAACGGGGGTTTGTCCCGAAATATATTGAAAGTTCAGTCCCATAATGATTTTGGCATTTCACGCATAAGAAAGTCTGCTCTTTCTGATATTGATTTTTGAATTCTTTCATCTGCATTTTTCTGATCTTCCAACTGCATAGTTACAGAAGTACGCAAAACAATACTGCGTGCCAACTCCTTTGCTTTTCGCTCAATCATTAATTCAAGAGATCCGTCTGCAGGAACAAATCCATATACCAACTTTAAATCCATGGATTGAGCCAAATCCCTGAGTGTGTTTAAGGTAATCGTTCCCTCCTTCTCCCGCCTCTCCATTTCCAATACACTCTGCTTTGATATCCCATGTTTATTGGCAAGTTGTTGCAAAGTCATCCCTAATGCAGTCCTTATAGCTTTTATCCAGCCAGCAGGTGGAGCGATGATTCCGGCAACGTGTTTAAATGGCATCAGCTTTTTGTCAAGCTGCTCAACCATAAGTTTCCTGGCATTCATTTCGTAAGGTTTTAAACTGATTATTAATCTGCAAATGTAAGTTTATATATTGACTAATGCAAATATTTTATCATCTTAAACATTAACCAACCTGACTTCATTAAAACTCAGGATATAATTTTTCCTTGCGCTAATTCTGGTTAAACTGTTCTGAAACAAAATAAAAACATATTTCCCATCTATAACTGGTGAAATGACAATCTGTTTATTTCCCTTTCCTGAGTATATTCAAAAAACGGGTTTTACTGATGTAATGATCAGTCAATAGCTTTCCGTCCTTTATCAGGCCGAAGGTGCCAAAACCCGTAGGAGTATTTCTGGCTTGCGCTGCTGTTTCCAACAAGGTGACTTTTAGCTGAATATTGTTTTCAGCAGCAGCTTCCAGCAGATCGTTTACTGCTTTTTGATGCCAGGGACACTGATCGGCATATATAAGATTCCAGCCCTTATATTGAGTAAGAGCAGCAGACTGATCAATCAGCTTAGGAGCCGAAGTACCTGATTTAAAAGTTTTACATAATAATTCAAACCGACCCTGCGAATCGCAAACCTGATATCCATTCTTTTCAAAGAGACTTTTATCGGCCATCCATGAGCCAGTACTTGTCATAACACAAACGCCGTTCATACCTTGTTTAAGTGCCTTATCCTCAATAAATCCGAGCATTGCACCGGCAACACCCTGGTTGCGGGATTTCTTTTCATACATGGCTATGCATTGAATAAACATATAGTTTTCAGCCAAAACCGGCCGCCAGGCTGCATCTGCAGGCAAATACTCGGCAAAACCAATTATTCCGGCCTGAGGCCTGCCTGCAAGAATCAGCCGCAAACCATCATTCTCCGGTTTGCACATCCAGTTTATCTTGGCATTAAAACCTTTTGATTTGCGATCCTTACTGCAGCAAATTCCTTTCTCAGCCGCATCTGCCGGACTAACTTCTTCAAAATAAAATTCTTCGGAGGTAGTTGCCATAACTTATGTGTAATTAATTTAAACAGCTAAGATATGAACATCGGCATGATAATCAAATTAATAAAACCAGCCATTCTGAATAAAATATTAATTCATCTGATCTTAAACGGCTGTTTCCCTGAACTTTATATAATATATCTATCTGACAAATTATTGTTTATTTAACAATTTAACAAAGAATTTTTTCTCTAAATTTACAGCAAAATCACCCCTATGCACCCCCCGTATGCATATGATTACCTGATCATTGGATCTGGATTTGGCGGCAGTGTATCTGCCCTTCGGCTGAGCGAAAAAGGATACAAGGTTGCCGTTATTGAACAAGGACGAGAGTTCAAAAGTCAGGACTTCGCCAAAACCGACTGGAACCTGAGAAGGTTTCTGTGGATGCCAGCGCTGGGGCTGCACGGAATTTTAAAATGCAGTTTTTTAAACAAAGTATTTGTTCTCTCCGGCTGCGGTGTTGGAGGCGGAAGCCTGGTTTATGCCAACACGCTGATGCGCCCGCCCGACAACTTTTTTGATAGTCCGGGGTGGCCCGAAGGAAAGAATTGGAAAACAGAACTTCAGCCTTTTTATGAAAAAGCCTCCTGCATGATGGGAGCAAATACACATCCCTTTGAGGGCCTGCCTGAGGATGAAATCCTGAAAGAAATCGCCGGAGAAAAGAACAGAACTCACACTTTCAAGTTGGTGAAAACCGGTGTATATTTCGGTGACCCCGACATCGCAACCGACCCGTATTTTAATGGTGAAGGCCCCCTAAGAAACGGATGTACCGGTTGTGCCGGATGTATGACAGGGTGCAGGAACAATGCGAAAAACACCCTCGACAAAAATTACCTTTGGTTCGCACAAAAAAACGGTACAGCAATTTTCCCAGACACCAAAGCCATAAAAATCAGGCAAACCAAACATGGTTACGAAGTAAAAACCAGGAAGCTCAGGAACAGTGGACTAAGCGCAACATTTTCATGCAAAAATCTGATTATCAGTGCAGGTGTTTTAGGCACAACCGAACTACTTCTAAAACAAAAGTTCCTTTACTATACCCTGCCCGGTTTGCCTGATTCCATTGGCATGAATGTAAGAACCAATTCACAAAGCATCAGCGGCCTGGCCGGCGCCGACCGCAAACTCAACAACGGACTGGCCATTACTTCGATTATTAGTCCTGCAGAAGGAATGCATATTGAAATGGTTAAGTTCAATGATAAGAGCGGATTTATAACACACCTCGGCGGGTTTGCTCACGACTCATCACATCCTGTTAAGCGAGCCTTCGGAGCAATCGCAGCAACACTATTGCACCCGGTAAAATTTATGAAACTGCTTTTTGATTTCAGATGGGGCGAACACAGCATCGTTATGCTGGTAATGCAATGCTGCGACAGCTCTATGCATCTGAAGCTTAGGCGAAAATGGTTTGGATATGGACTTAATTTCGACAAAAACAGTGGCCATGTACCTGCCTATATTCCTGAAGGGCAGAAAATATTACATCGTTTTGCCCGAAAAGTGAATGGCACTGCAATGAACAACCTTACTGAAACCTTGCTCAACAAATCCACAACAGCCCACATCATCGGAGGCTGCCCTCCGGGCCAGAACCCGCAAAACAGCGTTGTGAATGACAAATTTATAATACACGGATTTCCAGGTCTTTATGTGCTCGACAGTTCAGTTTTGCCCTGCAACCCGGGTGTTAATCCCAGCCTTTCCATTCTGGCAATTGCTGAATATGCTATGTCATTGATACCTCAAAAAGAATAGCCTGAAAGTAGATTAAGCTACTGTTTTATTATTTTAACGTAGCCCTGTAACTTAATTTCATCAGTATATTTGAGCAGATAAACTCCTTTGGCTAATTTAGCTATATCAAACAGATATTTTCCCTGTTCTAACTTTTTATAATTTGCCTCTATTTCTCCTCCTGAAAAAGAATACAGTTTAAAAAGCAAATTTTCCGTATGTCTGCCAGCTTCAAACATAAAGAAATCGGAGGCCGGATTCGGATATACCAAGGGATTTAAATTTCCAGGCAATTCAGCAAAGCCAACATTCAATTCACATTCTCCGTTCAATTCAGGCAAATAAGGAGTTCCGTTAATTGCAAAACAGCGCAAATCAGATGGAAATTCGCTAAAAATTGAACAATCACCTAAAAATCCACCTCCGAATCCAATTCCCTCATAGAGGTTGCCAAAAAAAATGCTGGTTGTTTCAAAAACTTTTCTGTACTCATTTCCGATCATCAAACTATCAATTGCTATCACGCCGGGCATGCCTAGACCACCCCAGGGAAAACAAAATGATGTAACCGGAAGTGTATCCCCAACCTTTAGATCAAAATCGTACAAAAGTTGTTCTTCATTTTCTGACGGGATTATCACGTAAACCTTTCTTCCCTCTTGCCTCACACAGGCTGCAATATGATTATAATAATATTTAGTAAAATCACAATCATGGCTGGGGAGGGGTCCTAACCATATTTCATACTCATAGCCACGGCTGTGCATCTTTTGATAAAACTTTCCATTAATGAGGGTATCGCCTTTAATATACTCTACATACTCATTCACAATTAAACAATCACCATAGCCCCCAAACTTATAACTTACTCTCCATTCAGGATTATTGGCAAAATAATCAGGCACCTGTGAAAAGCCTGAGATTGAAATTATCAAAAAAACAAGCAGGATTAAGTTTTTCATAATAGCAAAGCATTAAATAAAAAATAGTTTTCTCAGAGATTCACAGGCTTCAAACCAATCAATAAACACACATCAATTAATTACAAATATATAGAAAACTAAGTTCAAATATCTACGTGCTGATTATTATTCTTTTAACAACCAAAATCAGCACAACCAGATAAGGCAGAAGCGACAACAATATTTTGATGTTTACTGACAGCAATCCAACCAAAAGAATAACAGCTGGCAACAAAGAAAGAAAAACTATTCCTGCAAACAGCAACCATTTACCGGGTGAATTAAAAAACAGCGCAATCAGCAGCAACATTTGCCCTAACAGTGGAAGAATCACAAACGGATGTAAAACAGAAACTGGATTACTGATAAGTTTACCCAGTACATCAAACTCAAGCTTAAACAAAAAGGAGCTGTTGTCTCCTCCCCACTCTAAGTAGACAAACAATGAGGTAATGAGAAGCAAAACAATTAACAGCCTGTTCTTCATACATATAATTTATGAGGGTATAAAAAAACAGAAGACACAGACTTTGCATCTTCTGTTTTCAAAAATTTCATATTTCTTTTGAGCTCAATCAGAGGTTACCCGCGCTTAACGTATTGTTCCTCGTAGTATTTCTGATAATCGCCCGAAGTAACGTTGTTCAGCCATTCTTCATTGCTCAGGTACCAATCTACTGTTGATTCAAACCCTTCAGTAAATTTGATTGTAGGCTCCCACCCCAATTCGTTTTTAATTTTGGTGGCATCAATGGCATAACGGAGGTCGTGGCCGGCTCTGTCTTTTACGTAGGTAATAAGTTTTTCCGACTCTCCGGTTTCACGGCCAAGCTTGCGGTCCATAATTTCGCAAAGCTTCTTGATGAGCTTAATATTCTGCCACTCATTGTTGCCCCCGATGTTGTAGGTTTCACCATCGGCTCCCTTATGGAAAATAAGGTCAATCGCTATGGCATGATCCTCTACATACAACCAGTCGCGCACATTTTCGCCTTTCCCGTAAACAGGCAAAGGCTTATTGTTGCGGATGTTATGTATAAAGAGGGGAATAAGTTTTTCAGGAAACTGATATGGGCCGTAGTTATTGGAGCAATTCGACAATACCACAGGCATATGATAGGTGTGAAAATATGCCCTCACCAGATGATCGCTGCTGGCTTTGCTGGCTGAATAAGGACTGCGTGGATCGTAAGGGGTGGTCTCCAGAAATTTACCCTCATCACCCAGCGAACCATACACCTCATCGGTTGAGATATGATAAAAGCGCTTCCCTTCAAAATTATCTTTCCAGATGGAACGGGCTGCATTCAGCAGATTTACAGTTCCAACAATATTGGTCATTATAAATTCCATAGGATTGGCAATGGAACGATCTACATGCGACTCAGCAGCGAGATGCACTACACCGTCAAACTGATATCTGGCAAAAAGACTTTGCATCTCTTCTCCATTGGTAATATCGGCCTTCTCGAAAACATAATTTGGCTTTTTCTCGATGTCGGACAGGTTAGCCAGATTCCCGGCATATGTAAGTTTGTCGAGGTTAACAATTTTGTAATCAGGATATTTGTTTACAAAAAGTCTCACCACATGCGAGCCAATAAATCCGGCACCTCCGGTAATCAGAATGGTCTTCATAATTATTATTTTAAGGTTATTTTTTATTTGCCAGTGCTTTTTCCCAGTTCCAGGCCGACAACATCATTTCATCCAGATTTTTCAAGGCTTTCCAGCCCAGCTCTTCGTTGGCGAAGGAAGTATCGGCCCACACTTTTTCAACATCCCCAGGACGGCGGTCAACAATCTGATAGTTTAATTTCCCGCCACTTACTTTCTCAAAGGACTGAATTACTTCTAGCACACTGAAACCATTGCCTGTTCCCAGGTTAAAAATCTCGAAAGGCAATTTAGTTTTTCCCGAAATCATCCTGTCAACAGCTACCACATGGGCCTTGGCAAGGTCAACCACATGTATGTAATCGCGAATGGCAGTTCCATCAGGGGTATTGTAATCAGAGCCAAACACACTGAGTGACTTCCTCAAACCAATGGCTGTTTGGGTAATAAATGGAACAAGATTATTGGGAATACCCAGAGGCAATTCGCCAATGAGCGCAGACTCATGGGCACCAATCGGGTTAAAATATCTCAGCGCAATAGTTTTAAGAGAATGCGCCTCAACGGCAAACTTCAAAATTTGTTCAGACATCTGCTTGGTATTCCCGTAAGGCGACCAGGCTTCTTTAATGGGTGAAGTTTCACGCACAGGCAGCTCATCAGGTTGCCCGTAAACAGTGCATGAAGATGAAAAAACCAGATTTGATATCCCATTGTCCTGCATGCCCTGAAGTATATTGATGAGCGAATCGAGGTTGTTCCGATAATACATCAGGGGGTTATTCATGGATTCACCCACCGCTTTGTAAGCGGCAAAATGGATAATTCCGGAAATATCCTTGCAGATTTCAAAAAAAGTTTTGGTTTTCTCTCTGTCAATCAGGTCAAAATTATAGAATTCAGGGCGTTTGCCTGTAATTTCGGCAATCCGGTCAACCACTCCTGCATGAGAATTGGAGAGATTATCGACAATTACAACGTCATAACCTTGCTGCTGCAATTCAACCACGGTATGTGAGCCAATGTATCCGGTTCCTCCGGTTACCAGTATTTTCATTTTTCAGAGTTTAGAGTCAGTTTATTTTCTTTACTTTTCCTTCGCTAAGCTGATATTTTTCTTTGCTTTCGGGGCAAAAAGCAAAGCCTTGTGCATCGAAACTCAGGCGGTGGCCATATTCACTCATCCACCCAACCTGCCGGGCCGGATTCCCTACAACCAATGCATATGCAGGAACAGTGCGGGTAACAACAGCCCCGGCACCTATAAAGGCATATTCGCCAATATCGTGCCCGCACACAATGGTTGCATTTGCCCCGATGGAAGCGCCTTTCCTCACAATTGTTTCGGAATAGCTTCCACGCCTCACCACAGCACTGCGCGGATTTACCACATTGGTAAAAACCATGGAAGGCCCCAGAAAAACATCGTCTTCACAAATTACACCTGTGTAAATTGACACGTTGTTCTGTACTTTTACATTTTTTCCAAGTTTCACTCCGGGCGACACTACCACATTCTGACCCAGATTGCAGTTTTCGCCCAATTCACATCCACTCATAAGATGGCTGAAATGCCATATCCGGCTTCCGGCTCCTATCACACAACCCTCGTCAATAACAGCGGTTTCGTGTGCAAAATAGTTTTTTTCCATGTCTTATCACTTTGGCATGTAGAGCAGGAAAATATTTTTACTACCCGCCATGTTATTTATATTCAAAAATAATGAATTGTCACTTCACAAATCAAAAAAAAGCCGGAAGTTTATCCGGCTGAGCAAAAAAAATTAAAAATAGTATTTAAACCCTTGGTTAAACACCAATAAACAATTGACTTTCAGAAACTAAAATAGACGAAATATATTCTCATCTAAACAGCCATCCAGAATTTATCGGCATTTTATGCAGAAAAAAAGTTTTCTTACCGGTTTACGAATTCCAGTACAGAATCTGTAATATGTTTTAACTGCTCTTCATCCAGCTCAGTATGCATGGGCAATGAAATTACAGTTTTACAAAGATGTTCTGTAGCCGGGAAATCACCTTCTTTATAGCGGGGGTCGAGATATGCTTTTTGCATATGCAGGGGAACCGGATAATAAATCATGGCCGGCACTTCTTTCGAAGCCAGAAATTCCTGCATGGCATTGCGGTCAACACCTTCGGTTACGAGGGTATATTGATGAAAAACATGGGTAGATTTTTCAAACCTGGCAGGAGTCTTAAGTTTAGGATGATTTTCAAATGCCTTGTCATAGTATGACGCAGCATAGTTGCGGGCAGCGGCATAATCGTCCAACCGGGCCAGTTTAACTCTGAGTATTGCTGCCTGAATGCTGTCGAGACGACTATTAACTCCAACATAATCATGATAATAGCGCACAGTCATTCCATGATTAACTACAACTCTAAGTTGAGCAGCCAGTTCATCGTTGTTGGTAAAAATTGCACCACCATCGCCATAGCAGCCTAAGTTTTTGCTAGGGAAGAACGACGTACATCCCACGTGCCCGATGGTGCCGGCTTTTTTGCGACTGCCATCAGCAAAAATATAATCAGCACCAATGGCCTGACAAGCATCTTCAATTACAAACAGATTGTGTTCCTGAGCAATTTGCATCATGGCATCCATATCGGCGCACTGGCCAAAGAGATGAACCGGCACAATAGCACGGGTTTTTGGAGTAATGGCTTTGCGAACCGACTCGGGGTCAATATTAAATGTATGCGGATCAACATCAACAACTACAGGAGTATATCCCAGCAAGGCAATTACTTCAGCAGTTGCAATAAAGGTGAAGTTAGAAGTAATTACTTCGTCACCGGGCTTTATCCCCAGCGCCATCATGGCAACCTGCAAGGCATCGGTTCCGTTGGCACAAGGAATTACATGTTTTACATTCAGATACTTTTCCATATCTTCCTGAAATCCCTTTACTGCCGGGCCATTGATAAAAGCAGTGGAGTTTACCACATCCTGAATGGCCTGATCAATCTCAGGCTTGATTTTTTCATATTGACTTTTCAGGTCAACCATTGCAATCTTCTTCATCTGTAAGCGATTTTGTAGTTGTTGACTTAATTCTTCAGGCATTATTTCCGGCTGCAAATGTACAGGATTTTCCGGAGTGGAAACGCCCAATCTGTATTAACTATCAGGAGAATATTTGCTTAATTTTCTCCTCTAAGTTAAGGTTATCATACTCATTTTCTGATTTCTTTTCAGGTTGTTTCTCCGGAAAAGCCTTTTTTATGAGTTGCGCTCATTGCTTTTCAAAAAAAACAGTTCCACCCTTTTCCGGTGAAACTGTTTCTGAAAATTACTAATATCAGGATTAAAGTCAGAACCCCGGCTGATTAAAGGTTTTCATTAAAGTAATCAGCAATTTTTATAAAAAGATGGCTGCGGTCGGGACCCATAACATTGTGCTCATGGGTTGGGTAAACAAAGTAATCTACCTGCTTTCCGGCAGAAATACATGCCCTTAAAAACTCAAGACTGTGCTGCCAAACCACGGTATTATCCTGAGCGCCATGGATAATGAGTAATTTACCTTCAAGTTTACCGGCTTTTTCGAGTAAAGATGCAGATTTATATCCTTCAGGATTTTGCTCAGGAGTATCCATATAGCGTTCTCCATACATTACTTCATAGAACTTCCAGTCAATTACCGGACCGCCTGCAGTGGCAACCTTAAATGCCTCCGGATAATTGAGTTTCAGCGAAATGGCCATAAATCCGCCATAACTCCAGCCATCCACACCTATACGCTCGGCATCCACCCAGGGCAACGACTTCAGGTATTCCACACCTGTCATCTGGTCTTCCATCTCGGCTTTGCCCAGATTGCGGTGAATTACACTTTCAAAAGCAAAACCGCGGTTGGCCGAGCCCCTGTTATCGAGTGTAAATACCACATAACCCTGCTGAGCCATATAATTCAAAAACAGGTTGGCTCCACCCAGCCATGTTTCTGTTACCAACTGTGCATGAGGACCTCCGTAAACATAAATAAACACAGGATACTTTCTGGCGGGATCAAATCCGGCAGGTTTAATCAGGCGGCAATACAAATCTGTGCCATCTCCGGCTTTTAAGGTAATAAATGATGTTTCTCCAAGGGCATATCCTTCAAGCGGGTTCGCCGATCTATGTAATGTCCTTATTTTCTTTGCTTTATGGTCAGCCAGATATATTTCGGCGGGTACACTCCGGCTGCTGTAACGGCTGATAAAATATTTTCCATCTGCACGAAGCACAGGCGTATGGGTTCCCGTTTCGGATGTAAGTCTCAGGGTTTTCAGGTTTTTCAGATTCAGATAATACAGTTGCCTTTCCAGCGGACTGACTTCGGTTGAGGTATAGAAAATCCCTTCTCCACCTGCCTCAAAACCGACTACATCGTTTACCATCCATTTGCCTGAAGTAAGTTGCCGGATCAATTTCCCGTCTGTACCATATAAATAAAGATGGTTAAATCCGTCTCTCTGACTCTGCCAGATAAATTGTCCGGGTTTCCCGGGAAGGAAAATCATGGGATGCAGCGGTTCAACGTATCTCTCGTTGATCTCTTCAAAGAGCGTAAGTTCAAAATCACCGCTCACAGCATTGTAGCGGTTGAGTTTCATGTGATTCTGGTCGCGGTTGAGCACAGCAATGTACAACGACTTTTCATCCGGGCTCCAGGCGATATTGGTAAGGTACTGCTCTGCAGGCTCTCCGGTATTCATAAAAACCGTTTCCCTGGTTTCAGGATTAAAAATTCCCACAGTAACATGATGGCTCTTCATTCCGGCCATGGGATAACGAATGTTATTCAAACCGGCTACCCTGGCAGTTACATCTACCAGCGGATACTCGGTAACCATGGATTCATCCATTCTGTAAAATGCCAGCAATTTGCCTGATGGTGACCAGAAAATGCCCTTTTCAATGCCAAACTCATTGCGGTGCACCGATTTGCCGTTAACAATACCTGGGTTCTCATCATGGGTAACCTGAATCTTATGGGTTCCATCAGAGACAAAAAGGTTGTTTTTAATGGTATAGGCTACCCAGGATGTCCCGGGAGCCATTTCTGCATTTTCAGCCAGGCTGTCGCTGCTGTTCACCATTTTTACCTGAGCAGAAACGAAATCATATTCCAGAAATTTATCTCCCGAAGTGAAAGAAATCACGGAATTGTTCTTCCATCCTGCGAAGGGCAGTCGTCTCATTTCGGCAAATCCTGCTGCAGTCAGGCTGTTATTAAGGGCTGAAAGCGTAAGTATGGTATCGGTTTTGCCATTTTTTACATTCCCCTGCAGCAGCAATGCAGCTTCCTGCCAGGTAAAATTGTCGGTGTCACCGCGCCATTGCAGGTTCGACAAACCTGTTGGATAAAGTTTGCGATTGGTCATGATCTCAACGGGATCAATCACCTTATCCTGGGCAAAATTTTGCTGCCAGCTGAAAAAAATCAGAGCAATAATTAAAAACTGTTTCATGAAATGTATTCTTTGGTTTTAAATTCTGATGGCAGCAGCTATTTCGGCAACCAAAGCAGGGTCTTTTTCAGCAGCATTTCCGATTACAATTACATCTGCTCCTGCTGAGGCCGTTTCGGCGGCTTTTTCTGGTGTCCGGATTCCACCTCCAACGATAAGCGGAACTCCTATGCTCTGTTTTACATGACTGATCATCTGATTCGACACCGGATTGATGGCTCCGCTTCCGGCATCCATGAAAATAAGTTTAAGGCCAAGCATTTCGCCTGCCATTGCTGTGCACATGGCAATATCGTCCTTATCAGCAGGAATGGGATCAGAATTACTCATGTACGAAACAGCAGTGGGCCGGCCACTTTCTATCAGCATGTAGCCGGTTGGAATCACCTGAAGCGGACTCAATTTAAGGTAAGGTGCAGAAATAACATGCCGGCCTATCAGCATTTCGGCATTGCGTCCCGAAATAAGCGACAGAAATAGTATGGCATCTGCTTTCCAGCTCATCTGAAGTGTATTCCCGGGAAAAAGAACGACAGGAATATCGTTGGCTTGTTTCAGAATCTTTATACACTCGTCCATACGATTGTTGATCAGGAGGCTGCCACCAACAAAAAAATAATCAACACCCGCATCAACCGAATATTTAAGCAGAGACTGCAACGATGCATCTTCTGTTTTATCAGGATCAATAAGCACAGCCAGTTGTTTTCTGCCGGCATTCATTTTCTCAACAATGGTGTTATAGACAAGCATATACAGTGTCGTTTTTGAGTTTGCAATGTTAAGCATTTCTTGCGAAGAGTGAAAGGATTGCGGATTTGGGATTGTATGAGGATTAAAGACAAAAGGAAAAAGACAAAAGATAAAAGGAAAAAGACAAAAGATAAAAGATATAAGGAAAAAGATAAAAGCGAACGAAGAGAAAGAAGCGAACATAGCGAACGAAGATACTCAAGCGACCTCCGATTGCGGATATTAAATTTCGGAATGCGAATTTCCGTTCCGATAACTATCGGAATCCGATCTCCGATCTCCGACCTCTATCATTATCGCTGTGCGCTCCCGAGACAAGCGGCCTCCAATTACAGATTTTGGACTCCACATTCACATTTCACTGCACAATTTACACTTACCCATCTGCCTCTGCGTCAAATTAAAAAACAATATGTAACTTTGCAGCCCTAAAAATAAATTCCCTGTACAATGAAAGATACCCTTTCGGATGTTCTGCCTTACAAGGTAAAAGATATCACCCTGGCTGATTTTGGCCGCAAAGAAATTGAAATTGCCGAGAAGGAAATGCCCGGCCTTATGTCAATCCGCCGCAAATATTCGGCTGAAAAACCCCTCAACGGAGTTCGCATTACCGGATCATTGCACATGACCATACAAACTGCGGTACTCATTGAGACACTTGCAGAGCTCGGTGCCGATGTACGCTGGGCCAGCTGCAACATTTTTTCCACTCAGGATCATGCAGCTGCTGCCATTGCCGCTGCCGGCATTCCGGTTTATGCCTGGAAAGGCGAATCACTTGAAGAATATTGGTGGTGCACCTTACAGGCGCTGAGTTTCCCGGGAGGCAATGGCCCGAACCTTATTGTTGACGATGGTGGCGATGCCACACTTATGGTTCATAAAGGTTTTGCAGCCGAAAAAGATCCTTCGCTGCTCGAAAAACACGCTTCAAATGCCGAAGAAGCTGCCATCCTGAAAACCCTGAGAGAAGCTTTTGTTGAAGACAATCAGCGCTGGACTCGTGCAGTTGCTGAAATTAAAGGTGTTTCAGAAGAAACCACCACCGGTGTTCACAGACTTTATCAGATGATGGAAGCAGGGGAATTGTTGTTCCCGGCCATTAATGTAAATGATTCGGTTACCAAATCCAAGTTCGATAATCTTTACGGATGTCATGAATCGCTGGCCGATGGAATTAAACGCGCCACCGATGTTATGATTGCCGGTAAAGTTGTGGTAATTCTCGGTTTTGGTGATGTTGGCAAAGGTTGTGCCCGTTCCATGCGCTCTTATGGAGCCCGCGTTATTGTTACCGAAATTGACCCCATTTGTGCATTACAGGCCGCTATGGAAGGTTTTCAGGTAGCCACCATCGAAGATGCCCTGAGCGAAGGCAATATTTACGTAACTACTACCGGTAACCGCGACGTAATTACTCTCGAACACATGCGTCAGATGAAAGACCAGAGTATTGTCTGCAACATCGGGCATTTCGATAACGAAATTCAGGTGGACAGGCTCAACGAAGCTACTGATGTAGAAAGAGTTAACATTAAACCTCAGGTAGATAAATACATCTTCGCTGAAGGAAATGCTATTTTCCTGCTTGCCGAAGGGCGACTGGTGAACCTGGGCTGTGCAACCGGCCATCCTTCTTTTGTAATGAGCAATTCTTTCTCAAATCAAACTCTTGCTCAGCTTGACCTCTGGAAAAACAACTACGAAACCGGAGTTTACCGCCTCCCCAAAAAACTCGACGAAGAGGTAGCCCGCCTGCATCTCGAACAATTAGGTGTAAAACTTACCCGTTTAACTCCGGAACAGGCAGCCTACATTGGCGTTTCAGCCGAAGGGCCTTACAAACCAGAGCATTACCGCTACTAAGATCCGGGTTTCTCAAGCAGAGCCTACCTTTAAAAGGAAATATGTTCACAAAAAAGCCTGCCGGTTTTCAACCCGGCAGGCTTTTTTTAAATTCAGAAAGTGATTCTTCTCAGGGAATCTGTTGATACCTTAATATATGTGTTTTCCGGTTTGAACAGCTAATTGGTAACTGTGAGCGAATATCCGTCCCACCGGGTGCGGTATTGTTTGAGCCCCACAGTTGCCGGGCCATTGATTGGTGAACCATCCGTAAGCAAAAAACGACTACCGCAAACCGAATCAACAGCTATGATACCATTCGCTTCAACTACCACCCGCGCATCATCAACCAATGGATCGAATGGGCAAGCCCGCTCAAAGCACAAAAACTGATCGCTCAGCGGACGGTAGATAATCAATCCCTTATAGCCGCCACTGGCGTAAACATACCCGCCTTCCGGTATAAAATGCAGGGTATTGGGATAAATTACAAAATTAACATACACATAAGGGATTTCAGTCTGCTGGGTTTCCTTACCACAGGATGCTGCCATAAAAAGCAGGGATACCACCATTACCGAAAAATATCTGAAACTTTTAAAATTCATTGCAGTTTTGTTAGATAGAACATTAACGCAAAGATAAAAGTAATATTTTTGATGCCCTGGAAAAACATACTTATTGTGAAGACTTTTAAAAGAAACTTGTTGATTTTTTGCTTGATCGTGATGCTGCCGGCATTGCTGATTTCGTCCTGCGGCATTCTCCCGGGAAGAAGCAGCCGTGACCGGGCGCTGAAAGAACAGGAGATGCTTGACCGCAAAGCAGCATCAGATCTGAATGCCAGAAAAAAAGCACATTACAAAAGTCAGCCGAAAAACACCAGCAAAATGATGAAAAAATCACAGAAATACATCAACCGGGCCAACAAAAGGAAGGAGTTAAAGTAAAAGATTGCCAGGAATTTGGAATGAAAATTCCGGTAAAAATCATTTTTTTTCACCTGAAACGCAACAAAGTGCAGAATGAATAAGGTTTTTTTCTAATTTTACCGTTGGAACCCACACCCATTCAGAACAAAAAGATTTTTTGAAATAATTTTGCAGGCGTGTGGGCGACATTCGGGCGCAACAGACAACTTTCAAAGCGGTTCAAACCAGAAAAGGGACACCATGGACGACTTTCTATACATTATAATAGGTATAATCTGGGTAGTTTACTCACTTTATGCCAACAAGCAGAAGCAGCAGAAAAAGCGCATGCTTGAAGAGCAGCGTCGTCAGCAGCAGGCAGGCGAAGTGGTGCAACAGGAGCCTTCACGTCCCCGGTCAATTATCGAACAAATTCTTGACCCTGAGCCTGAAGTAATTACACCTGAAGCAGAGTATTACGAAGAAGAAACTTCCCCACAGGAAGCATATTCTTACGAAACACCGGATTACAATACTCCGGCCCCTGCATATCAGTCACTCGAAAGCCTGGCAGAAGAAATCTCGGTCAATTATTTCGAGAACCAGTATGCTTCCCGTAAAGAGGAAAATTATTACGACAAAAAAGAAATGTCAGAATCAGCGAATTATACCGGGGTAAAAGAGCAAGATGAATTACTTGAAGAATTTGATTTACGCAAAGCAGTAATCTATTCTGAAATACTGAATCCCCGCTATATTTAAGGGTTTTACAAAATTGTTCAATGAGCTCTAAAATTTTTGGAGCTTAAATCAATTTATTATTACCTTTACCCGCTTTTTAAGGCAAACGCAACACACACAGAATATCTAACATAAAATTTCAATGGTATGATCAGAAATCTACTGCTAACTATTGGGTTGGTGCTGACAGCGAACCTGTTGGTATTCTCTCAGTCGGGAACCCTGAGGGGTAAAGTAATAGATAAGGACACTAAGGAACCCATTCCTTTTGTGAACATTATCGTGGAACTTGGAGGAACCCAGGCCGGAGGAACAACATCGGACTTTGACGGAAACTACACGATCAAACCCATTACGCCCGGAAAATATGACATTAAAGCCACCTTTGTAGGTTACAAACCTGTAATGGTAAGAGGTGTTGTTATTAAATCCGACCAGATTACTTTCGAGAACATCACCATGGAGTCAACCATGGTTGAGATCGAAACTTTTGAGGTTGTTGACTACAAGGTTCCCTTGATTGACAAGGACAAAACCTCTATGGGAGCAACAGTAACCTCAGAAGAAATTGCCAAAATGCCCAACCGTTCAGCCAATGCAATTGCTACCACTGTGGGTGGTGTGTTCTCGGCCGACGGTGAGCGCGGAAGTGTCCGCGGACAGCGTTCAGAAGGTACCGTAATGTACATTGACGGTATCAGGGTGCGTGGTTCGTCATCACTTCCCGAATCGGCCATTGAACAGGTTTCGGTTATCCTTTCGGGAGTTCCCGCTCAGTACGGAGATGCAACCGGAGGTATTATCAACGTAACCACCAAAGGCCCCAGCCGTGAATTCGGCGCCGGAATGGAGCTTCAAACCTCTCAATTCCTGGATGCTTACGGATACAACCGTGCCGGCCTCAACATGCAGGGCCCGCTGCTCTGGAATAAAGAAAAAACCAGTTCACTGCTTGGTTACTTTATAGCCGGTGAGGTTATCTACAACCAGGATAGCCGCCCCACTGCTACCGGTGTTTACAAGGTAAAAGATGATATTCTTGCTGAAATCGAGCAGAATCCGCTTCGCCTCTCCGGCACAGGCTTTGGAACATATTACAATTCAAACTTTATCTATAAGGATGATCTGGAGTATTCCAAATCAACCTTCAACACTGCCAACTACGATGTGAACGTATCCGGAAAAATTGATATCAAAACCGGCCCGAACGTTAACCTTTCTATCGGCGGTAGTTTTAACACCAGTGACGGACGTGCATTTAATTATGGTCAATCTATGTTCAACTATAATAAAAATGCTCAGGTTAAAGATCAGACCTGGAGGGTGTTCGGACGTTTTACCCAGCGCTTCCCTTCTGACAAAGAAAGCAAATCTCTCATTAAAAATATTTTCTACACCATTCAGGCCGACTACAGCAAGTATGATCAAACTGTACAGGATGCCGAACACAAAGACAACCTTTTTAACTATGGTTACTTAGGAAAATATGAAACCTATAAAATCAGATCCTATGAACTGGGATTTGATACCATTTCTCAGAAAACTGCATTCATTCACAACGGTTTCCGCGACACCCTCGTTGCTTTCACCAGAGGAGATGTAAACCCAATTACAGCCAATTACACCCGCCAGTATTACGAATTGTATCCGCAGTCGTTTTATCATGCCAACCTCAACAATATTATTTCAGGGGGCGGTCTGATCAATGGAATGAATGCTCCGACTGTATATGGTTTGTGGGGCAGCCCCGGTGCAAATCAGGCAGGATATCAGCGTGTTGACAATGAACAGTACTCCATTAACTTCAGCGCTTCCGCCGACGTAGGAAACCATGCCCTGCAGTTTGGAGCTATTTATGAGCAACGTATTGACAGATTTTACTCATATGCTCCAACAACACTGTGGAGTCTCATGCGAGGATTAACCAATTCACACATTGAGCAGCTGGATGTAATGAACCCCAATCTGGTTTATCTGGATGGCGTGTTCATGGATACCATTTATTACGATCGCAAGTACGATGCGCTTTCACAAAGATACTTCGACAAGAGCCTCAGAACGAAATTAGGTTTGCCGGTTGATGGCACCGACTGGATAGATATTGACTCATACGACATCAATAACTACACCATCAACTATTACGATGCAAACGGAAATATGAAAACTGCTGCCTTGAGCGAAGCACTTTCCATTGACATGTTTACAGCTGATGAATTGTTTAATAATGGTGAGAACCTTGCAAATTTTGCAGGTTATACCTACACCGGACAGCGCATCAAATCAAAAGACACTCCAAGTCTGGATGACTTCTTTAACAAACGTGATGCCAATGGAAATTTCACCCGTGAAGTCGCTCCTTTTGCACCTATTTATATGGCAGGTTACATTCAGGATAAATTCGCCTTTGATGACCTCATTTTCAATGTGGGAGTAAGGGTTGACCGTTTTGATGCCAACCAGAAAGTACTTACCGACCCATACACTCTGTATCCTGCCCTTACAGTTTCAGAGGTTAAGGACTTAGGTCCGCACCCAGGAAATATGGGAGATGATTATGTGGTTTATGTTGACAACGTTCGTCAGCCCAATGCCATTACCGGTTACCGCGATGGTGATGTTTGGTACAATGCTGAAGGATTGGTAGTTTCCGACCCCACCATTCCGCTGGATGCCGGAAACGGAGTTACTCCCTATCTTAAAGACAGGAACAACATTCAGGTAACATCTGAAGCTTTCAGCGATTACGATCCCCAGATTTCTGTAATGCCACGTATTTCGTTCTCATTCCCGATTTCTGACGAGGCATTGTTCTTTGCTCACTATGATGTGCTGACACAGCGCCCAACCTATGCGTTGCGTATGAATCCCCTGGATTATTTCTTCCTGCCGGTTCTCGGAAGCCCCACCATCAACAATCCTAACCTGAAACCTGAGAAAACCATTGACTATGAGCTGGGATTCCAGCAGAAGCTCACCAACAGTTCGTCTTTGACTTTGTCGGCTTATTATCGTGAGATCAGGGATCAGATTCAGGCTTTCCGCTACACAGCAGCTTATCCTAAAACATACTATTCTTACAACAACATTGACTTTTCAACTGTAAAAGGTTTAACTGTTACCTACGATCTCAGGCGTACAGCCAATGCCAGAGTAAGGGCCAGTTATACCCTTCAGTTTGCCACAGGTACAGGTTCTGACCCTGAATTTGCGAAAGGACTTATTCAAACCGGTCAGCCCAACCTTCGTACTTTGTTCCCGCTGAGTTTTGACCGTCGCCATGCGCTCAACCTTATGCTTGATTATCGTTTTGCAGAAGGCAAAGAATACAATGGTCCGGTTATTCGTCGCACCAAAACCGATGCAGCAGGCAACGAAGTTATTAAAACCACTCAGCTGCTTAAGAACACTGGTGTTAACTTTACCATCTTTGGTGGATCAGGCACTCCTTATACCAAATCAACCAAACCTAAAAATGGTGTTATCAAAGGTTCAGTCAACGGATCACGTTTGCCCTGGCAGTTCAGGATTGACGGCCGTGTTGACAAGGACATCAACATCAGCTGGGGAGAAGGCAAGCGTCAGTCTTACCTGAACGTTTATGTGCAGGTGCTCAATATCCTCGATTCGAAAAACATTATGGGAGTTTACGGTGCAACCGGCAACCCCGATGATGACGGATATCTTGCTGCAGCTGAATTCCAGAACGAAATCAACACTCAGCTTGATTCACAGTCTTTCCGCGATCTGTACAGCATTCTGATCAACAGTCCGTTTAACTACAGTTCGCCGCGTCAGATTCGTTTGGGTCTCATATTCAGCTTCTAAACTGTTGAAGTCCAAACCAGAGCGAAAAAAGTAAGAAACTACACATACAAAAATAACCGAACATGAAAAATATTGCCCGTGTTACTTTAGCCATGTTACTCTGCCTTGCCCTGGCCCTACCGAGCTATGCAGATTATGTGAAGGGCGCAACCAAGTCAGGCGGCACCAACCTGAAAGCCACTGCTGCCGGATGTTTGCCCGGCTCCAATTTCAAATATCTTGAAATCAATAACGTTCGTACCCGTATCAACACTGGTGGTGATATGTGGTGGGACTTCGAGGTTGCACAATATGAAATCCCCAGAGGGTCAAGGAAAACTTCGATGTTTGCCGCTGCGCTTTGGATCGGAGGTATTGACGTTAACAATCAGCTTAAACTGGCTGCATTACGTTTCCGCCAGGGCCCCAACGCAAGCAGCCCCGGAACAGGTAACGACTTCTGGCCAGGCCCCCTGACTATTGACGGAACTGCCGCCATTGGTGAGGAAACCTGCGCTGAATACGATAAGCTGTTCCCAATCACCCGTGCAGAAATTGATGAATATCTGGCATGGTGGGACAACAAAGCAGCTTATCCCGGTTACCAGATTCCCAACTCCATTCTTGAATGGCCCGCTCACGGAGACATTTCCAAGAAACAGAGTTACTACCTTGCACCTTTCTTCGATTACGATGGTGATGGTGACTACAATCCCGAAAACGGAGACTACCCTTATTACGATATCTCCAACGAACTCTGTCACTCAACCGTTAACACCAAAGAAGGTGAAGAAGGCATTGTTCGCGGTGGTTTGCTTGCTGACCAGGTAATTAAAGGAGATGCAACACTTTGGTGGGTTTTTAACGATAAAGGAAATATCCACACCGAAACCCAGGGTACTCCCATTGGCCTTGAAATCCGCGCACAGGCATTCGGTTTCTCAACCAACGATGAAATCAACAACATGACTTTTTACAGTTATGAGATCATTAACCGTTCAACTTTCCGCTTAACAGATACTTACTTCAGTCAGTGGGTGGATACCGATCTGGGATATGCAGGTGACGACTATGTAGGTTGCGATGTTGACCGCGGACTTGGATACTCATACAATGGAAAACCCAAAGACGGAGACGGACAGTTCTGGGCATACGGCGATCAGCCCCCGGCAATCGGAGTTGACTTTTTCCAGGGGCCATATATGGATCCTGACGGTTATGATAACCCATCATTTGTTGGAGATGGAATTGACGGGCCCTCATTCAACGGCGATTGCAGCATTGTTGGATTAAGCGGATCAATGCTTAATATGCAATACGGAGATCCCGGAAATCCACAAAACGCTAATTTCATGGTGAGGGCAGAAGCCATCAACGGAGTGAACTTTGGCAATGGTATTGTTGATGATGAGCGTTTCGGAATGCGCCGTTTTGTTTATCACACCAACGGAGGTCCCGACTATCAGGATGACCCGAGAAGAGCTCCCGATTATTACAAACTGCTTCGTGGTATCTGGAAAGACAATACCAAGATGATTTACGGCGGAAACGCCCATGCTTCAGCCGGTGGATACGGTCCTGCCTGCGACTTTATGTTCCCCGGAGATACCGACGTCTGCGACTGGGGTACCGGTGGTATTCCTCCCAATGGCCCTAAAAACTGGACAGAAGAAATTGCTCAGAATCCTCCTGCTGACCGTCGTTTCATGCAATCAGCCGGACCATTCGTACTTGAGCCAGGTGCTGTAAACTATATTACTGTAGGAATTCCCTGGGCACGTGCCGCTTCGGGAGGTCCATGGGCATCGGTAAAACTTCTGCAGGTGGTTGACGACAAATGTCAGCTCCTGTTCGACAACTGTTTTGCCGTTGTTAGCGGCCCCAACGCTCCTGATCTTACCATCAGGGAACTGGATAAAGAATTCATTTTCTACATCTCCAACCGCAGAACCAACGATGCAGGAAACAATTTCAACGAGTCATACAAAGAACTTGACCCGGCCATTCTTGCTATTTCAAACAGCCTTGGTTTTGATCTTGACCCTTACTACCGCTTCGAAGGATACCAGGTATTCCAGCTGAAAGATGCCAATGTATCCATTGCTGATATTAAAGATCCTTCAAAAGCCCGTCTGGTATATCAATGCGATATTAAGAACAATGTTAAACAATTGGTTAACCACAACTTTGATCAGTCGCTTGGCGCCAATGTGCCGGTAGAAGAAGTAAACGGTGCTGATTTGGGTGTATCTCATACTTTCAGACTGAGAGATGATGCATTTACAGGACAGAGATTAGTAAACCACAAACAATATTACTACCTCGCATTATCCTATGGATACAACGAGTACATGCGTTATACCGCTGACCCTGCTGCGCAGGAAGAAGGCATTGCAGGCCTTACCGGACAAAAACGCACTTACCTGGCAGGTCGTAAGAATATTAAGGTTTATACCGGAATTCCTCATATTCCTGTTGGTACCATAATGGCTACTGCAGAGTTTGGTGCCGGCGTCGAAGTAACCAGGCTTCAGGGTCAGGGCAATGGTGGCAACATCCTCGAAATGAGCGACGAGACCATTGCTGAAATTCTGACTAAAAAACCTGTTGATTCCCTCAATACTTACGGTTCTCCTGATTATCCGATTGCCTACTCTGCAAAATACAAAGCAGGCAAGGGCCCCATTGATATCAAGGTAATTGATCCGCTGAACGTTAAAAACACTGAGTATATTCTTGCTTTTGACTCACTGCAGCCTTATTCATATCCAACAGGAGATGAATTTACAACCGCAGAACGTGCAAACTGGACACTTACCGACACCAAGACCAATATTGTTTATAAATCAGACACCCTGATTTCTTTTAAAAACGAACAGATTTTCCCTGAATTAGGAATTTCTGTAACCATTGGCCAGATCCTCGATCCGGGTCCTTTCAGAATTGGAACCAATGCTGATCAGGATCCTATCTGGGGAATCATCTCAGAAAACAATGGTTTACTTGAGTCTGCCATCACCTATGCCGACAGCTCAAAAACATGGATTGCCTCGGTGCCTGATGTGGATGGTATTCCTTTCCTCAACTGGATTCGCTCAGGAGTGGTAAATGATGCAGCCAATACAGCAAGTAATGACTGGAACATGCCGAGTAAGCCATTCGATCCCAACTCAAACTACGAAAAAGTTGTGGGTGGTTCATGGGCACCTTATACCATGGCAGCTTCCATCGAACAGGATGCACAATTCAGCCCTGCATTCAGAAACCTGTCAAAAACCGGTTCGTTATTCTCTGAACTGTCAAGTATAAAAGTTGTATACACTCCTGACAAGAGCAAATGGACTCGTGTTCCTGTTCTTGAAATGTGTTCAGATCCTATTCTTGCCGAAGGCAATGTTGAACGTTTCGGAATAAGGGCAGCCCAGTCGGTTGACAAGGATGGCAAACCCGCAGCTATTGGCAGTGGGGCCAGCGACAATCCTGATGCTGCCAACTACATTGCTGAAACAGGTATGGGTTGGTTCCCGGGATATGTTATCAATCTCGAAACCGGTGAAAGGCTGAACATGGCCTTTGGCGAAAACTCATGGCTGGTAGGTCAGAATGGCCGCGACATGATCTTTAACCCAACCAGTAACCTGTTCTCAGGCGAAACCGGCGGAGATCTTGTACTTGGCGGACAGCATTACCTGTATGTTTTTGCTCATACTGCCGGAAGAGCAATCGAACTGGCCAACATCCCTGCCTATGATGCTGGTAAAAAACTGAGAACAGCTATTGAAGCAACAGCAACCTCAAATACAAACAGATCGCTGGTATATTCCAGTGCAATGTGGGTAACCATACCAATGGCAGTTCCCGGATTTGAGAAAGACTGGTTATCAAACGACGTTACTGTGGACATCAAGATTGCCAAGCCATATCGCCGCTACTACAGCACCAGCGACATTGACTCAACCTACAAACAGGCACATCTTGACAACCGCAATTTCCCAAAATATAGTTTCAGCACCGAAAGTGTTGCAACTACTTACGACAATATCCAGAAGGCTACCTCAGAGCTTGATCTTATTACTGTAGTTCCCAATCCATATTATGGATATTCGACCTACGAAACCAATCAGCTCGACAACAGGGTAAAAATTGCCAATCTGCCACGCAAGTGTACAGTCACCATTTACACCACCAATGGTATGATGATCAGGCAATTTACAAAAGATGAAAGTGGCACCTCCATTGACTGGGATCTGAAGAATTATGCAGGTATCCCCATCGCCGGCGGAGTTTATCTCATCCATGTTAAAGCCGATGGTATTGGCGAGAAGATTGTTAAGTGGTTTGGAGCATTACGCCCGATTGACCTTAACGCCTTCTAATAAAAGGAAAAAAGAACCTGATAACAGTAAAAAACATTCAAAATATTGCTTATGAACAAGATCTCTAAATACTTCGCTGCCATTTTGCTGACAGGGGCATTGCTGATGCCTTTCTCTCAACTGTCTGCCGGTAACAAAGACAGGTCGGGTCAGGCAGGTGCATCCGAACTTCTGATCAATCCCTGGGCAAGAAGCTCGGGATGGGGAGGAGCAAACATTGCAGGTGTTAAAGGCCTTGAAGGTTTGTTTGTGAACGTCGCCGGAATTGCCCATACCAAAGGCACTGAGCTCATCTTTTCGAACACACAGTGGCTTCAGGGAAGCGAAATCGGAATCAATTCTTTCGGTCTCACCCAAAAGGTTGGACAGTCGGGCGTTATCGGACTGGGAATCATGTCAATGAATTTTGGCGATATTCCCATCACCACCGAAGATATTCCCGAAGGTGGAATCGGTAACTTCAATCCGAGCTATATGAACATTAATATCTCCTATGCCAAAGCTTTTTCGAGCAGCATCTACGGAGGTATCAATATCAAGATAGTTTCGGAAGTTATCTCTGATGTAAGTGCTCAGGGTATTGCCCTTGATGCTGGTATTCAGTATGTAACCGGCCCCCGCGAGAATGTGAGGTTTGGAATTACCCTGCGCAATGTTGGGCCTACCATGAAGTTTAATGGTGACGGTCTCTCCATCCGCAGCCTGCTCCCCGGACAGGAAAGTTACTTTACCCTTGAGCAGCGTTCGGCCGATTTCGAACTACCTACTCAACTCGCTTTGGGAGCTAGTTATGATTTCTACATTTCGGAAATGCACAGGCTGACACTTGCTGGTAACTTCATTTCAAACTCTTTTAACAAAGACCAGTATGTTGGTGGTATTGAGTATGAACTGAAATCTTATCTGATGCTACGCGCCGGTTACACCTACGAAGAAGGTATAACCTCAAAAACTGAGCGCACCACAGCCTATACCGGACCTAGTGCAGGATTTACAGTAGCCGTGCCTCTTGACAAAGAGAAAGGTTCATCAATTGCTATTGACTATTCCTACAGGGCTACCGACCCGTTCAGCGGCACCCACAGCATAGGCGCACGAATTAATCTCTGATACCGGGATTCAGGGGTTGCCCCCCTCCCGTTTCATAAAACTGAAAGGACCCTTGAATAAGGGTCTTTTCTTCTTATTATCCCTTTTGAGTAACCGCAGAAATTAAAATTACCATGTATTACACACTTGAAGGTTTAAACAAATTGAAAGCAGAGCTCGATCAACTGATCAATGTTGAACGTCCTGCCATTTCTCAGCAAATTGCCGAGGCCCGCGATAAAGGCGATCTCTCGGAAAATGCCGAATACGACGCAGCCAAAAATGCACAGGGCATGCTCGAACTCAAAATTTCAAAACTTCAGGAAACCATCAGAAATGCCAAAATTATCGATGAAACCAAACTCGATAATTCCAAAGTGCTTATCCTTTCAACCGTTAAGATAAAAAATACAAAAAACAATGCCACCATGGTTTACACTCTGGTGCCTGAAAATGAAGCAGACCTGAAATCGGGAAAAATTTCGGTTAATTCGCCGATTGCCAAAGGATTACTGGGGAAGATTGTAGGCGATAGCGTTGATATTCAGGTGCCTGCAGGAAAAATGACCTTTGAAATTGTTGAAGTTTCACGCTAAACTGTATTGCCATGTCAAGCATTTTCACCAGAATAATCAACGGAGAAATTCCGGCTTACAAAGTTGCAGAAGATGAAAATTTTCTTGCCTTTCTGGATATAAACCCGCTCGCAAAAGGGCATACTCTGGTCATTCCCAAAAAAGAGGTTGACTATATTTTCGATATAGAAGATCCTCTGTATGCCGGATTGTTTGAATTTGCGAAAAAAGTTGCCAAGGGAATAAAGGCAGTTGTACCCTGCACCAAAATAGGTGTAACTGTAATTGGCCTTGAAGTTCCTCATGCCCACATTCACCTTATTCCCATCTACTCAATTTATGATATGGATTTCAGCAGGCCAAAACTGAAATTCAGTTCTGACGAATTTGCTGGTATTGCTAAAGAAATATCTGCCAATATCATTTAAAATACTGAATATCTTTGTTTTAATCCGGGAGCCGGTTCAATTTCCAGCTTTCGGATTTCTTTTTCAGGTAATTTATTAAAGCCCTGAAACCCTAAAATGTTTAACTTTGCCTGTTTGCAAACTCCCGGGTAAATCATATTTGCCTGTTTTTCTGAGAATTGATGGATATTCAAAAAAAAATTGCCACCGTTATTATCCCGGCTTTCAATGAAGAAGAAGGAATAAGCGGTTTGCTCGAATCACTGAAAGAGCAAGAGCTGTTTGATAAGTATAACTTCATTGTTGTTGACGACGGTTCAACCGATCAAACAGCAGCTGTAGCAGGAAAGTATCCTGTAAAAGTGATCAGACATGCAGTAAACAAAGGATATGGAGCATCGCTGAAAACCGGAATCAGGAAAGCTGCTACTCCATACGTTATTACCATGGATTCTGACGGGCAGCATAACCCGGTTTACCTGGCTACTATTGTTGACATGCTTCATGAATACGATATGGTAATTGGCGAAAGGTCAGCTACCTCTTTTCAGGTAAAGAGCAGAAAAAGCGGAAAATGGCTCATCAGAAAAACCGGTGAAATGCTGGTTGATCAGGAGTTACCTGATTATAATTCCGGTTTACGCGGATTTCATCGTGAATTGATTCTCAATTTGCTCCACCTTATGCCCAACGGGTTTTCGTTTTCAACCACCTCTACCCTTGCTTTTCTGAAAGAAGGGTACAACATCGGGACATTCCCCATAGAGGTAACAGAAAGAGTTGGACGCGCCAGCAGCGTAAAATTTATAAAGGATGGTTCAAAAACATTTTTATTGCTCTTCAGAATCATTATGCTCTTTAATCCGCTGAAAGTATTTTTCCCAGCAAGTCTGCTTTTTACAGTTGCAGGTATTTTATGGGGTGTGAATGGCTACCTGTTTTTTGGAAGATTTCCCAATTCAGGAATCATTCTGATTACTTTGGGAATGTTTATGTTCTTCTTTGGCTTACTTGCCGATCAGATTTCGTTGCTTAACCGTAAAAAATGATGGGAGGCACCAACTTCTTTAAAAATCCATGGAACGACCGTGATGTAGAAGCGCATTGGGACAGGGTTGCTCATATTTATGTACAGGAAAACAACCGGGTAAAAGATACCCACGATCAGCGCTTTAAGGAAACCATACAGCACCTGCAATTGACGGAGAAGGCAAAAGTTTTAAATATTACTTCCCGCGATTGCGAAGCCGATGATTACATTCGCAAAGCCAACCCGGAGACTGTAATAGTAAATGCAGAAATTTCCTCAGGGCTGATGCAGGTTGCTTCACGACTCAGGCCTCATGTTCAGCAGGTTAAACTCAGCACATACAGTGTGTTGCCATTTTACAATGAGGAATTTAACCGTATTGTAAGTCTCGAAACCCTCGAACATGTTGAAGACCCAATCGCTTTTCTGAGGGAGCTGCACCGCGTTTCAACATCAGATGCCCGTTTGGTACTCAGTTGTCCACCTGCCACCAGCGAGCCGGCTTACCGGATATATACAGCTCTTTTTGGCGGGCACGGCGAAGGGCCGCACCGATTTTTGCATTCGCGCGAAGTAAAAGCCATGTTTGAGCATACCGGATGGAAACTGCTTTTTCATAAAGGAACCATTTTGCTACCCGTTGGCCCCAAAGCTCTCAAAGATGCCGCTGAAAGATTTATTGAGAGTATGCAGGGGACTTTTATAGCTGAACTTGGAATACGACAGTTTTATGTCTGCGAAAAGTATTGATGAACTAAAACGCATTATGCGCTCCGATCTTTGCAACCGCTGTGGCAGTTGTGTGGGATTGTCGGGTGGAAAAATTGTTTTTACAGACCGGGAAGGCGAATACAAACCGGTAATTATATCAGAGCCGGATGAAACCGAATCGGACCGGATACTAAACGCCTGTGCAGGCAAGGACTTCAGCTTTCCGATGTACCGGGAACATTTTTACGCAAATGCACCGGGTTTTCATACATATACCGGACCGTACCACGGGATTTTTATCGCACATTCCACCGACGAAAAAATAAGAAGAGCCGGTGCCAGCGGTGGAATGATTTCAGCTATTTTAATATATCTGCTCAAAACCGGCAAAATTGATGGGGCAGTTGTAACCGGTATGTCGAAAACAAAACCCTGGCTCGCAGAATCATTTATTGCTACTACTGAGGATGAGATACTTGAAGCAGCGCAAAGCAAGTACATCATTACTTCAGTAAATGAAATACTTCCGCAGATTCAGGCATTTCAGGGAAAACTGGCATATGTCGGGCTTCCGGGACAAGTGCAGAGCATCCGCAAACTGCAAAAAGCAAAAGATGTTTCTGTGCAAAACATTCATTACATTTTTGGTCCGTTTTACGGAAATACGTTGCTTTTTTCTTCCGTGCGCAGCTTTTTAAGATCCTATAAAATCAAAGATTATCAGAATATCAGCAGGCTATGGTTCAGATATGGAGAGTGGCCAGGCAACATGCGTGTTGAAATGAGCGACGGACGAAGCGCAGAATTACCAAAGTTCCATGCCAATTACCTCATCCCCTTTCACATACTCAGAAACAGCTTGCTCTGCACCGATCTGAGTAACGAATTTACTGATATCTCCGGTGGCGATGCATGGGCTCCGGTTTATGAAGAGCGTGGAAAAGGGTTTTCAATGGTGCTCAGCCGCAGCGAACAAGGTGCGGCCATTCTCACAGAAATGGAAGCAGCCGGACTAATCAGCCTTATGCCCATCACTGCCGATGAAGCCATTACCATGCACTCACATGGTTATGACCTGAAAAAGCGAGGGACTTTTATCAGGTTTAAATTCAGGAGTTTGATTGGAAAAACTAACCCAGATTTTGGTTATACACTGAAAGGATTCCCTGTGAGCAGATATCTTATGGAATTTGTGGTTAGTACATTGTTTGTACTTCTCGGAACCCGGGTAGCAAAATGGCTCGTTGAGCAAATTCCTCCGGCTACCATAGGCAGGGTATTTGAAAGATCCCGCAAAATCTGGAAAAAAGCTACTTTCTCGATCAAACGCGAAAACCTGAATGCATGAAGAAAGGCTTAACCACCAATTTACTTAAACTTCTGGGATCTGCTCTGATACTATGGCTGCTGGTAAGCCGTATTGAATGGGATAAAAAGACGTTCTCGGAGGTTCTCGGCAAACTTGATCTGTTCTGGTATTTACTATCGCTCACTGGTGTATTGCTGGTTTTAGGTGTAAAAAGTTTAAGGTGGAATCGTTTGCTCCGCTATGAAGGATGCAGTTATAGTTATGTTAAAAGCTTTCATGCCTATCTGGCTTCCTTTACTATTGGACTGATAACGCCAGGTCGTCTGGGCGAAATTGCCAGGCTGTATTACGTGAGAGAGGATACCGGAACCGGCTTTTATAAGTCATTCAAAACCATTGTTTCCGACAGAATTTTTGATTTTGCAATACTTATATGGTTTGGCGCGACAGGCATGCTGTTTTTTTACCAGGTTCTCGGCGACCATCATGGTTCCTTATATCTTTTGCTGGTGGGTATTGTCATGTTTATCATATGGTTCCTGCTGAAACTGAGCCTGAACAAGTTGATAAGAAATCCCCGGCAGCTCAGTCTTCCCGGGTTAATAAAAGAAACATGGGGTGAGATGTTTAAACCCAGAATGGCAATTCCCTGGCTTCTGACTTTACTGGCATATTACATCTTTTACCTTGCCAACCAATGGATTTTCAGGGCAATACACATTGATCTTGAAGTTACCGATATAGGATTTATACTCAGTTTGATGAGCCTGGCTACGCTGATTCCGATTTCAATTGCAGGCTTTGGCACACGTGAGGCAAGTCTGGTTTTTCTGTTGGGATTTTATGGTATTTCACCAGAAATAGCTATTGTATTTTCAATTCTGCAGTTTACTGCTTTCTTTTTATGGGGTGGGATTACCGGCTGGATCTTATGGATGATAAAACCCGTAAGTATTTCATTGATTAAGAATGATTACAAAGCATTTATTGATATGCTGAAAAAAAAGAATCAGTCAGAATCCTTAAAAAACATCCAGGAATAATCCAATGTAATCCAGGTCTAAATGGAGATAGCTATCATGTGGTATATAAAAGAATACCACAGAATTGCCACTTTTGTAAGCTTCCTCTTCAATGTGTTATAAAACACAGCCCTTTTGTCGTATCTTTGCATAGTCCGGGGGAAGGACATATGAAGTTAAAATCATTCTGTTAATCACCCTTTAACGCAAGCATTATGTCACACACAGCAAATTCTGAGAGGTATCAGAGCATGCCATACAACAGGTGTGGCAGAAGCGGACTAAAACTCCCTGCAATGTCGCTGGGATTATGGCATAATTTCGGGGGAGTAGATATTCATCAGGTTAGCCGGAGTATGGTTTTACATGCTTTCGACCGGGGTATTACCCATTTTGATCTGGCCAACAATTACGGTCCTCCTCCAGGCTCTGCAGAGGAAACGTTCGGACAAATACTACGTACTGATCTCGGAAGGTATCGGGATGAACTGATTATCTCAACCAAAGCCGGATACTATATGTGGCCAGGGCCTTATGGAGAATTTGGATCGCGTAAATATTTGATAGCCAGCCTTGATCAAAGTTTAAAAAGGATGGGCCTGGATTATGTGGATATTTTCTATTCCCATCGCCCCGACGAACACACACCAATGGAAGAAACCATGGGCGCACTTGAACATTTAGTGCGTCAGGGAAAAGCGTTGTATGTAGGCTTGTCTAATTATTCAGCAAGTCAAACCAGGCAGGCAACCGAGATACTCAAAAGCATGGGCATCCATTGCCTGATTCACCAGCCAAGGTACTCGATGTTTGATCGCTGGGTGGAAGGCGGGTTGCTCAATGTACTTGAACAAGAAGGTGTTGGCTGCATCCCGTATTCGCCACTGGCGCAGGGTTTACTCACCGATAAATACCTGCAAGGAATCCCGGCAGGCTCCAGGGCTGCCAAAGAAAGTGGTTTTCTGCAAGCAGAGCAAGTAACCCCCGAGTTGGTAGAAAAAGCCCGCAAGCTGAATGAAATAGCACAGGCACGGGGACAAAAGCTATCCCAGATGGCCCTGGCCTGGATACTCAGAGACAACAGAATCACTTCGGTACTTATCGGAGCGAGCTCCATTGAACAAATGGATGAAAATATTGCGGCACTGAGCAAGCTGTCATTTGGCAAAGACGAATATGCGGCTATAGAAAGCGTTTTAAATTCATGAAAACCAATTCGGAATAACATATTTTCACTCAATTGATGGCCAATAAACTAAAAACATTCTTTAATCCGGCGAGATATCTTCTGTTGATTGTTTTACCGGTTATTCTGTTTTTAAGTTCATACAAAACCATTGTTGAAAGAGACAAGGTCTGGTATGCCGGGGGTTATGATCCAGAATACGCATACCTTTTTAATTCTTTGAATATTGCTACATTCCGGTTGGTTGGGCATTTTGATCATCCTGGGACTCCAATGCAGGTTTATGGAGCCACAGTATTATGGGGAAAATGGATAATAGATCAGAAATCTGACAGTCTGACAGAGGATGTATTATCAAATCCTGAAGAATACCTGCGGGCATTAAATATTGCAACAGCATGTTTATCCTCACTGGCAGTTTTTCTCGCCGGCCTATTTCTTTTATTGCGGACAAGCAACACCTGGTATGCTTTATTGTTGCAGGCAACGCCTTTTATATCGGGGTTTATACTCTATAATGCGTTTTCAAGGGTTACGCAGGAAGCAACTTTAATGGCTGCTTCTCTTTTTTTAGCTGCAGTATTAGTTGACTGGTTTTTTAATCAGAAACATAAGGATGAATTATCATTTGCAAAAATGTTTGGTATCATTAGCGGCTTTGGATTGGCTTCAAAAATCCTTTTTGCACCTTTATTAGTAATACCGTTTCTAATTTTATCTGATCTAAAATCCCGGAAAAGATTCTTAATATTCACAATCGGTTCATTTATAGTATTTACAATTCCTATAATTATTCTATATCCCAATATGGCCTGGTGGATAATTAAACTTTTGATATTTTCTGGGCAATACGGATCCGGAGAAGTGGGACTGCTTGATACCTTATCCTATCCTCAGCACCTGAAGTGGATTTTATTGGCAAATACCAGACTTGCTGTTGTTTTTGCCATAGTTTTTGTTTTTTTGCTGCTGAAAGTAATATACTTTAAATCATTAAAGAAAACTTATTTAAACAAGTCGGCCAAGGTAATAGCTGCAATCTTTATTGCCATTTTGACTGGCTATCTCATGATTGCCAAACAACCCAAAGAATCATACCTGCTTCCTTATGAAATGCTTACCGGCGCAGCTGTCATTCTGATGCTAAATGAAATATTAAACCTGAAAGTAATCCAACCTTATCGTAGCATAATATTACCAGTTATTGTTGTTTTAATCACATTTTTAAATATAAATGCAGGGCTGAGTTCAAAAAAATCTATTTACTCTTCAGATAAAAACAGCCTGTGGCAAACATCGTGGTTGGCAATGACAAATGCTCCTGGGAAAAATGTACTCATTTTTGCTCATCCGGCATCATCCCCGCCTGCAGCATTGTTTTTTGGCAATGCATACAGCCATTGGAGATATTCAGAAAAGATTAAACTGCTTTCTCCAAACACTTTCATTTTTTCATTATCTGAACTCAATATTATTAACTGGGACAGAACCCCAGTAAATCCATTAAACATATTTGGCCCAGAAATTGACCGGATATTATATCAGGGGTCACATGAAACAAGGGCAGAAGCAGAAGATTTTTTTGAAGCACATGGATTAACAATACAACAAATACCCTATTACGAGGATGAAAAACAATTAATATTGGTTGTGAATCAGAAAAAGAATACTTCTGTTAATACAAAGAAACAGCTCATTTTTAGTTCTGCAGAAAACACATCTTCTTATGATTTTCAAAATTTTCCAGACAAAGGGTTTAAATCATCAGGGAAGACATCTCCAGAAATTTCGCATTCCGGACACCAGAGTATATTTACAAACAGTGAAACTCCATATGCTTTTACAACTGAAGACCTCACTCTTAAGCCGGGGGATGAGCTTTCTGCCAGTGTATATGCACTGGGTAATCAAAACAGTTTAAAGATTGTAGTTTCGGAAAGCGCATCTACCAAAGTATTAGCAACATCAGATTCTATTCTGAAATACAAGGTCGGTTGGAATAAACACAATGTGAATTATAAAAACACATCAGATTCAACAATTAATGTTTTTGTATATTGCCTTAACCACAGTACTCAGGAAGGGTGGTTCGATGATTTTGCGATTGAAACCAGTATTCTAATACATGAACAGCAATAAAAGATGGCAGAACTTTCACACAATAAGCTAAAAGTATGGAAAGCGATGGAAAAGCTTGCCCCAGAACGCGACAAATATATCCGGCGGAACTGGTACTACTATAGAAATTTAAGTAACTTTTTAAAGTTCAATATCCCTGCTGGCTCTAAAATTGCAGAGATTGGTTGCGGAACCGGCTTTTTACTAAATTCACTTAATCCATCTTATGGGCTGGGAATAGACTTCTCAGCTTCAATGATAAATATAGCCCGGAAGAAATACCCTCATCTTAGGTTTGAGGTTATTGATACCGAAAATCTAAATTTAACAGAGCAATTTGACTACATCGTTATATCTGACACCCTGGGCTATCTTGAGGACATACAGAAAGCCTTTGCTGAAATTAAGAAACTGACACATTCCGGTACACGAATTATAATCACTTATCAGAATTTCTTTTGGGAACCTGTTTTATGGTTTGCCCAAAAGCTAAAAATAAAAATGCCGCATCCCCGATTAAACTGGCTCAACCGGGGCGATGTTATTAACCTGCTTCATCTTGAAGGCTTTGAGGTAATAAAATTTGGACGGCGCTTTTTATTGCCTGTATATATTCCGGTTTTGAGTTGGATGATTAATAAGTATTTAGCCAACCTGCCTCTATTCAACTTTTTTTGTTTGACAGGCTACACAGTTGCAAGATTTCCTGAGCGACAGCCTGAAAACAACCAAAACTTTAGTGTTAGTGTCATCATCCCCGCCCGCAACGAAAAAGGGAATATTGAAGATGCGGTGAAGCGTGTGCCCGAAATGGGCAAACATACCGAAATTATTTTTGTGGAAGGAAACTCTACCGACGATACCTTAAACGAGATAAAAAGGGTTTGCGAAGAATACAAAGACATCAGAGATGTAAAATTCCTGGTGCAGGATGGCAAAGGCAAAGGAGATGCAGTACGCAAGGGTTTTGACCATGCTACCGGAGATATACTTATGATTCTGGATGCCGACCTGACAGTTCCACCTGAAGACCTTCCCAAATTCTATAATGCAATAGCTACAGGAAATGGTGAATATATTAACGGAACACGCCTGGTCTATCCGCTTGAACATGAAGCCATGCGTACCTTAAATATGCTGGGCAACAAGTTCTTTTCCGTAATGTTTTCATGGCTGCTGGGACAAAGAATTAAAGATACATTATGCGGAACCAAAGTGCTGACCGCAGAGAATTACCGTAAACTGGCAGCCAATCGTAGCTACTTTGGCGATTTTGACCCCTTTGGTGATTTCGATTTGATTTTTGGTTCTGCAAAAATGAACCTCAAATTAATTGAAGTACCTATTCGCTACCGGGCCCGGAAATACGGAGAAACAAATATTTCAAGGTTTAAACATGGGTGGTTGTTGCTTAAAATGGTGGTTTATGCCATGAACAAGATAAAATTCATCCGCTGATACAATCTTTCTTCGGCAGAGTTCTGGCAAGTAACAGCTCCCGGTTCTGTTAACTCAATTTATTTGTCGCTTCGCCGGAAACACGAACAATTGTACCTTTTATATAACCTCTAAAGAATACCACCAAATACTTGTTAATCCTCTACAAATTTTTGGACAATTTCCATTTCTTTTATTATATTTGTCCAACATTAAAGTAACTTGTTATGATTCAACGTGAAATCAGACATAAAATGCTTGAATTAGCCGGAAAATTTCCGGTTATAACACTAACCGGACCCCGGCAATCAGGCAAAACAACCTTGCTCCGCCATCTGTATCCGGAGAAAAAGTACATTTCTTTGGAGGATCTCGATAACAGGCAATATGCCAAAGAAGATCCACGGGCTTTTTTATCAGAATTAAAAGACGGGGCAATATTGGATGAAGTACAGCGAGTACCTGAATTATTCTCATGGCTTCAGGGAATAACAGACAGGGAAGGCAAAGCTGGAATGTTTTTTTTATCAGGTTCTCAAAATTTTCTGCTTATGGAAGGCATCTCTCAATCATTGGCGGGAAGGGCTGCCATATTGAAGTTGCTGCCATTAAGCAATCAGGAACTCAATGGAACCAGCTTTAAAGGGCAAGAGCTAGAAGAAAGAATAATTTACGGAGGTTACCCGAGGATTTATGACAAAGAAATTCTTCCTTCCGATTTTTATTCATCCTATTTGCAAACATATGTTGAAAGAGATATAAGACTGATGAAAAATATTCAGGATTTGTCTCTCTTTAATCGTTTTATAAAACTATGTGCCGGTCGTGTCGGCCAATTGTTAAACCTTTCGGCCCTGGCCAATGACTGTGGTATATCCCAGACCACAGCCCAGGCGTGGTTGTCGCTGCTGCAAACCAGCTATATTGTTTACTTATTGCAACCTCACTATGTTAACTTCACGAAACGTTTAACCAAAATGCCAAAACTATATTTTTATGACACCGGATTGGCTTGCCATTTGTTGAATATAGATAATAGCAATCAAATCAGGACACATTACATGCGCGGCAGCTTATTTGAAAACATGGTGATTATTGAATTATTAAAACATTCTCTTAATTCAGGAAAAGAATTACCACTTTATTACTGGCGCGACAAAACCGGCAACGAGGTGGACTGCCTTATTGAAACATCATCCGGTATTCATTTAATTGAAATTAAATCATCACTCACCTTTAACAGCGATTTTTTGAAAAACATTACTTATTACGATAAGCTAAACAATGGAAAATTCGTATTGGATAAAATAATTGTTTATGCAGGAACAGAAGCGCAAAACAGGCAAAATTTCAGGCTTCTTTCCTGGCAGGATTTTAACCTTGAAAAATTACACTAAGACACCTAAGACAAAATGTAAAAATCGCTGTTGTTTGAATCTTCTCAAAAGCAAATCGGGGAATAAAATCATGGATTTGCAACTTATTTGTTCCTTTCAAAAATGGCTATGGTAAAGGTCTGCTGGAAACCCACACTGTCAGTTAGCCTGAAGTTTTCTTTGAAAAATTTGAAAATGCCATCATCCTCACCGGGTGCTGGTCCATTCAAATGGTAAATAATGCGACCTTCAGAATTCACATCTACAACAGATTTTACCATGTCCACGCCCCAGACAGGAATTATATGTTTTCGTTTTAACTCATTTGAGAAATCCTTAGTGTTTTCAAAAACAGAACGGTCATAATAATAGACAAAACCAAGCTCATCATAGTATGGATATAAAACAACCATGTCCTCCGGCTTTTGCATTTCCTTAACATAAGCAGCAGCCTTTTGCGACTCCCTGTATGAAAAGTCATCGGGCAAAATACGCATTCTGTTGGCCATCATGGCAAGTAAAATTACGACCGAAGCGGAAATAAGAAATTTATTATGACCAAACAACTGATATACCATTACTCCCGCAAACAAATAAAGACCGATAGAATTAAACAGTAAATACCGTGTTATAAATACCGGCATTTTAAACGAAACCAGAAACATCAGAGTAAACGGCAAAAACCACCATATAAAAATAATTATAAGTTCCTTGCTGAGGGATTTCCAGGCTTTCCTGAAAAAAAGAAAAACCAATCCTGTAATTAATATCCACAATACACCATTCAAAACTTCGGCGTGATTAAAAAAGTTGTGAAGTTGATACAGGTACTCCCGACTTGACGCTGGAGCCTCAACCCATGTCCCTTGCCTGGATTTTAAAAACTGTTTAACAAGTATATAAAAAAATGGCAGATAAGCCAGAACAGTTAATCCAACGGCCAGAATAACATTTCTTATTATATTCCTTTCCTTCAGGTAAAGTGTTATGCAAATGAATTGGACCATAACAATCAACCATCCGAAATAATGCGAATAAACCATAATCAGATTCGAGATTACAAGTCCGGCAATAACCCATCCGGAAACAGGCTCTTTTACAATCCTTAGAAAAAAGTAAAGAGATGAGGCAACTGCCAGTGAAAGTAGAGAATAGGTGCGTGCTTCAATACCATGAAAAAAATGGAAGTTTGAAAATAAAAACAAGCCCGAAGCAAGTAATCCTGCCCAAAACCCGAAAAAGCGTTTCCCGGAGAAGTATAGAAAAACAGCGGTCAGGCTGCTAAAGATTAATGGCAAAAACCTTACAGAGGATGGGTCCGTGCCAAATATTTTTATCCAGAAATGCAGCAGCACCATAAAAAGGGGCGGATTGGGCTCCCCATTGGCTGGCATTGACAAGATATGCCATAAACTTTGCTGAGCATGAAAAACGGTAAAAGGCTCATCCAGGCTGATATCGCGGTATGAAATAAAGTAAAACTTCCATATGAGACCTCCGGATAACAATAAAAGTGGAAGTAAAATATTGGCTATAACTTGTTTATGCTTGTAAGACATCTTCATCACTATTCATTTTGCCCGTTGATTGGCTCAAAGATTTCAATCTTGAAATTGTCAACCAGAAATGGGGTATTCCCTTGATTGTAGATATGACATTTGAAGAAATCTCTTTTACTTCGGATAAAGGGAGTAAGATAATCAATCTGAAGTGCAGACCAGTTTCCCGGTTTAATTTCGGAAGTGTCAACTTTATATGACCGGTAATGGTAAGAGCCCTCCCTTCTGTCGAACATCAGAGCCAGTTCGGGCAAAATATCGCTATAACCTTCGGGCAGCAATATATCAATTCTGGCACGTATCCATAAATGGTCTGCATGAGTTATATCCTTATACCGCATTTTAAATTCAGGTGAATAACTAACATTCCCATCAATTCTTAATGACTTTCCGTTAATCCGGGTATAACTCCATTCTAAACCATCTTTACCTGCGAGTGACTCAAAATCTTCAGAATACAATTCCCGTATTTTATAATTCCCGGGATCATTAAAGATGGCATCTCCTGAGAAAGGCCTTTGCATAGAGAGTAAATTACGGGTTTCAGGAGCTATTTTAGTTTTTCCAAATACGGCAAAATAGTAAGCTTTGGTTGTGCCAAATGCATCCAGAATGTAATTATTGAACTGCCAGGTTTGAAAAAGATTTAAAAATAATAGCAGTACAATTAATGATAAAGTTGTAATTCTCAACCATAGCCATTGATTGCTGAGCCATTTCAGGAAATAACCAAAAGCTATCAGCAATATTGGGTACAAGGAAATCATCGGCCTTATGCTGTAGGATGCGCCATACCACCATTCTGTCCAGCTTGCCAACAGGTAAAAAGCAGAGAAACAATAAATTACTGCAGGCCCAAAAACCACTTTATTCTTAAAGTATAAAACCATCAGTCCAAAAAGAGCGAACCACATCACAGGAGTATATATCAGCCAGCCTTTCTTAAAACTGAATAATACATTTATAATATGTGGCGAAAAGAAATCAAGCCCAACCCCCGGATTTTTGTAGCTATCGTAAATAAACCAACCTGTTTCGCTATACCAGTAAATCATCTGCGGAATCGCCAAAACAAAGGCTAATGAAGCAGAGATGAATATTTGAGAGCGGTATTTCAATAATAACCTGAATTTTTGATGAAAAGTTTTGCGGCTATAAACTCCCCAGAATACTGGTATTAATATTACTAAAACCTCGCTTGGTTTTACCAAACCAGCAAGCACAGAAAAAACTGCTATTGCGGCAATGTTTTTCAGTTTATGGGTTTCATGCCATTGAATGGTATTATATAATACAAGTACGATTAACAAAAAAAGAACATTAGCAGTTTCAAGATTCTTAATAGTAACAAAGTGAAGATAATTTGTCCCTAAAACCAAAACTACAAGCAGAAAAGCAGCTAACCTATCATTAAAGAATTTCAGAAGTACTTTACGCATGTATATCAAAGCTAATAAAGTATAAATTACATTCCCGATTGCTAAAGTATACTGATAAGGAAGGCTGAAGCCATCCGCAGGATAACCCAAAAATGCAGCTGCATAATGTGCAACAAGAAACCATGGCAGGTAAAAAATCGCCATACCCGTCAGGAAGAAAAAAATCGGGTCACCCGACGGACCTCTTCCTATCTGATAAAGTGTTCCGGTGAAATTATACTGAACCTGTAATTGTTCAATCCAGCCAATGTCGTTTAAACTATGATCATTATAAATAAAGATTGCCGGCAGGTGCAGGTAATAGCCCAGCACATCCCAACTTAACTCATTGGGAGTCAAAGTCAATATTCTTACAACAATAATTACTGAAAAGAGCAGCAGTAAGACACCCAATGACAGTTTGCTTTTTAAGACCTCCGCCATAAACTATTTTCTTCTCTCATAAATAGTTACATTGAAATTCCACAAAAAAATCTCTGAAGGAACCCGATTCCATACGTACACTTTCAGGTTATCATCAGGGGTTCTTACCTCGGGGGTAAGATACCAGAATTCTACTGAATTCCATCTGCCTCTTATGGCAGTATCAGCAGAAAGAGCCTCTGCCCGGTATTTGTATGCTTTACCCTTATAATGAAAACTGGCCACCAGCATTGGATTTTCGCCAGCAAAACCATCGGGTATAAAATAGTCTGTTTTTACATGTATCCATGCGTGATCTTCCTGCGTTAGTGCATGAAATGGCAGATCGGGGCCGCTATAAAAAGAATTATCACCCCAAAGTTTAATGGCTTGCGATGTATCATTTCCTGTTTGCGAAGGTGTAGAGAAAAGTGTTCTTTTTTTATACCTGTCGAGGTTTCCCGGGGTTTCTCTCATCTCAGTGCTCCGCTCCACCAGAAGCAAATGATCAAGTTTTTCCCTGTCTGCATTAACCTTACCAAAAACAGCCTGATAATAAGGGAATGTCATTCGCTCCTTATCAATGATGCCATTTTCAAACTGCCAGGTTTGAAACAAATTTAGCGATATCAGTAAAAAAGCAATTCCTGCAGCAATCCACTTCAACCTGCCTGCCATAACCCGTTCAGTAAAGGCTGCCAGTGGCAAAGAAAGTAATACATAGGCAGGGAGAATGGCCCGTGAACTAAAACTACCGCCTGCATACCACCAGCAGCTCCATGCCGAAATAATCCAGATATCAAGCAGAATAAATGTAATAATGGCCAGGTTCCAGGATT
Source organism: Lentimicrobium sp. (assembly GCA_024709105.1). Taxonomy (GTDB): domain Bacteria; phylum Bacteroidota; class Bacteroidia; order Bacteroidales; family Lentimicrobiaceae; genus Lentimicrobium. Next base: position 17,478 of record JANJXJ010000011.1, on the reverse strand, counting down.
TCCCCCATTTGTAAAGATGATAAAAGCCTATAAAGGCAAAAATCATTACCGGAGTGTAAACAAACCATCCCTTTCTGAAACTAAACAAAAATTCTAATATGTAAGGTGGAAAAAACCGAAAACCTTCTCCAGGATTATCATACGAATAGAACAGCCAGTTGCCACTGGTAGTTTTCCAATAAATAAGCTGAATTGCGCCAACTGTTAATGCCGGTAAAATAAAAGCGGCTACATGTATAAAACTGAATTTTAATATCTTGAACCTGAAAGTAAACTGCCTCCACGAGGTTGTATTCCAAAGCAAGGGTATTAACACACAGATTGCTTCCGATGGCCGGATTAATGTAATCAGCCCGCACGACAGCCCAATCAGAAACGAATGACCATACCCCGGCCTTTCGTACCAGCGAATAGTAGAATACACCAGAAGCGCATAAAGAGTAAACAGAAAATTATGCGAAAGCAATGTTCCGTCGAAGGCAGTAAGTTGAAAATAATTGGTTCCTATCCCAATCAATAACAAGGTTACAGAAGTCACTTTTTCATCGAAATACCGGATTAGAATCTTCCGAAGCAGAAGCAATCCTGCGATAGCCCACAAAATGCCGGCATAACTTAGCACCAGCTGATAAGGAAGAGAAAACCCATCGGCAGGATAACCAAGCCATTGGGCAAGCCAATGTGCGATAAAGAAAAATGGTGCCCACAACAATGCAAGTCCTGACGTGTATTTTATAACTCTTTTCCCGTCTGTTCCGTTTACCAACTGATATAACGTTGCCGAAGGCTGATATTCATCCATGATGTTATCCAGCCAGACAGCATTTGTCAAACCAGGATCATCATAAATAAAAGTGGCAGGCAGGTAAAGGTAATAACCAAAAACATCCCAGGTCAATGCTTTTGTGGGAAGAGAAATGGAGCGAAATGTGAGCAAACCCACCGACAACAGCACCACCACCAAAACCGACAAAAACTTACCCCTGCGAAATTTCATGAAGCTTAACGTTTATAGGTACGGCGGTCAAAAATACCATACTTAAGGATGCAGTAAATGGCTCTGAACCCGTCTTTGGCACCGATTTTCTTGCCTTCATCGTAAGTACGGCCATAATAACTAATCCCCACTTCATATATCCTTACCCCCTTTACCCTTGAAATTCTGGCTGTTACTTCAGGCTCAAATCCAAACCGCTTTTCACGCAAAACCACATTTTTGATAATATCGGCCCTGAACATTTTATAACAGGTCTCCATATCGGTGAGGTTAAGATTGGTAAACATGTTTGATAAGAAGGTCAGGAATTTATTACCTATGGAGTGCCAGAAGAACAGTATCCTGTGCGGCCCTATACCCATAAATCTTGAGCCGTAAACAACATCCGCCACACCTTCTACCATAGGTCTTAACAATAAATTATAATCTGCCGGATCATATTCAAGATCAGCATCCTGTACCAGCACATAATCTCCGGTTGCAAGTTCTATTCCTTTATGAATGGCAGCTCCTTTTCCCTGATTAAACGGCTGGTTAAATGTGCGTATATTTACTCCTGGCCTGGAATCAATAAATGCTTTCATTACTGCTTCTGTATCATCGGAGGAGCAGTCATTAACTACAATTATCTCTTTTTCAACCTGATAGGCAATCGGGGTTTCAATCACCTTGTTTAATATCAGGTGAATGGTTCTGGCTTCGTTGTAAGCCGGAATGATGATGGAAAGTGTTGACATCAACTATTTGTTTTTGAATTTTGAACTACTCTTTAAAATATGCTCTTTTCACCCTGGCCGAAATACCTGTAAGTATTTCATAAGGAATGGTTTGCATTTCTTCTGCAAGTTTGCTTATGGGAAGATCCTTCCCGAAAATAATAATCTCGTCGCCTTCGCAGGCTTCAATTCCGGTGATATCGAGCATGGTCATATCCATACAGACATTTCCTGCAACAGCAGCAAATTTTCCATTTACCAGAAAATGACCTTTCCCGTTGCTCAGCCTGCGGTCAAGCCCATCGGCATAACCTATGGGAATAGTGGCAATTACACTGTCGCGACCAGCAACCCAGGCCCGGTTATAACCTACCGATTCTCCCTGTTTTACCTTTCTGATCTGCGAAATGCTTGTTTTCAAACTATTCACCACCTCCAGCTCCGATTGCTCGGCAGAATCAGAAGAGATTCCGTAAAGCGAGATGCCCAGCCGAACCATTTCAAACTGAGCTTCCGGAAATCTTGAAATGCCCGCCGAATTTAAGATATGCCTGAGAAAATCATACCCCAGCTGTTCTCTTAGAAACGCTGTTGTTTCTGCAAATTCATTGATTTGCATCCTGGTAAAGTCATCAAAACCTGAATCGTCGCTCCCGGCAAGATGCGAAAAAACTGACAGTACCCGTATGTTGTGACTGTTTTTCAGTCTTTCAGCCAGCAACGTTAAATCGTCTTTTGGAAATCCCAGCCGGTGCATGCCGGTATCCATTTTTAAATGAATCCCAACCTGAGTCTGACCAAATCCGAAACGCTGCATGGCAGCACAAAGCATGTCCAGCACTCTGAAACTATAAACTTCAGGCTCAAGATTATGCATCAACAGGGATGCCATCCCGCTTTCTTCGGGATTCATTACCATGATTGGAAGGCTGATTCCTGCCTTTCGCAGTTCAACACCTTCATCGGCGTAGGCAACAGCCAGATAATCGGCCCGGTGAAACTGAAGTGTGGAAGCAATTTCAAAGCTTCCGCTTCCGTAAGAATAGGCCTTCACCATAGCCATGAGCCGTGTTCCTGCATTAAGCTTCGAACGGTAAAAATTAAGGTTATGCACCAGGGCATCAAGATTTACCTCAAGAATGGTTTCGTGCGATTTTTGAATGAGCCTTGCAGTAATCCTCTCAAAGCCAAATTTACGCGCCCCTTTAATAAGTAAAGTTTCGTTATTGAAACCGCTGAGTGGGAACTGATTTAGAAAAGTATCGGTATCAGGAAAAAATCTGGCGTCCTGATTAAAAAGATTCCTATGTACACTAATGGTTTCACCGATTCCAATTACCCTTTGAATACCACGCTGATGAATCATTTGAGCGATGGTTTGATAGAGCTCTGTTTCATCAGCTCCCGACTGAAGCATATCACTAAGAATAACGGTTCGGCGCTCATGCTGATTTTGTGTTACAAGGTAATCCAGGGCAATTCTCAATGAATCAGGATCAAAACTATATGCATCATTTATTACCGAACACCCGTTTATTCCGGCATTGAGCTGAAGCCGCATTTCTACGGGATGAAGTTGCCTCATTCGCTCCAATGTAACCGCCGGCCCGTAATTAAACAGAAGCATGATACACCAGCAATGTATGGCATTTTCGACAGAAGCAGCATCAGTAAACGGAATTTCAATTTCCCTGAGTGCTCCGTTATAACTTGCTGAAATTGATGTGCGTGAAGCAAGAGTTTTGACCGAAATCAGTTTCAGGCTGCTGCCTTCAGCAAATCCCCAGCTGAAAAGTTGTTGCTGCGGGTTGGCTTTTTTTAGTAATGTTTGCCTGATCAATTCATGGTCGTTGCAGAATACCACAATTTCAGAATTGCAAAAAAGCTTAAGTTTTTCTTCAGCTTTCTGCTGATGAGAGTCAAAATACTGATCGTGAGCATGGCCAATATTGGTAATAATTCCAATCGAGGGCTGAATTATTTTGGCCAGATGATTCATTTCACCGGGCTCAGAAATCCCGGCTTCAAATATTCCGAGGGTATGAATTTTATCTATCTGCCAGACTGAAAGCGGAACTCCAATTTGTGAGTTGTAGCTTCGCGGACTTCTGGCTATGATATACTCAGGCGACATTAATTGCCACAACCATTCTTTCACTATGGTTTTTCCATTGCTGCCGGTTATTCCGATTACAGGCAGATTGAAACCGGTCCGGTGAAACGCAGCAAGTTTCTGAAGCGCAGCCAGGGTATCTTCCACCAGTATGAAAGATATATCCGGATAATTCTCATGTGGTATCTTAGAAACAACAAAATACCTCAGCCCTTTCCGGTAAAGGCCGGGTATAAATTCGTGACCATCATTCCTGGCAATCAGGGCAAAGAAAACTGTATTTGCGGGTGTTGAGAGTTTGCGGCTATCGGTAAGCAATTCTCTGATGCGGGCATCTGCAGAAAGCAACAATTTGCCTCCTGTAATTGAAGCCAGCTCACTGAAAAGATACCCCGAATCAGACATATTGTGCTTTTAGCGCTCTGTTTCCTGTTTTGCCATTTCCAGAGGATTGGCGATCATTTCGGCATAACGGCGGCGATTGTAAAACACATCAGAGGCCAGATAAAGTGCCGCTCTGAATGATTCAGCCGAAGCTTTGTCTTTTCCTGCAAGATCATAGGCTGTACCATGAGCCGGAGAAGTTCTTACAATGGGAAGGCCTGCAGTAAAATTAACTCCGCTGTCGAAAGCCAGTGTTTTAAATGGCAACATTCCCTGATCATGATACATAGCCAGAATACCATCAAACTTGGTATAATCAGATGAACCAAAAAAGCCATCGGCAGGAAAAGGGCCGAAAACCATCTTACCTGAAGCAAAAGCTTTATCAATGGCTGGTTTAATTATTTTTTCCTCCTCATGCCCGAGCAGTCCATTGTCGCTGGCATGTGGATTTAATCCCAGTATTGCAATTCTTGGGCTTCGGATACCAAAATCCTGAAGCAGCGACTGATGCAGTATGTTGATTTTGCGTGTAATCAAATCTTCGGTCAACTGATTGAACACTTCGCGCAAAGGAATATGTCCGGTTATCACGCCAATACGAACTGAGTGGCTTACCATAAGCATCAGATAATCTTCGGCACCAAATTTATCGGCCAGATATTCTGTATGGCCCGGAAAATGAAAAGTCTTCGACTGAATGTTCTGTTTGTTGATGGGCGCTGTTACCAATACATCGAGCAATCCCTTTTTTATGTCTTCCGTTGCATTTTCAAGTGACAGCAGGGCAAGTTCTCCGGCAATCGGGGTTGATTTACCAAGTTCAATTTTAATTTCCTGGTCGTTGATGTTAACAATATTTGCCCTTTTGGGATTGGCCACATCAGCCCGCTTGATCAGGTTAAAAGAGAAATCACTTACATTCAACATCTTACGATAATAAGATGCAATCTTCGACGACCCGTACACCACCGGAGTCAGCAACTCAAAAATCCGGTTGTCGGACAATGCCTTTATGATGATTTCGTAGCTTATGCTGTTTATATCACCGTGGGTAATACCAATTACCGGTTTGTTTTCGGTTTCAGACATTTTGGATATTGTTTATCATTAATTTAGCGCAAAGATAAGATTTTGCTATTTTAGCACCCATAATTGCTGCCTATTTATTTACAACGGCTCATTACATCGCTTATGATCAACAAAATTGTGCTGCAAAGGCTTAAAGAACGCGAAAAAGAGCTGAACACACTTTATCAGCTGAACGGCTTATTGTCTGATGACAAGCTGAGTCCCGACTCACTTTTTAATGCCCTGATCCGGTTTCTTCCGATGGGTTATCAGTACACTACCATTTGTGAAGTACAGGTTGTTTTTGAAGGCAAAACATGGAAAACCGATGATTTCAGGGAAACTCCCTGGATGCTCAAGGCCGATATAGAGGTAGACAATAACATTTCGGGTGAAATTTGTGTGGCTTATACCCAACTTATTGACGAAACACAGAGCAGCCAGTTTTTCCCGGAAGAACAAAAACTCCTCAATACCATTGCCAACCGACTGGGAAATTATTTTTTTCAGCAACGGCTAAAAAACACTTTGTTTTTACTTCAAACAGGCAAAGACAGCAACAATGGCAATGGAAGCTCAGTGCTGAAACCCGACTCTGACCAGCACTGGAAATGGAGATACCGTATGGCAGAGAGAATTAGCGAACTTATGGATTGCTACAGACTGGGCGTTAAAGCCATTTACCTGATTGGCAGCACAAAAAATGCGACTGCAGGACCAGCCAGCGATATTGATCTGCTTATCCATCACAAATGCGACGACCGGCAGCTCAACTGTCTCAAATCATGGATTGAAGGCTGGAGTTTGTGCCTGGCTGAAGAAAATTTCCAGAAAACAGGTTACCAGACTGATGGCCTGATTGACCTTCACCTGATTACCGACAAAGATATTGAAGAGTGCAACAGCTTTGCCTGTATGATTAATGCTATTGACGATCCGGCACGTCTGCTCAGGAAAGTTGACCTCTGACATACACAACCCTGCATTATGACCACTTGTTATTTTGTTTCTGATTTGCATGGCAGCGCCCTGAGGTATGAAATCCTTTTCAGGGAAATGATACGAAACAAACCTTCGTTTGTTTTTCTGGGAGGTGACCTGCTTCCGCACATTCACCGCTCGGTAAGAATTGGTGGAAAAGATATCCCCGATTTTATGCGCAACTATGTGATTCCGGGTTTCAAGGAGGTGAGGCGAAAAATGGGCTGCAACTATCCCGAAGTGTTTCTCATTATGGGAAACGATGATCACCGTATTGAAGAATCCGCTTTTCTGGAAGGCGAACAAATTGAACTCTGGAAATACCTGAATAACAGTAAATTCAAATTCGGACCTTATACCTTTTACGGTTATCCTTTTGTACCTCCTACCCCATTTCTGTTAAAAGACTGGGAAAAATACGATGTGTCGCGTTATGTTGACCCGGGATGTGTTCCACCCACTGAAGGTTACCGGACTGTTGAACCCGATTACGACACAGAATACTCTACGATTCAGCAGGACATTGAAAAACTTACTGCCAATGACAATCTTGACAAGGCAGTTTTTTTGTTTCACACCCCACCCTATCAATCGCTGCTCGACAGGGCAGAGCTGGATGGCAAAAAGTTTGAGCATGTCCCGCTTGATGTCCATGTCGGGAGTATTGCCGTGCAAAGGTTCATTGAAGAAAAACAGCCCATGCTCACCCTGCATGGCCATATTCATGAATCAACCAGATTGACCGGGCACTGGAAGCAGGCATTCGGCAAAACACTCTCATTTAATGCTGCCCATGATGGCCCCGGATTGAGTATTATTAAATTTAAGATTGACAATCCATCCGATTGTGAACGTTTGATTTTTGATGAATAACAACTGCCCGAACCAACTTAAAAACCACTTCTTCAGCTATGAAAAAACTCATAATTCTGATTCTTGCTGCTTCAATCCATTTTACAGAAGCAACAACAGCCCGGGCTCAAAATGATTCAGTAACAGAACGAATCATACAAATTGCCCGCAGCGACAATCAAACCATGCAGCATCTTGATATTCTCAGCAATCGCTTTGGCGGAAGGTTAGTTGGGTCGGATGCGTATGAAAATGCAGCGAACTGGGCTGCCTCAAAATTCAGGGAATGGGGCATGGAGGTGATTATGGATGAAGCGGGGAGTGTTCCGGTTGGCTTCAACAGAGGTCCCTGGTTTGGGAAAATGATGGGCGAAAAAAGCATGAACCTGCACTTTGTCACCCCTTCATATACATCAGGCACAAAAGGAGTTCAGCGTGGGCATGTACTTATTGAGCCTAAAACCCGGCAGGAATTTGAAAGAATGAAGGGCAGGCTTAAAGGGGCCTGGGTGCTGATTACCGGAGAAAGCAATGGTTTCCCGGTTGATATTTCTGAGGCTGCCAGTCGCCGGCGCGACAGTATAATAACTGCCAACGAAATAGCATTGAAAGCCCGTGCAACTCCGAAAAAAGAAGACAGCAAAGACTCCGAAGTTTACAAACCTGGCGATGAACCAGCATTGTTTTACCGGGAAATGTGTGAAGCCGGGATTCTCGGTCTCATTCAATCGGCGCCTGTTCCTCTGGTGGCACTCTACGACCGCAAAAACCTGAATAAGATGTCATTCGACAACCTTCCACCGGTACCTGACATCAAGCTTGATGAACATCAATATTCCGAAATTGTGCAAATGGTTAAGGAAAGGCGTCAGGTAATTCTTGAATTTGACATAAGAAATCATTTTAAACCCGGCCCTGTGGTTTTTCATAATGTTATCGGAATAATTCCCGGCATTGAATTTCCTGATGAATACGTAATTGTGGGCGGCCATCTCGATGCTTTTGATGTTGCCACCGGTGGCGTTGACAATGGATCGGGAGCAACTCCTGCCATGGAAGCTGCCCGGTTGATTATGAAAGCAGGGGGCAAACCCAAACGCAGCATTCTGGTTTGTTTGTGGGCTGCCGAAGAATTCGGGCTGGTTGGGTCACAAAGCTGGGTTGACCGAAATAAAGACAAACTGCCCCGCATTTCAAATATGTTTAACCGCGATTCAGGCCCGCTGGTACCCACCAGCCTTAGTGTATCCGATGCCATGTGGAATGACATGGAAACCATCTGCAAACCTCTCGGGAATTTACATCCCGATTTTCCGTTTAAACTTACAAAACGCGAAGCACGGAAACGCCCCGAAAAGCCCTGGGGCACCGACAGCGGACCATTTGCCGTTGAAGGAGTTCCTACGCTGAGTTTCGGGCTTGAAGACGTTTACGGGCTCAATTTCAGCTATATGGAAATATGGCATACTGAGCGCGACACCTTCGACAAAAGTATTGCAGCGTATCAGGAACATGCAGCTTTGGTAACTGCAATTGTGGTTTATGGAGTTGCCAACCTCGGCCACCTGCTGAACAGAGAAGGGTATTATTTAGAAAAATAAAGCAAATTCCCAGAGAATAACTGATTACTGTGTCTGGCTGAATATCAGCCACTTCAGAAATACTTCCAATTAAGAACACCGGGTTGATCCATTAGCTCGTCAGTGAACAATATTACTTAACTGCTGAGCAATATTATTAATGATGGCAGAGGTGGCTCCGGTTCTTTCTTTCACATACTTTCCGGCTTTAGCAGCGCTGTCCTCCAGGGCACTCTGATCTGACAGCAGCAAAGTGATTCTGTCGGTAAAATCACGGGAATTGTTAACACTTATAGCTGCACCACAGGCCACCAGATCTCTTGCCTCCCTGAAACGCTGATAATTGGGTCCGAAGAACACTGGGACTCCATAAGCTGCAGCCTCAAGAGTATTGTGAATTCCAACTCCAAAGCCACCACCGATATAAGCAACACTGGCAAACCTGTATAATTGTGACAACATGCCAATGGAGTCAATAATCAGCACGTCACGGCTGGCCAGATTTGTTCCCGGGGCTTCACTGTAAATCACCGACTTATCGCCAAATTTTGCGGCAAGTTCTTTTATCCTGGATTCACCAATTTCGTGCGGGGCAATGATCAACTTAACACGATCTCCGGTTTGTTTATAAAGAGCTGAAATTAACTCCTCATCGGCAGGCCATGTACTACCGGCAACCACCACATGCCTCCCGCTCACGAAAGCATCAATCAGTGGAAACGGCTGCTGAAAAGCCTTAACTGCCGCAACTCTGTCGAAACGGGTATCTCCGGCCACCAAAAGGTTAGAGACATCCACCATGCGCAGTAATTCGGCCGACTCGTCGTCCTGGACAAAAATCATATTTATCTTGCGCAGATGCGTTCTGAACCAGCCTCCATACCATTTAAAAAAGTGCTGATCAGGCCTGAAGATTGCCGAAATGGTAAAAACCGGGACCTCTTTTTGAAACAGAAAGTGAAGATAATTGAACCAGAATTCGTACTTGACAAATACAGCAACAGCAGGCCTAACAATATCAATAAATCTGCGCGAATTGGACAGAGTATCCATGGGCAGGTAAAAAATATGATCGGCAGGGTTATTCTTCCCCGAATACCTGAAACCTGAGGGAGAAAAGAAAGTGAGCAAAATCAAATGCCCGGGATACAGAGCTTTATAGGCTTCAATAACAGGTTTCCCTTGTTCAAATTCGCCAAGTGAAGCACAATGAAACCACGCAACAGGTGCAGGGTCTTCACAAGCATGATGGGCATGAAATACTTCTTCCAGCTTCGGGAATATGTCTTTTCGTCCATAATGCCATTCCCTGGCTTTTTCACTAAAAATGGCTGCTATCCTGAGAAACAGATAGTAAAACGAAACACCGGTGCTGTAAAGAAGCCTCATGTGACAAAGTTACGCCAACTTTATGTTTAAATCAAAGCCTTAGTAATAATAAAACTCCCGGGGAGCTCTTTTATAAACCGGAATGATCCAACCGACCTTTAAACCTCCGTATATATCTGTAAATGAACCGCTGTTGTATTGCTGCCGTGCAAAACTGTATGGCCTGGCATGCTGAGTGGTTCCACAGGTAAAATCAACACCTGCAAAAAAGTTAACCTTGTTATTGTTTCCAAGAAAAAGGTATCCCAGAAAAACATTGGTTGCATACCCCCGTTTGAGATCATCGTAACCCTTAACATAATCACCCGAAATCGGCGGAGCTGACTGGTCGCGGTGTTCGATATAAATCTTATGCTGCAGGTAACCAAATCCTAAAGTAAAAATAATACCTGAGTTCTTATTCGGGCCAAAAGCCGGGAAAACTCTTCCCAATTTTCCAAAAGCGCTGAATGTGCGCATATTAAAACTAAAATCGGTATAAATCCCGCTCATGTCAATTACATTGCCATCTGCAGTAGTCACGCCTTTAAGTATCTCTTCCTCGTTTTTGATAATATTTCCAAAACCAAAATTACCTTCGGCTCCAACCAGCCAATTATTCCTGGTTTTGAATAAATATCCGGCACCTACCTGCGAAAAGCCACCAAATCGTTTTGAGAGGTCAGCTCCGGGCACCTCAAAAGAATAGGTCCCATAAATAAGATTGGTAAAAATGAGCGAATCACGGATACTTTTCTGCGCAGAAACTGTTCCGCCCAAAGCGATAAAAAGTAAAACAAGTTTTAGGGTAGTTTTCATTAGTTAAAAGTTTTATTCGTGCCGGAAGTTAGCAGAAAACCGGGTTTATTAACCCCGTTATATAGCACGAAGCAGCATTGAGAAAATTAAACACTGGCAAAATTAAAACTTTAAAATGAGTCATGCCAATGGTTAATGAGAAAAGAGGTTAAAGAAACTTAAAAAAACCGTTTAACCCTGATTTTCATGCTTCATTATATCAAGGTAAGCAGTTATCATATTTCCGGCAGCCTGGTATGGTGTAATTTGTCCTTTGCTTATCTCAGCTTCAGCTTTCTGAAGCATTGGAATTATGCCGGGATGCCTGTAAAATAAGTCATGCAGGTGCGAATCAATGCTGTCAATCATAATCTGCCGGTTCTGCTGATTTCTTTTTCTTGCAAAATAACCATTCTCCCTGGTGAAGTTTACATAGTCTCCTATAGTTTCCCACACCCCGGAAATGCCTTCGCCGGTAAGTGAAGAACAGGTCAATGCAGGAGGTGCCCATTTTGACTCAGGTAACGGGAATAAGTGCAGTGCATTTTTTACCTGTGTGCAGGCAATCTGAGCCTTTGCTTTATTGTCGCCATCGGCTTTGTTTATAGCAATGGCATCGGCCATCTCCATAATTCCTCTCTTAATGCCCTGCAGTTCATCACCGGCTCCCGAAATCATCAGCAATAAAAAGAAATCAACCATGGAATGTACAGCAATTTCTGACTGTCCGACTCCTACAGTTTCCACAAAAATGGTATCAAATCCGGCAGCCTCGCAAAGTATAATTATTTCGCGTGTTTTGCGGGCAACTCCGCCCAGCGAACCCGCTGAAGGCGAAGGCCTTATAAATGCATTGGGATGAACCGACAAACCTTCCATGCGGGTTTTATCGCCCAGAATACTCCCTTTTGACCTTGAACTGCTTGGATCAATGGCCAGAACTGCCAACCGGTGACCATGATTGGTTAAATAGGTTCCCAGGGCTTCGATAAAAGTACTTTTGCCAGCTCCGGGTACACCGGTAATGCCTAACCTTATAGAGTTGCCGGCATGAGGAAGGCACATGGCAATGAGCTGCTGAGCCAGTGCCTGATGACCGGGCAGCGAACTTTCAACCAAAGTTATGGCCTGACTGAAAACACTCCTGTTAAAATTGATAATTCCATCGAAGTACTCACCAACACTTAACAGCTTTTTCCGGCTATTCCTGAAATTCTCAAGAGCCCGGCTGTTGAGTTGTGAAGGTTGTTCAATACCTTCCTGCACTCTTAAAGCTGAGTCAAAATTTTCAAAATCAGTGCTTTCTTTGTCCTGCATTTCAACAATTACATTTGTTTTGCAAAGGTAAACAATTACAATACCGGCCGGTTAATTTTGGAATACCAAAGTTAGATGGCAAATGGCAAAAGCTGCATTCATATTAACGAAAGATGAGGCTGCAAATATTATTATTCGGGAAATATTTTAATAAAATGCTCATACACCAGCTCTGAGTTTTTACTGGTGACCAGGTGTTTACATAAAGTCTGATTGCAGGTAATATAATCATGAAAAACTCTGGTAATCGTGCAAGATAAGTGATTTTCTATCGTTGCTGGCATGGCAAAAACTCAAAAAAACCGAATAATCCGCATCGCATATTAAAAAACGTTGTAAATTTGCACCCCTGAAATAAAACCTCTCCGTAGCTCAGCTGGTAGAGCAAATGACTCTTAATCATTGGGTCACAGGTTCGAATCCTGTCGGGGAGACTTACAAAAAAACGCCTGATTCCCCATGGGAGATCAGGCATTTTTTATATTTTCATGGTGTTAAACGTAATTGAATAAACTTTTGCAATGAGGGCAAACAGTCAGCAATATGCAAAAAACACAGGATAAAAGGGATAATAATTGAAATAATATTACAACAGGGTTCAGGGAAATTAAAAAAGCATAATTGATTTGCATACCATTAAATTTTATTACTTTTGCATCCCTGAAATCAAAACTGTTCCCTCGGGATGTAGCGCAGCCCGGTAGCGCGCTTCGTTCGGGACGAAGAGGCCGCAGGTTCGAATCCTGTCATCCCGACTAAAAAAATCAGCCTGCTTGTATCCTTATCAGGCAGGCTTTTTTGTACTTTTATCTTTTGAACAGCACAAATGATAACTTACTGCTGTTTGAATTGAAAAATTGCCACCTTAGCTCAGTCGGTAGAGCAGCTCATTCGTAATGAGCAGGTCGTGGGTTCGAGTCCCATTGGTGGCTCAGCAAAAGGTTGAAAATCATTTTTCAGCCTTTTTTTATAGCACACACCGATACACGAGCAAATTGAGTTGAAATGAGTATTGAATGATAGCAATATCAAAAAACAGAACCTCAAGAACTAAAAAAGGTTTTTAATTGCATCAAAAGGGGCACACAGAAAATATATGATTAATATTTGAGATTCAGCAACGTCAGCTACACTGAGATGACTGTATAATTTACTGTCAATTCACTCAATTACAGTTCCGAAACCAACAGTCCGGAACAGTACGTTTCGCAATTTCAATTACCGTCATTATGTACTAACAACAATCTGATTTTAAACTGTTTTTAGTTGATCCAGAAACATAAATATTTCATTAATTACCCTCAAAGCGATCCAGAATATTAAAACTGCAGTAAAGGTTTGGATTCAAATCTTGTGATTAAGATCCAATTTTAACTCAACTTTTGGCAAGGATAATAGATTTTAACAAAAATTCTAAAAAATTATTTTTCTTAAACCATCAGTAAAACCGGCACAATTGACAAAATAAGGCTTGATTACAGGCAGTTTTTTATGATAAATAAGTCAGATTTTTAGAAAGTTGCGTTTTCGATTGTATTTTTTTTAGAAATTTGCACTCCTTTTGGGTCAGGCTTAAAAATTAAACTCGGGATGGTTTAATGTAAATAACAGATAATCTGATTCAATGGATAAACAGGCCGAACAGGCCAACGGCAAATGCAAGAGGAAAAAATTTTATAAAAATTACCTAAAGCAAGTTTGTCAGTAAGTAATGGTTGAATATTTCGTATTTTTAACCTGCACAATTTCGTTCAAAAAACAAAAACCTGCCTTTTTTCAGGGGCTCTTGATTTTTACTGAAAGAATGGTTAAATTTGTTTTAAGTTTGTTTCAAGAAAAAAGAAGATTTTACCCGGCAACAACTATCCGGGAAACGAAAATATAAGCTCTATGAAGAAAGTGGATAACTATTCGCTTAACGAAATATTAAAAAGGACTTTTGGCTTTGACTCCTTTAAGGGGAATCAGGAAGCCATTATTAAGCATCTTTTGGAGGGCAAAGACACATTTGTGATTATGCCTACCGGTGGAGGCAAATCCATGTGTTACCAGTTGCCGGCGCTCATAAGCCCTGGCACTGCTATAGTTATTAGTCCGCTCATTGCGCTGATGAAAAATCAGGTTGATGCTATACGCAATTTTGGCGCTGAAAACGGCATTGCCCATTTTTTAAACTCTTCGCTCACTAAAAACGAGATTGCAGAAGTACGCAAAGACCTGAAATCAGGGAAAACCAAGCTGTTATATGTAGCACCTGAATCGCTCACCAAAGAAGAGAATGTACAGTTCTTTCAGGAAATTGACATTTCATTTTTTGCAATAGATGAAGCCCATTGTATTTCGGAGTGGGGGCATGATTTCAGGCCTGAATACCGCAGGCTCCGCCCCATTATTGAAGCCATTGGCAAAAGAGTTCCCATTATTGCGCTCACTGCTACTGCCACACCAAAAGTACAGCAGGATATTCAGAAAAACCTGAACATGCAGGATGCCGGCCTCTTTATTTCATCGTTCAACCGGCCAAATCTTTATTACGAAGTACGGCCCAAAGGCGAAGAGCCCATCAAGGATATTATCAAATACATTAAGTCTCAGGCCGGGAAATCAGGTATTATTTATTGCCTTAGCCGCAAAAAAGTTGAAGAAATTGCTGAGAGCCTGCAGGTGAATGGTGTTAAGGCCCTCCCCTACCACGCCGGACTTGACTCTTCAACCAGGGTCATAAATCAGGATAAATTCCTGATGGAAGAAATTGATGTAATTGTAGCAACCATTGCTTTCGGCATGGGAATTGACAAACCCGATGTGCGATATGTTATTCACCACGATATGCCCAAGAGCCTCGAAGGATATTATCAGGAAACCGGGCGTTCGGGCCGCGATGATGGTGAAGGAAACTGTATTGCCTTTTACAGCTACGACGACATTCAGAAACTTGAAAAATTCAATAAAAACAAGTCGGTTGCCGAGCAGGAAATTGCCGGACAGTTGTTGCTCGAAACTGTTGCCTATGCCGAATCGTCGGTGTGCCGCCGCAAACAATTGCTTCATTATTTCGGTGAAATATATGAGCAGGATAACTGCGGAAGCTGCGACAACTGCCTGCATCCAAAAACTAAATTCGAAGGTAAGGATGCTGTGGAATTGGTACTTGAAGCCGTACTGGCTGTTAAACAATTGTTCAAGGCCAAACACATCATCAGTGTAATTACGGGCAAAGTATCGGCCAATAATAAATCTTTCAAACACAATCAGCTTGAAGTTTTTGGCAAAGGTGTTGAATACGACGAAAAATACTGGAATGCCGTTATCAGGCAAATGCTGATCGAACGCCTGCTGGTTAAGGATATAGAAAATTACGGATTATTAAAGGTTACTCCTGAAGGGCATAAGTTTCTCAAGAAGCCCTATTCCATCATGCTTACCCGCGACCACGACTACGAAAATTCGGAGGAAGAGGATTTCTTTGCAGGAGGCGGAGCCAAAACCAGCACTGCCGACAAAAATCTTTTTGCAATGCTTAAAGATTTAAGGAAGGAGATTTCGCGCAAGGAGAATTTGCCACCTTTTGTTATTTTCCAGGATCCATCGCTCGAAGACATGGCCATTCAGTATCCCATTACCTTCGACGAACTCAAGCAGATCACAGGAGTTGGGGCTGGAAAAGCCCAGAAATACGGAAAACCATTCCTCGACCTCATCAAGACATATGTTGAAGAAAACGAGATCATCCGCCCGATGGACATGGTGGTAAAATCGGTAGTCAACAAGTCGGGACTTAAGGTATATATCATTCAAAACATTGACCGGAAAATCTCACTCGAGGACATTGCATTGGCCAAGAGTATAACAATCAGCGAATTGCTTACTGAAATTGAGCGCATTGTATCTTCGGGCACAAAACTCGACCTGAGTTACTACGTAAATGAATACGTTGATCCGTATCATCAGGAAGAGATTTATGATTATTTCCGTGAAGCAGAAAGCGATTCTATTGAAGAGGCATTGAGAGAACTGGGCGAAGACGAATTCAGCGAAGAAGAAATCAGGCTGATGCGCATAAAATTTATGTCAGACCTGGGCAATTAAGCCAATATTTCGCTCATAATTTTTAAAAGGCGGACGCAAGATTGCTTCCGCCTTGTTTTTTAGATTATTTTTGCCCCGAAAACCATTAAAAATAACCAGATTATATGCAGGAAGAGAATCTTACCTCCGAAAACACCAACCCGCAAATTGAAAATCTCCGGAAAACAGAGACTGGGATGAAAAAAAACAATGTCTTTACTATTGTGAATGTCGCGTTGTTTATTGGACTTATCGTTCTTTATTTTCTCATTCTGAAACCAGGCAGTTCACCTGACACAGGTTTGCCAGTAAGCCAGAAACTCTCTTCAGGAGCTGCAACCATTGCCTATGTAAACAGCGATAGTATACTTGAACATTATGATCTGGTAAAATCCATGCGCGAAGAGCTTGAAAAGAAGGCCGGGGTTATGGAAGCAGAACTAAAAAAGAAACAGGCAACATTCGATAAAGATGCAGCTTATTTTCAGGAACAAGTAAACAAAAGAACCATTTCTGATGCATCGGCACAGGAGATTTATGCTCAGTTGATGGCCGAACAGCAGAAGTTATATGAGCTCAGAGAAAAATACTCTGCCGAAATTGCTCAGCAGGAATATCAGCTGAACCTGGTTCTGGTTGACAGCCTGAATAACTTCCTGGGAAGATATAATGAGAAAATGGGTTTTGATTACATATTCTCATACAACCGCGCCGGAAACATACTGGTTGCCAATGACTCGCTCGACATTACCAGTCAGGTTCTGAAACTTATTAATGAAGAATACGGAATCTCCAGTTCCAAAAAGTAACCTCTGATGAGCACGAAACGGCTGTTTTTCTTATTGTTTGGAATTGTGCTGCTCTCTGCCTGCAATATGAAAGGCAAACAGTTGAACGATCAGGACATTATTCCTCAGGAAAAAATGGTAAGACTGATGGCCGATATTGAAATTACTGAAGCTGGCTTGCGGTTCAAACAGACCAAAATAAGTGGTGACAGCCTTACCAGGCTCAAATCCAGGGCATTTGATTCGTTATACATCTACCATCAGGTTACTCCGGCTCAGTTCAAAAACAGCCTGGCATTTTATCAGAAAAAGCTTGACAATTTTGAGCGAATGATGGATGAAGTAATGCAAATCATTACCCGCGAAAAAGAAATTTTTAATAACATGAAGTCGCCACCAGCTGATAGTGTAAAAAACAATCAATAAAAAACGGCTGCCCGGGCAG
>JANJXJ010000095.1 GCA_024709105.1 Lentimicrobium sp. | reverse complement strand
CTTCCGGTGGTAAAACTGTGGGCCGAACACGATCGCGAAGCACCCGACTATTACCTGAGCAACGACAGCAGATGTTATTATTACCAGCTTACGGATGTGATGCTTCATCAGTTTGTAACTTCCATGCCTGCAGAACAGCAGCACAGGTTTTTACCGCTGTTTTGCGGATTTAATCCGGTAGATAAGTATGCCATCCGCGATGTGGAACGCATTTACAATCTCTACCCCGGGTTCTGGAAAGGCATTGGAGAATTGCTTCTGAGGCACGACGACCTGACAGCATTTACTTACGGTGAACCCGCGCGGGCCAATCATCAGGCACTTTACCCTGTTTTTGAGTTTGCCGCCGATAAAAACCTGCCTGTACTGATGCATCAGAACATCAGCTCGGTAACCAAACCCAATTATCCGGTCTATTTATACGAACTTGAAGATGCCCTGCGCAATTTCCCGAAAACCACTTTTGTTTTCGCCCATTGCGGAATTTCGCGCCGCATCAGTGTGCCATTTTATTACAAAATGACCGAAAGGTTGCTCGATCAGTATCCACATCTTTATATGGATATCTCGTGGATCATTTTTGATGAAATCATCTGCCCCGGAGGAATTCCCGACCCCAGCTGGACAGAACTGATCGAAAAATACAGTCACCGGTTTTGCCTTGGCTCCGACCTGGTTACCCGGTTCGAACGTTTGGGCATAGAACTCAGCCGTTACGATGTATTCTTAGACACCCTTTCGCCGGAAGCCTGCAGCAATGTGTGTGTAAAAACTGCTGAGGGCTTGTATAACAGGTGAACCGGCTGATGGCCCGGCTCTAAAACAACCGATATTTCCCGGGATATCGCAATGCTATGTCCATACCAACTCCGTACCAAGTCCGTACCAAGTCCGTATCAAGTCCGTATCAAGTCCGTTTAAAACCGGAGTTGATGCGGTGCTGATGTGCGGATGATTCGTTGTTGAATCATAGTTGGTAACATCATAATAAAACCAAAGAGTAAAGAAATCCCCTATTCCGGCAGCACCGCGCCGCTGATTTGCAGCAGGGCAATTTCGAGTAAGCGCACTTCGTATCCTGCACTGATCAAACGTTCGTCGGCCTGAAGCAGGTTTTTCTGGGCTTCGCGATATTCGAGGCCGGAGAGTTCACCCAGCCGGAATCTTTCGGAGGCTACATCAAAATTAACTTCGGCGGTTACCCGGTTGCTTTTTTCGAGGGCAAGCATCTGCAATCTTGCCTGATAGGCTTTGTGTGTGGAAAGCAGCAGTGCTTCAAGTTCGCTTTTATGCGACTCAAGCTGCAAACGGGCCGACTCCAGTCCGATGCGGGCATTCTTTTGCTGCCGGTTTACATTAAAGCCATCAAAAATGCTCATGGAAGCTGTTATGCCGTAATTAACACCCGATGTACGTCCATCAATCACAAAACCCGACTGACTCGACTGAACATTGAAGTTATAGCCCAGATTTACCCCTACAACGGGCCAGCGCCTGCCCTGAATATCTTTTAATCTGTTCATGGCCATTTCAGTTTCCATTTCACTGATTTGCAAAGCTGCATTTCCGGCATCCATTTTATTGCGGAGCTGTTCATAATCAAATGGCGGCATCAGCGCGATGGTATCCTCCACTGAGAATAAGGTTGCAGGATCGCGGGCCAGCAGCAGATTGAGCGCTATTTCGGCTTCGGCAATACGTTTCTGAAGGTCGAGCAATTGTGAGCGGTCGGTATTAAAATCTACCTCAGCCTGTAATACTTCGAGCCCTGAACCCGAGCCAATGACCTGCATATCGCGGGCAATCTGCACACGTTCTTCGCCCAGCTGAACAGCTTTTTCATAAACCCTGGCCCTGTTTTTAAGCTGAACAATGTTATAATAACCCCCAAGCACAGCGGTTATGGTATTTTCAACCTGCACGCGGGTAGAGAGTTCGCCGGCAGCAAGTTGTTTCGATAGCAGGCTGTATTGGTTAAACATTCTGAAACCATCGAAAATTGTCCAATTCAGGCTCAGGTTTGAGCTGAAGGTATTTGATTTAGCCCCTTCCCTTTCGTTGATTTGTCCCGAGAGGTATTCCTGCCGGGAGTTGGTGATGCTGTTGCTTTGCGTGGCTCCTGCCGTGAGTCCGGGAAGGAACCCTGCATTGCCATAAGAGAGATTATTCCTGATTTCCTCTTCGGTGAGCCGCGCTAAGCGGATGTTGTAGTTTTGCTCAAGCGCAATTTGTACAGCTTGTCCCGGGCTGAGTTGCTGAGCTTTCGCTGATAAATGAGGCATCAGCACAACCATGGCTGTAGAGATCAGTAAAATTGCAAATTTGCCGGTTTTAATCTTGCGGCTGTTCATGGTTTGAATCTGATAAAGGTAAGTTTGAATCTACATTGGACACTGCCTTTGTTTTACCGGAAATATAGTCGTACATCGCCGGAACCACATAAAGGGTAAGCAGAGTACTGAAGGTTAGTCCTCCAATGATGGCGGTTCCCATAGAAACCCTGCTGGCGGAACCTGCACCCAGCGCCAGTGCTATGGGTAATGCGCCCAGAATGGTGGACAAACTGGTCATGAGAATCGGCCTGAAACGGCTGGCTGCAGCATCGGTAATGGCTTCGAGCCTCGAAAGTCCGGCGGCCTTGCGCTGATTGGCAAATTCCACAATTAGAATTCCATTTTTGGTAACCAAGCCGATAAGCATAATTACACCAATCTGGCTGAAAATATTCAGTGTGTTGCCAAAATACCAAAGACTGAGCACTGCACCAGCCAGTGCAAGCGGCACAGTAAACATGATGATGAACGGATCGCGGAAACTTTCAAACTGTGCTGCCAGCACCAGATATATCAATACCAGCGCCAGTACAAAAGCAAACACCAGGCTTGAAGAACTTTCAGCAAAATCTTTGGAAGCACCGGAAAGGGAGGTAGAATAAGTATCATCCAGTACTTTATCTGCTATGCGGTCCATTTCCAGAATACCATCGCCAATGGTTTTTCCGTCGGCGGGATTGGCTGAAACGGTTGCAGATACAAAGCGGTTGTACCTGAAAAGCTGCGGAGGGTTGATATCCTCATTCAAAGTTACAAAATTATCAAGCTGCAACATTTCGCCCGAAGCATTGCGCACGGATAACGATCTGAGATCGAGTGGCTGACTTCGGTATGGCCTTTCGAGCAAACCAATCACCTGATACTGCCTGCCATCCATAATGAAGTACCCGAATCGCTGCCCGCTGAGTGCGAGCTGCAGGGTTTGTGAGATATCCAGAACCGAAACTCCGGCAATACGGGCCTTTTCGCGGTTGATTTCCACCCTGACCTCTGGCTTGTTGAACCGGAGATTGAGTTCAGCAAACTGAAAAACATCGCTTTGCTGCACTTCCGACATAAACTCAGGCAGAATTTTCTTTAATTTATCAAGATTAGGTGCCTGAATTACATACTGTACAGGCAAACCACCTCCACCGCCACCAATAGACTGATCTTGTGATATATAAGCTCTGGCGGCAGAATATTTGCGAGCTTCCCGGCCCAATGCTGATGCTATTTCCTGCTGGCTTCGATTGCGCTGGTCGGGTTCAACCAGCCGTATTCTGATAAAGCCGGAATTGGTTCCTCCAAACCAGCCCGGCGATGTAATGGTGATTACCGCTTCGGCTTCCGGGGCTTTTGCACGTACCATTTCAGATACTTCAAGCATATATTTGTCCATATACTCAAAAGTAATACCTTCGGGAGCTGTTGCTACCAGCCGCATCCCTGAGCGGTCCTCAATGGGGGCAAGTTCAGACTGCAGTAAACTTCCCAATCCCAGAATTATCAACACCGATGCAATACTGATCACCCATGCCAGCCATTTGTAACGCAGAAACCATGCAAGGGAGTTGCTGTATGCCTTGTTCAGTCTTTCAAAAAAAGGTTCCGTAAGGTTATAGAAGTAGTTGTGTTTCTCCCGCCTTTTCAGGATTTTGGTTGCCAGCATAGGCGTGAGTGTGAGCGCAACAAACGAAGAAATAATTACAGAACCGGCCAGCACAATGCCAAATTCTCTGAAAAGTCGGCCTGTGATCCCTTCGAGAAAAATTACCGGAAGGAATACCGTTGCCAGGGCCACTGTAGTAGCAATTACTGCAAAGAAAATTTCGGCAGCCCCCTTCATTCCCGCCTCGAGCGGTGGCATTCCCTTTTCAATTTTTACATAAATGTTTTCCAATACCACAATGGCATCATCAACCACCAGACCAATGGCCAGCACAATTCCGAGCAGTGTAAGTACATTGATTGAAAAACCAGCGGCATACATGATGAAGAATGAACCAACCAGCGAGATGGGGATAACAATAACCGGAATGATGGTGGTACGCCAGTCGCGCAGGAAAAGGAAAATAATGAGCACCACCAGCACAAAAGCCAGATAAATGGACTGTTCCACTTCCTTGATGGAGTCGCGGATAAAAGTAGTAGTATCAAAACCAATGCCTACGGAAATATCTTCAGGAAGGTCTTTTTTAATCTGTTCAAGCCTGCGGTAAAATTCATCGGCAATTTCTATGTGATTTGACCCGGGCTGAGGAATTATCACATTACCAACCATAGGCACTCCATCGCGGCGGAGCAGTGACCTGTCATTTTCGGGCCAGAGTTCAGCGTAACCTACATCGCGGAAACGAATAATGTTATCGCCATTTTGTTTGATGATCAGGTTATTAAAGTCTTCGGGAGTAGTAAGCCGGCCCATGGTTCGCACGGTGAGTTCAATATTCCGGCCTTCGATTCTTCCGGATGGAAGTTCAACATTTTCGCGCTGCAAAGCGTTTCTAACATCCACAGGAGTAACTGCGAAGGCAGTCATACGTGCAGGATCCATCCACAAGCGCATGGAATAGCGACGCTGACCCCAGATCTGAATCTGGCTTACTCCCGGTATGGTTTGTAACCTTTCCTTAAAAGTTCGTTCGGCTACTTCATTGAGTTCGAGCAGGCTGCGTTGTTCGCTGCGTATATTTACAAAGATGATTGGATTGGCATCGGCATCGGCTTTGGTAACTACCGGTGGGTCAACATCGGGAGGCAGGCTGCGAATGGCTCCTGAGACCTTATCGCGTACATCGTTGGCTGCTGTTTCGAGATCAACATCCAGATCAAACTCCACCCTGATGTTGCTTCTTCCATCGCGGCTGGTAGAGGTTAAGGTTCGGATGCCTGCGATTCCATTGATGGATTCTTCCAATGGTTCGGTAATCTGCGATTCAATAACGTCGGCATTTGCACCAACATAACCGGTACTTACAGTTACAATAGGAGGATCAACACTCGGATACTCCCTGATGCCAAGCGAAGCCAGTCCAATCAACCCGAAAAGAACGATTACGATTGACATAACCGTTGCCAGTACAGGCCTTCGAATGCTTAGTGATGAAATATTCATGGAGTAAAATCAGTTTAGCTTGTCAATACTCACCGGCAATCCGCTGCGCATCTGCAAAATACCGGTTGTAATTAAAGTATCACCGGCATTCAGTCCCGAAGTTACCTGCACTGCATCGCTGCTTCGGATACCAATGGTTATATTTCTTGCTTCAGCTTTTCCGCTGTTGTAAACAAAAACTTTAAAACCGCCCAGTTCAGGAACCACAGCCTGAGCAGGGACAGTCAATGCATTTTCCATGTGATTGAGCTTAAATTCAACCCTTGCAAAAGTTCCGGGATTGAGTTCTCCGCTCTTGTTAGGGTATAGAGCTCTTACGGTTAAAGCCCTGGTTACAGGGTCAATGCGGGGTTCGATGGCATACACTTCAGCAAACAGGGACTGGTTAATGCTTTCCACTGTAAACTGCACCTTTTCGCCTGGTTTTACTGAAGCAGCAAAACGTTCAGGAACAGTAAATTCGATTTTCACTGGCGAGGTCTTTGCCAATCCGGCAATTTTTTGTCCGGGAACTACATATGCCCCTTCACTCACATAACGCAAGCCGATAATGCCTTCAAAAGGTGCAATCAGTTTTGTTTTTGAAAGCTGTGCTTCAATCAACGCAGCTTCGGCCTGCACAGTATTAAGTTCGGTAAGAGCGCGGTCATAAACTTCCTGACTTATAGCTTCTTTGGCAAGGAGGGAGCGCTGCCGGGCTTCACGCTCTTCGGCAAGCTTAAGTGCATAATTGTTTTTGCGCTGCAGTGCCAGTAACTCAGCATCATTAATGGTAAGCAATAAATCGCCTTTTTTCACACGACTTCCTTCCTTAAATCCCAGAGAGGTAATCCTGCCGGCAACTTCAGGACTTAATTCAACCTGCTCATCGGCAAGCACCGTACCCGTACTTATAATTATGTCTGACAAGCCACCTGGCTTAAGAACAACCGCACTTACCGGCAATACCTCTGCTCCAGGACCTTGTCCGGCTGAAGCTGTTTCTTTTTTCTCATCAAACCATCCGGCTTTTTTCCCAATCAGCAGCAACAATACTGCGACAATCAAAACCACGGAAATAATCCGTTTTAAAATTCTGTTCATATATTTTTTTACTAATTCCGGTAAAGGAGAAAGCCGGACAGAACAGCCCGGCAGAAGACCTGAACAACATAATTGCAAAGCTAAGAATTAACTGATTCTATTCTTATTTTAACCAAACTTTATGAATTCTTTAACAATCACTTTTTTTGATTTTTTTTCCAGGATATCAGCACAAAATCAGAAGAAACACTGGCAAACAAGTTGATAATTAATATATTATCATTTATCTCCAGGAAAAATCCTGCCTAGAAAATTATCAGCAATCAACCTAAAAATTGTTTGTTTACATTTTGTTTAATTTATGCCAAGCATTAATTAAACAAAACTGCACCACTCTTGTTATTAAAGTTGTGCACTAAGAAGCACGCTAAAACTGAACAAAACAGACTATGTCTTCAAAAAGTATTATTGTTATAGGAGCAGGATTTTCCGGACTTGCAGCAGCAGCTACCCTTGCTGATGCCGGGTATACCGTTAAGGTGCTTGAAAAAAATTCAATTCCGGGAGGAAGGGCCAGGAAATTTACATCAGAGGGGTTTACTTTCGACATGGGGCCCAGCTGGTACTGGATGCCCGATATTTTTGAGAATTACTTCGCTTCATTTGGCAAAAAGGTTTCGGACTATTACAGACTTCACCGAATCAACCCATCCTACAAAATTTACTTTGGTCCAGGAGATGAGGTGGTACTTCCTTCAGAACTCGACGATATATACAAACTTTATGAACAAATAGAACCTGGTAGTTCAACCGGGCTCAAAAGGTTTCTGACAGAATCTGAATACAAGTACCGTATCGGGATAGGTGAGTTTGTTCAGAAGCCCAGCCATTCGATAACAGAATACCTCCACTGGAAAATATTTGCAGCCGGAATCAGGCTGAATATGCTCAGTTCTTTCGGGGCTTACACCCGCAAGTTCTTCAAGAGCGAAAAAATCAACCGAATGCTGGAATTTCCGGTGCTTTTTCTGGGCGGAACAGCCAAAACAACGCCTGCGCTCTACAGCCTGATGAATTACAGCGATATGGTTCAGGGCACGTGGTATCCCGAGAAGGGTATGTATTCGGTAGTTGAAGCTATGGAAAGTCTGGCAAAGGAAAAAGGTGCAGAATTTATTTATGACTCACCGGTAACAGCCCTGAACATTGCAGGGAACAAGCTAAAATCAGTAACTGCAGGCGGAATTGAATACGAAGCCGATTATGTAATTGCTTCGGCTGATTATCATCATGTGGAACAGCATCTTTTGCCTGAAGCTTACCGGAATTACGATGAAAAGTACTGGAATTCAAGAGTATTGTCGCCTTCGAGCCTGATATTTTACCTGGGATTCAACACCAGAATTCCCAAACTCGACCATCACACCTTGTTGTTCGACGAAGATTTTGCAGGCCATGCCGATTCTATTTACAAAAATCCTCACTGGCCTGAAAAACCCTCGGTTTATCTGAGTTGTACTTCACGCACCGACTCCACCGTTGCGCCCGAAGGCCATGAAAATGTAATGGTTCTTATTCCGGTTGCTCCCGGATTGGAAGACACTGCTGAAACGAGAAAGAAATATCTTGACATGGCCATTGCGCGTATGGAACGTTATACCGGACAGCAGCTGCGAGAACATCTGGTTTTTGAACGCAGCTATGCCCATGCCGATTTTGAAAAAGACTACAATGCATACAAGGGAAATGCTTATGGCCTGGCCAATACGCTGATGCAAACTGCGTTTCTCAAACCCAAAATGCGAAACCCAAAGGTTAAAAATTTGTTATATGCAGGACAGCTTACCGTTCCCGGCCCGGGAGTACCTCCGGCTATTATCTCGGGACAAATTGCTGCCCGCGAAATCATTAAACTAAACTAACCGGCACTATGAAAGACTTATTTGACATGATATCGAAGAAATCGAGTAAACTGGCCACAGTCACTTACTCTACTTCATTCTCACTGGGAATACGTTTTTTCAGTCGCAAATACCATGACCCCATTTATGCAATCTATGGTTTTGTAAGGTTTGCTGATGAAATCGTAGATTCATTTCATGGGTTTGACAAAGCCAAACTGCTGCAACGTTTCCGCAACGACACCCGCTTAGCCATTGATGAAGGAATCAGCCTAAACCCAATCCTCAATAATTTTCAATGGGCGGTGAATAAATACAATATTGAGTGGGAACTGATAGATAAATTCCTGAACAGCATGGAGATGGACCTTCGCGACATCACCTACGACCAGCCTGCCTTTGAGGAATACATACTGGGCTCGGCCGAAGTAGTTGGACTGATGTGCCTGAGAGTTTTTTGCGAAGGTGATGACAAAAAATATCAGGAACTAAAATATCCGGCCATGCGCCTGGGCAGTGCTTTCCAGAAAATAAACTTCCTGCGCGACCTGAAAGCCGATTACAAAGATCTCGGGAGGTCTTATTTCCCTGGTGTTGACCTGAGTAAATTCAATGAAGAGACCAAGCAAAAAATTGAAGACGATATAGCTATTGATTTTGCCAATGGCCTCGAAGGCATTAGAAATCTCCCCAAAGGTGCAAGATTTGGTGTATACATGGCTTATGTTTATTTCCATAAACTTTTCCTGAAAATCAGAAGTACCCGTTCTTCGCAGATTATGCAGGAAAGAATACGTATTCCCAATCGCACCAAATACAAACTGCTGTTTACATCCTACTTAAAACATCAGCTCAACCTGCTTTAACCCATGAGAATAAAAATAATAATTTTTCTTTTACTCGGAACTTTTGTCGCTCAGGCACAGGTTGACCTGAATACAGCCCGCGAAATGTATTTCAGCATGGACAAAGACCAGTGCAATTCGCTCAAATTAAGCAATTTGTTTGATGAGCAACCGCCTAAAGATCCACTGCTAAACGCATATTATGGAGCCTCAACAGCTGCTTCGCCTGCCTGTGTTTCCAATCCTGCACGAAAAATTGCTAATTTCCGCAAGGGAAAACAATTGCTTGACAATGCAGCACAAAACTCACCTTACAATCTGGAAATCAGATTTCTGAGATTTGCAACACAGAGCAAGGCACCTGCATTTCTGGGATACAACACCCACCTGAACGAAGACAAAAAATTTATTCTCACTCACTTGCCGGCATTCAGAAACATAAAAGGAAACGAGCAAACTGCCAAACGCATTGCAGCATTTATGCTTGACTCCGAACAACTTACTGCCAATGAAAAAGCCGGATTAAAAACACTCTCCAACTAACTATGGAAGAACTAGTAATCTTAGTTGACCAAGATGACCGGGAAACCGGAGTAATGGAAAAAATTCAGGCACACCGCGAAGCATTGCTGCACCGGGCATTTTCGGTATTTGTATTCAACAGTAAAGGCGAACTTATGCTTCAGCAAAGGGCATTGGGCAAATACCACTCACCGGGTTTATGGACAAATACCTGCTGCAGTCACCCCAGGCCGGGAGAAGAAACCGAAGCCGCAGCACACCGGAGACTTCAGGAAGAAATGGGTTTTGATTGTACCCTGACCAAAATATTTCATTTCACCTACATAGCACCTTTCGACAATAACCTCACCGAGCACGAAGTAGATCATGTATTTGTCGGATTCAGCGATACACTGCCTGTGATTAACCCCGAAGAAGTAGAATCCTATCGCTTCGCCACGCTTGACGACATTTCCGTTGAAATGGCTGAGAATCCGGAACTGTTTACTGTTTGGTTTCAGATTGCATTTGAAAGAGTTGCAGAGTATTACCTGAACAGGGAACTTAAAAAAAGTTAAAAGCCTCCTGCGGGGAAGGAAAAATCCCCCTTAAAAGTGTTTAAAAATCTAACCAACAAAATTAAAACAAACCAACCATGGAATTAATATTCAACATCTTGCTTGTAATTCTGGCCTTTTTCTTCATGGAATTTATGGCCTGGTTTACCCATAAATACGTAATGCACGGATTTTTGTGGGTACTTCACAAAGACCATCATGTGCGCGATGGTAGAAAAATTGAGTGGAACGACGTTTTTGCGGTGATTTTTGCCATTCCAAGCATACTGCTTATCTATTTTGGGGTAGTAAATCCCAACAGTTATATGCTGAGTTTCGGAATCGGCATTTTCCTTTATGGATTTGCCTATTTTATGTTCCACGATGTATATGTACATCAGCGCATACCCATACTCAGGAATTTCTCGAACCGTTATCTCAGGGCAACAGTAAAAGCACATCTGGAACACCACAATCCGCATGCACATTACAACTACGGATTTTTGATAGCCCCTATGAAATATTACATCGAGGAATTTACGAAAAACCGTGCCCGAAAGGCACAGAAAGGGTAGGCTGTGTCGTATTATTTCTGGATTAATCTGCTTTCGATTTCCATACCATTTATTGCCGGGTTCGACAAGCGACTCAAGTTTTACAACAACTGGAAATATCTTTTCCCGGCAATGCTGGCAACCATGCTGGTTTTTATCCCCTGGGATATTTTAAAAACCAAACTCGGGGTATGGGGATTTAACCCCGACCACCTGCAGGGCTGGTATATTTCAAATCTTCCGGTTGAGGAATGGCTTTTCTTTATAGCCATACCGTATGCCTGCCTGTTTACATACCATGCATTTGAGTACCTTATCAAAAAAGATTACCTGGGTAAATTTGCCCGGCCATTCACCGCCGCACTGATCGTGGTTTTATTAGTTGTGGCAGTGCTTAACCCCGACAGATGGTATACATTTATCACCTTTCTGCTGGTGGCTGTATTTCTTACCCTGCACCTTTTCGTAATCAAAGCGCCTTATCTGGGAAGATTTTATGTAATGTATTTTGTTACCCTGATCCCGTTTTTTATTGTTAACGGTGCACTTACAGGCATGTTTTCGGCCGAGCCGGTGGTTTGGTATGACGATACTCGCAATCTGGGCATACGCTTAGGCACCATACCCATAGAAGACACTGTTTACGGCCTGTTTATGCTGTTGATGAATACCACCATATATGAGTGGCTGAGGAGCAGGGATAATAAAATCAGGAAACCGGGAATCCAAGCCGCCTGAAATCGGCACCCGAAGGATTCTGAAAAACCTGAAGTTCAAATTCAGGGACTGCGGCAAGTACATGATCAAAGATATCAGACTGAATATTTTCGTAACTGGCCCATTCCTGCACCTTGCTGAATACATAAATTTCCATGGGTATTCCGCTTTCGCCCGGCTGAAGTTGACGAACCAGAAAGGTCATATCCTGCCGGATGTTGGGATTGCTGCGCAGATATGCCATCAGGTAGGCTCTGAAAACACCCAGGTTGGTTTGGCGACGGCCATTAACAAGAACTGAATTGTCAACATTGTTGGACTTATTGTATTCTGCCAGTTCCGATTCTTTTTGTTCAACATAATCACTAACCAGATTAATTTTCCTGAAACGGTCAATCATTTCCTGCGAACAGAATTTAACACTGTTCACATCAATAAAAACTGACCGTTTGATGCGTCTGCCGCCAGACTCTTCCATGCCCCGCCAGTTGGTGAAGCTTTCAGAAACCAAAGAATAGGTAGGTACAGTGGTAATGGTTTTATCCCAGTTCTGAACTTTAACGGTAGTAAGTGAAATTTCGGTTACAACTCCGTCGGCGCCCGATTTCTGCTGAACAATCCAATCTCCGGGTCGAACCATATCGTTGGCCGATAGTTGAATTCCACCCACCAGCCCGAGAATTGGATCTTTAAAGATCAAAAGTAAAATGGCTGAAAAAGCGCCCAAACCTCCGAGAAGATACACCGGAGATTTGCCCAACAGCATTGAAATGGCTATGATTGTTCCGAAAACAAACAAAACAATCTTAAAAACCTGCAGATAGCCTTTGATAGGTTTTGATTTTGACACCTCAAAGCCCTGGTAAATCTCATAAATGGCATTCAGAAAAGCATTTACCGACAAAAGACTTACAAAAACCAGATAAATCTGAGTAAACTGAAGTACCCGGTTAAGTGCCCCGGGAAATTCATCTAAGGTAAACGGAGCTGCAAATCCTAGCAAAACGCCGGGCACAAGTAATAAAACTTTGTGAAAGAAACGACTGTGGTACAGTGCATCGTCCCAGGTTGTGCTTGATTTTCGGGTAAGTTTTCTTACCAGCGCGAGCACAACCGTTTTAAGTATGTAATAAATGGCTGTTATAAAAGCCAGTGCAATTAAAAAATCAGTAACCTCAGAAAAGCCACTGGCAAAACCATGCGAAAATCCCTGACCCGTAAGCCATTCCTTAATACCTGTTCCGATTTGAAGAAAAATCATGTCAATCCGCTTTATTGAGTTGTTCAACTGTTTCAGGCTTGAGTTTTACAATTTTCAGAGGCTGATCATGCCTGAATAACTGAAAATCATAATAAGTGGTGTATGCATCTTCGGGCAACAGCCGTGGATCAAGGTAATAAAACTCATCTGTGCTGAAGTCAGCATGTTTAAACCTGAGCACTTGCTGTTTACCCAGTGCAATATAAAATGAAGTAGCATGTTCGGTTTCAGAATCCCTGAAAATGTATAGATCTTCATCGCCTGTTATGGCTGCGGCAGCCAGGGCACCTTCCTTATGTACCTGAAAATCATTATACCGAGGAGGGATGATAAACCAGTCAAATCCTATGCGAAGCATAAGCATGGCCGAAACAAAAATTACGAGGCGCTGTTCCTTTAATTTAAAATAAAGGAAAGTCAACAGCATCATAACCACAAACATCACTGCTGCTTTGAGCCAGGCCTGATCAACAAAACCGGTTTGTTTAAGCAAGGGCATGGGAATGGCGGCAACCACCCCCAAAACCATCACTCCCAGCAGAAAATATTCGACTATGCGGCTGTACAAACCATTCGTTTCCCGGTCTCTGAAAAACATATGCACCAACACAGTAAAGAGTGGTGGAAAAAGCATAAAGATATACCGGGGATATGATTCGGGTGAAGTCCAGTAAATGATGATGTTAAATATAAACACCATAAAGTTGAATTTCAGGAAGGGATCTGCAAACACTTCTTTTCGGAATCCTTTTCTGAAAAAATAAATCCACAGCACCGACCAGGGGAAAAAATGATAGAACATTTCGGGGGGGAATGTGAACAAATGAGTCACAAACCTAACCCATCCGTAATTTATGATGGTTCTCTTTTCTGATTCCGAAAAAAGAGTAGTAAACACATTTTCCAGTGTATTAAACTGAAAATAGGCAACGTAATAACTTCCAACAATTGCAGCCAACAGCCCGATTCCTGCAAAGTGCTGCCAGGCAAAAAGTTTCCTGAATTCTTTATTGTAAATAAAAAACACCAGCAGCGTGGTTGCCTGAAATACCAGAGAGGGCAGCCCTTTCATTAAAAAGGTTACTGCAGTGAGCAGATAAGACAACATGAACAGCGCCAGGTAGTTTTTCTTCTGGTGATAGTGATAAATCACCATAAAAGACAGATAAACCAACCACGAGAACGTAATGTCAATCAATCCCAAAAATGAATCCCAGAATAAAATCCGCCCTGATGTAACAAACAGCATGGCTGTGATAAACGCCTGTTTTGTGCCGTAATGTTTTCTTACAAAAAGAAATATGGTGAGTGCAAAAAGCAACAAATGAATCACCACCGGAAGCCTGAGTGTGAACTCAGAATAATTTCCAGCCATTTTGTAATAAAGAATGATTATCCAATTATAGAGCGGGGGTTTGTTGTAATAAAATTCTCCGTTTATGGTTGGGGTAATGTAATTCCCGCTGAGTATCATCTCCAGCGCCACAATGGAACGGGTGGGTTCATCTGTAGGGAAGTTGATGGCCAGAAAACCCAGATGCCAGAATAAGGCAGGAAAAAGCATAAAGATTCCCAGTGCATAAAAAAACCAGGGGTTTCTGTTAAAAAAAGTAATCAGTCCTTTCGCCATAATGTTTGTTAAATGAATGTGTTAAATCAACCACCGGCCATTTTTGCCTTAAAGCCCTTCTTTATGAGAAAATCAAAAACTTTCTGTCTGAAATCACCCTGAATAAGAACATCTCCTTCTACAACACTACCTCCGGCTGCACAAAGATTTTTCAATTGCTTTGCCAGATCAGCCAGATCGGACTCTTTGCCAACAAAACCAGTGATTAAGGTTGCTTTTTTCCCACCTTTCAGTTTTTTATCAAGCATGATTCGCAGATTTTGCTGCTGAGGCGGCAGTGTCTCCTTTTCAGGCTCAGTATTATATTGATACTGAAAATCAGGATTGGTTGAATAAACTATCCCCTCGGCTTTTTGATTTTTTCCTTGTTTCATTTTAAAAATTCTCAATTAAAGTTGTTGTCTTTGAAAAAACCAGATCTGATCTTAAAAAACCAATTTTCAGACCGGCAAGTTAAAGAGAATCCAGTTACTGAGTTTTTGACAAAACATAAACTCATTTTGCAGATCCGGGAACAAGTACTCTGAGTGATGCAGGATTAACCTTTACAGTAAGTTCGGGAGTAAGTTTCACAGGTTCGCCGTCAATATTTACCGGACGGTTTTTCCGGCGGGTAAAGCTTACCTCCTTTGCTCTAATGATTTCAACATATCCCGAGGAGTCAATTTTCCGGGTAAGCAACAAACCGATGATCCCGGGAGCAAGCAATAGCGGCACTTTTTTCATGATGCAAACATCAATCAGGCCATCTTCAATACTTGCATCGGGCGATATAATGGTATTGTACCCAAACTGATTGGTATTGGCAAAGCTTACAAACAGCGCTTCACGTTTGTATATTTTGCCGTCAATATTCAGTTTATACTTGCGTGGGCGGTACCAGGTATATTCATTGGTAACGATATTCAGATAAGAGAGGAAGCCCCTCCGCTTTGTTTCAGCAAATTTTTTAGCAACAAGCGCATCAAAACCAACTCCGGCTATTGAAACAAATAACTCACCGTTAACTGAGCAGGTATCAATAACTTTTTCTTCGGCTTTATTTATTACTTCCAGCGAAGCAGGAATATCCACGGGAATATTCAGGTGATGCGCCAGTCCGTTGCCTGAGCCTGCAGGCACAAGCCCGAGCACAGCTGAAGAGCCAAACATTCCTTTGGCTACCTGATTAACTGTGCCGTCGCCACCAACTGCAACAATAATGTCAGCACCATTTTCAGCCGCTGATTTACTCAACTCAAACAGGTGCCCGGCCGATTTGCTGAAAATTATTTCCCAGGTATATTTTTCAGCATCCAGCACCTGCGCTGCATAGTCTTTAAGCAGAGCTTTGCGTGAATGATTTACACCGGAATTCGGGTTTACCAGGAAAACTATTTTTTTCATTTTTACTGAATTTCTCAGTTTTTTGTGCAAAAGTACGGATTATCGGTGAAATGCAGGTAAATTGCAGCTAATATCTGGCTTCGTTTTGCCATGAATAAGCTGACCATCAGAGGGGAATAAAACTCAAACAAAGCAACCAGAGCAAAAAAAAGGCTGCCCAAACGGACAGCCTTAAAAAATTGGTTCAAAAGTTATTTCTGAACAATAATGCTGGCTTTGGCGCGATCACCGCGACTGTAGAGGTCAACTATTTTTATAAGGCCAAGTTTGTTATTCTTGGTCTTGAAGAGAAATACCTGACCGTTTACGAGGTTGTTCATCTTGGTGGTTTGAGCACCCAGGTCAAAGTTGGGGAACTGATAGGTGTCACCAATGGCATCAAACTGAGCTGCAGTAATGGTGGTAGGATTAAAACGGGTCTGGTTTTTGTTTGTCCAGTTGGTGAGCGGGCCAAGATCAGCGATGGTGCCTGCATCTGCATCATCCGGTGCTGCAAATGTGTTGGCATTTGAACTTCCTTTAAAGAAAAGGAAATCAATTTTTGCCTGGTTTGCAGGAATGTTTCTGGTTTGCGTAACAGTGTAGGTAATACCTTCGGCAGTTGAGAAGAAGCTTCCGACAGGGTCGTTCCAGGATCCAAACTCAACATTTAGAAATTTGTTTATTTGTGTACCCGGATCTTCGATGGTTACATTAAATGCCTGATCGGTTTTCATTCCGCCTTTGTCCCAGATTTCGAACAATAGCCTGATTGTACCCACACCCGTAAGTGTAAGATCAGTTTCCCAGGTAAAAGAATCTGAGGAGAAGGTTGAGTCAACAAAAACGGTAGGCACGTTGTTGGCTGTGATAGAGAATTTGTAGCGAACTAATTTTTGTCCGGAAACAGGGCTTTTGAGTCCGTTTACACCAACCCTGATGGTTGAATTGGTTTGTACTGTAGCATCTGCTGAAGTGTAGGCTGCTCCGCCTTTAAGACTGAGGCTTGGGCCCGGATCGGTTTCTTCCTCATCACCTCCGCAAGAGGTTAACATAACTGCGGCCGACATCAGAAGGGCCATAAAAAGAAAACTCCACTTTTTCATTTTTCCTTGGTTTTGGTTAAACTATGTTTGGTTGATCACATCCGTGGTTTGACTATGCAAAGATACGGGTTTTGAATTGAGAAAACTAAATCAAAAACCATTCCACGCTTTATTGGTGCCATCCTAAACGTAAATTCAGGAAAATTGTTTTTGTAGTTTTTGGCTTGATTATCGAAACCCTAAAATACCTTAAAATTAATTCATGGCTATTAAAATAATAACTTAAGTACTGTATTTCTGCAGTTTACAAAAACTAAACAGAATGATAAGGGCGAAATGAGTAGTATAATTTTATACCTCAGGTTGATTTAAAAACTACTAAAAACATATACATACCGACACAAAGCACATGTAGTTAACGGCAATTTTTACAAAAAAATGTCCACTTTCATTCGTCAGTTTTTCTTGTTTAGCCCTTTTTTTTTTCTCCCGGTTTCAAAGAATGTCTCACAAGATTCAGCCTCTCAGAAATAAACAGCATCTGAAGTATTGCCAGTTCCTTACAGTCGTATATTATTGTATTTCATACATTTACAACATTTTAAATCTAGTTGGATTAATAATGTTATATCCTGCCAAAAATGAGTAATTCAAATTTTACATAATTACTTGCAATAGCCGTTTGATTTTTCGTAACTTTATGGAGTCAAAATCTTTTACATTATTTAAAGATAAACTCTTATATTTGCCTCACCAACTCAAAAAAAACTCAAAACCACATAACTATGAGCAAGATACTGGCCATTGACGATGATTCCATCATCAGAACGCTGCTTTCAAACAGCCTGAGCAAAGCCGGATACGACGTGATTACAGCTTCGGATGGAGAAACAGGGCTTGCAAAAGCTGCTGAAGAGAAGCCTGATATCGTAATTACTGATTATCAGATGCCTGGCATATCGGGGCTGGATGTAATTACAGAACTTAAGAAAACCCAGCCGGGTCTTCCTGTAATCCTGCTTACAGCGCACGGAGATGTTGCACTTACCATCAAATCCATACAGGTTGGAGCTTACGATTTTATTGAAAAGCCAATTCAGATTCAGGAAGTACTTGAAATCATCAAAAACGGGCTTGAAATCAGCAGGCAAAGTCAATCGCTTACCGAAACCATCACCCCTGAAATTCGTAAAGTAATTGAAGAGAACCAGTTGGTAGGCAAAACACCGGTGATGCGTGAGATTTTCAAGAATGTTGGAAGAATCTCCATCAACAAGGTGAATGTTTTGATTACCGGCGAAACCGGAACAGGCAAAGAGCTGATTGCAAGGCTGATACACTTCAGCGGTGTAACCCGTGAACACCCTATGGTGGTTGTAAACTGCTCAGCGCTGAACGAAACAGTTCTCGAAAATGAGCTTTTCGGTTATGAAGCGGGGGCTTTCCCAAATGCTCAGACCGGTCGCAAAGGCAAATTTGAACAGGCAGCAGAAGGCACCATTTTCCTTGACGATATTGCTGACCTGAGCGAAGCCATGCAAACCCGGTTATTGAGGGTAATACAGGAAATGGAAATCGAAAAACCCGGTGCTCCTGCACCCATTCCTCTCACCGCCCGAATTATTGCCTCCACCAGCAAAGATCTGGAAGCGCTGGTTAGAGCCGGAAAATTCAGAGAAGAACTGTATTACCGGCTCAAGGTGTTTACCATTGCCCTGCCGCCGCTGCGCAGCCGCAAAGACGATATAGATGAACTGGTGAAACATCTGGTACAGAAGCTGAACCGAAAACTCAACAAGCGTATTGTCAAGATTGGCGACGGAGTGCTGGAGATGCTGAATTACCATTCCTGGCCTGGCAACGTCAGAGAACTGGAAAATACACTGATGCAGGCCATGATTATGACCCGCAGCGATGTGCTTGAAAAGGAGCACTTAGTATTAAACACCAATAACGACAAAGACCAGGCTGAATCTGATGATAAAATTCTTATTCCTATTGCAGCCATTGAAAAAGTCCATATTCAGAAAGTATTGGACAGACTCAACTGGAATAAACTGGAAGCATCCAGAATCCTTGACATTACCCGCCCTACCCTGAATGCAAAAATTGACAAGTATGGTTTAAGGGCTACTTCAGGCAAGAAAAGGAGAAAAGCCGAAGACAAGTAACACAGAGCATAACTGCCTGAAAAAATTTATCCCTTCAATTCCGGAATTGAAGGGATAAATTTTTAAAAAGAGAAAAGCTGCTTATTCAATAATAGTCATCTCTTTCACCAGATGACCGGCACCTGCCATTTTATCAATGACAAACAAACAATACCTTATATCAAGGCTGATGTTCCGGCACTGATCAGGATCGTACATCAGATCACTCATGGTACCTTCCCAGTTGCGATCGAAGTTAACTCCAATCAGATGTCCGTCGGCATTAAGTACAGGGCTTCCTGAGTTTCCGCCGGTAGTATGATTGCTGGCAATAAATGCAATGCGCATGGTTCCGTCGGCTGCGGCATAACGGCCATAATCCTTAGCCTGATACAATTCTTTGAGCCGGGGCTCAACAACATAGTCGTAGATATCCGGATCTTCTTTTTCCATTATACCTTCCAGGGTAGTATAATGACGATAGTGAACAGCATCGCGTGGAAAATAATCATCAACTTGTCCATAACTTACCCGTAATGTAGAATTGGCATCGGGATAAAACCTGCGATCGGGCTGAAATGCCATAAGACCAGTCATATATACCCGCTGAAGGCTGTCGCGACGAACTGTTAGTTTTTCGATATCTTTCTGAATTTTATCGAAATAATGGCTGTAAATGGCAGAAGCTAAAATAAAAGCCGGATCTTTAAGTATGGTCTTATACCCTGACTTTTTGTATTTATTCAAAAACAGAGTCAGCCGGGCTTCATCTGCAAAAATGGTTTTCTTAAAAACATCTTCGGCCCATGCTTCGTAATTTCCGTCATATTTTGCCAATGCGGTCTGTAATCCTGCAGGAATATTAACTGCATCACCGTGCCCGAACCAATCACTCATCATTTCGGCAAACACCTTTTGATCCAGTGGTTTGTGATAATTTTTGAAATGCCCTTCCATGGCAGATTTCTGCCGGGCAAGTAATTTTTCAAGTTCTTCGGGAGATGCATCCTTTTTTTGGCTTAACGCAGCCAGCTGGCCGAAAGAGTAGGCAAATCGCATTACTTCAATGCTCAGTCCGGCTTCAATAAGATAGGTTTCATCAACATTGAGAGCGGTAAATTCACCGTATAATTTCTCAAACTCAGGAATAAGTCTGCCATACAGTTTGTTTCTTTCGGGATCAGCGGCAGCCCATTTTATAAATTCCGCTTCCAGTGCCTGTTTTTTTTCAACGGCATCCAAACGCTTGATTCCTCTGTTTTCGCCGATCATTTTCTTCCAGAAATTTGCAACACCCGCATGTTTGGCCGAATACTGAATACGCACAAGGTCACTTTGTTGCATATAGCTGTCAAAAATACTGAGGCGTTTGCCTCTGAGGCGGATGGCCGGCGGGTTTTCATGAGCCGTGATCATTTCCACTGCAAAAGAAGGAAGATACTCCTGTGTGGTTCCGGGATAACCGAAAACAAAGGTAAAATCGCCTTTTTCGGCGCCTTTCAGGGAAACCGGCAAATGATGTTTGGGCTTGTAGGGAACATTATCAGCCGAATATTCAGCCGGCTCATTGTCTTTGTTAACATAAATCCTGAACAATGAAAAATCTCCGGTGTGTCTGGGCCACATCCAGTTATCAGTATCGCCGCCAAATTTGCCGATGTTTGAAGGAGGTGCTCCTACCAGCCTGACATCGTTAAAAGTTTGGGTAACAAACAGGTAATACTCGTTTCCGTAATAAAAAGGCCTGACTCTTGCGCCGTATTTATTACCTGAAGTCGCTTCCTTTTCAAGAACTGCAATATTTGCTTTGATTTTTTGCTCACGCTGCTGCTCAGTCATTCCTGATTCAACGCCCTGCAATACCCTTTTGGTAACATCTTCCATGCGGATGAGCAGTGTTACGCTCAATCCAGGATTCGGGAGTTCCTGACTTCTGTCCATTGCCCAGAATCCATTGGTCAGGTAATCGTTTTCGAGTGAGCTGTGACGCTGAATCTGTCCATAACCGCAATGGTGGTTGGTCAGGATTAATCCCTCATCCGAAATAATTTCGGCAGTACAACCCCGGCCAAAAAGCAAGATTGCATCTTTGAGACTCGATTTGTTTATGCTGTAAATATCTTCGGCACTGATACGCATGCCCATACTTTTCATTTCGGGTTCGTTCAGCTGTTCCAGCAGGATGGGCAACCACATCCCTTCCACAGCAAAACTGAGGCGGAATGACAAGACAAGTGCAACAATTAGTAAAGAAAATCTTTTCATCTTTCTGAGTTATTAAAAGAAAAATTTCCCCGGTTAAAACAAGCCGGGGAAGAATTTTGAAAACGTAAAAGTGATTACTTGGTTGCTATGGTTTCGATTTCAACCAGTGCACCCAACGGAAGTCTTACAACGCCATAAGCGGCGCGTGCCGGAGGATTCTGAGGGTAATATTTTCCATATACCTCATTCATGGCAGCAAAGTTATCCATATCCGACAAGAGGCAGGTTGACTTTACAACATCCTCGTAGGTATAGCCGGCAGCTTGTAAAATTGCACCTATGTTTTTCATTACCTGCTCGGTTTGTTCCTTAATGCCGCCTTCAACAAACTTGCCGGTGGCAGGGTCAATGGGTATCTGGCCCGAAATGTAAAGAGTACCATTGCTTTCAATGGCCTGACTGTAAGGTCCGACTGCCTTGGGAGCATGGTCGGTGTGGATGATCTTTTTCATATATAGGTTTTTCGGTTGATTTCTGACTTCAAAAGTAGCATTTTAAGGAATAATTGAGAGAAAAATTACAGGATTTTGAAGGAAATATATTTAATAAGCCTTACAGTTGGTGAAAACGTAAACTTCAAATTCGGGCAGATTAATGATTATCCCAGGTTACTCATCAATTTTCATCGTTTTCATTGCTGAAAAAAGTGGCATTAAAAGTATCAGCATTCCTGAAACCAGCATCAATGCAATACCAACACCCCATTGGTCGGCAGCAAAGCCCAGCAGCGTCGCAAGCAGGGCAGCAAATAATGTTTCGGCCTGAGATTCAGCCGATAAAGCTGTTGCAAGAATGTCTTTTTCGAGCCTGTCAGCAACCAGAGAAATACCAATTGGCTTTCTGAGATTTTCAACCAGGTAAATTCCGGCATAAAACACAATGGCAAACAGATACAACCCATTGTAAAAAAACAGTCCGCTCAGCAATCCCAATAAAAGTCCGGCCAGCATGGTTACATTCAATGGCAGAGCCAGATCACTGAAACGGGAAGCAAATTTGCCAGAATTACGCGCAGTAAAGGAGGTAAGCAGGTAAATAAGTGAATATACTATTCCCACCAGCAAAGCCGAGCGCTGCCCGGTTTCGAGATAAACAAGAAAAGGAAGGCTTAAGGCAAACGTCTTAATCACCGGCTGCAGGTAATCCTTCACAGCTTTATAATATCCGGTGTAAACCGACTGGGTGAGTACTGCCCTGAGCATGTGAATGTTTCTGAAAGAATAAATAAAATCGTTAATGGTTGATTTAAAACTGTTAATCAGCTCCCCTTTTGCCGGGCGCTTGCGCTGACCGTCAAGCGATTTCGGATATGAACTTAGCAAAGCCAGGTCGAGCAGGTAAGGAATCACCGAAAACAAAAAAACTGTTTGATACTCACCCGTAACAAAAACAATAAACGCAGCCAGCAGCGCCGAAACTGCCGAACCCATCTGCGACCATGAACGGGTATGCCCGTAGTAGTGAACCTTTTGATTCTGCCAGCCGTTGATTTTGAGATATTCAAAAATCATGGCTTTGTGGGTTCCGGTGCGAAAGGCATCGCCATAGGCATAAAAAAGAATTGCCAGCACAAACATCCAGTATGTATCTGACAGATAAAAGATTACAAATGAAATGATATAAAACACAAAAGCCGAGATCATAGCTCTTCGCCTGCCAATGCTGTCGGCCAAAACTCCGGTAGGTATCTCAAAAATATTGATGGTAATCTCCTTGATGGCATAAAGGGTGCCGATTTCGAGATAAGAAACGCCTTCTGAAAGCAGAAAAAGCAACAGAAATGGCTCAAAAAACCTGAGGTTTTTGAAAAAGCCGTAAGCACAGAACTTATAGTACTGCAGGTCTTTAACAATAACCGGATTATCTTTCTTCATACTTATATCCTCTCAATCAATAATTTAACTTACTGCATTCATAGCCTTATTGCCGATATCAGAATATCAGGACTATCCTCAAAACCCCGCAAGGCATTAATCAACCTGAAATAAAGGAAATCTTTCAGATCGTTTGTAAGTATTCTTTTTTCTCTGATTACTCCGGATGCAAGCAATCGGGCTCTGCAGGTACCCTTGAGCAATGGTGTATCCGGAGTTATCCATTCCTTGCCGTTCCAAAAAACAATGTTGGCATAAGAACTATCAGTAATGCAAGCATTTTTCACCAGGAGCACATCATCGCATTCTTCTTTTTGCTTGAAAAATTCATTCAGCGTATTCCTGTCGGCAAACTTAAAGGAATATTCATAATCCTGAATATCAACCATTTTAAGGTTCTTAATATCAGCCAGTCTATAGCTGCTGAATTCTATTTTTGTGATGGTGGTGGTGTAATCAATCCGGCATCTGAAATGTCCGGAGCGTGCAAAATCAGGTATTGAAATTTCTCTGATCAGTTCAATTTTGTTTTTGCGGCCCAAACAATGTTCCACCGACCGGTCCATGCGGGCCTGATGCCAGAAAAGATTTTCAGGCTTGCCTTCACGGATGCTGATGGTTTCAAACAAAAGGGACATAAACCTTGTCAATTAACTCCTGATACTCTTTGCGGGCTTCACTGTTGATGGTAATTCCACCTCCGCTGCGGTATACAAATTTACCGTTTTCCTTCCCAATAAATCTGATCATAACTGCAGAATCGAGGTTGCTGCCATCAAATATACCACAAACGCCCGTGTAAAAACCCCTTGGCCCTTGTTCTGCTTCATGGATGATTTCAACCGTTTTCCGTTTGGGAGCTCCGCTAATACTTCCGGCAGGCAGCAGCGTTGCGATGATATCTCCCAAACAGGAATTCCAGTCAGAAGGCAGCAGGCCGCTGATTTCGGAGCTGGCCTGCAACAAATTGCGCTGATTGGTGGTGATGTGATCCAGGTAACGGAATCTGTTCACTTTTACTCCGGACGACACCATGCTCAGGTCGTTGCGAATCAGGTCAACAATAGTATTGTGTTCAGCAAGTTCTTTGGGATCGTTCATCAGTATCTCTGCAGCTCCGGGTATGCCGGCATCTATCGTCCCTTTCATCGGGAATGATAAAATCGTATTCTTCTCAATCTTGACAAAGCATTCAGGAGAAAAAACAACAAAATCGTCCCCGGCCAGCAGGCGATAGGGAGCAGTGCTGCGCTGAAAAACAGCCTTCAGCGATATGTTGATTTCTATGGGTGTTGCCATGGTCAGATTTACCAGATAGCTGTTACCGAACTTCAAGCCTTTCATAACAATTTCCCAGGCATGAAGATATTCTTCGAAACTTTTTGGCATTTTACTGAATTCCAAAGGAATAAACGGATCAGGAATTAACTGTTCCTCGTTGGTAATTCCCCTGAAATTATAAAACAATCCCTTTGCTGCAGCTTCGGCAAGCGGCACCATCACAGGCCTTTCACATTCAAAATCAATCATAAACAGAAATGGTTTTCTTTCCTGTCCGAATTGGTTCATTTTCTGAAAGACCGCAGAATTCTCAAACATATTATCCTGAATGTGACGCGAAAATACAACATTTTATAGTGTTGGTTCAGATGTTCAGAAAGATTGAAAATCCCTGAAAATAATCTCCTGAACGCAGTTCAAATAAATTAGGCATTCCGGAACTTTACAGCATGAATGCCACATAAGCATAAAGCTGTATTTTTGCAGTTGAATTCCGCATATGAAAGTACTGCTGCTCGACAATTACGATTCTTTCACCTACAATTTGCGCCAGTTGCTCGAAGAAGCCGGGGCAGAGGAAGTAGTAATCAGAAGAAACGATGATCCTGAAGCTGACTTTATGGAATACGAAGCCATAGTACTTTCGCCCGGCCCCGGACTACCAGCGGAAGCGGGCATTTTAAAGGACCTGATCCGCAGAGCCGGCCCTGAAAAGAAAATTCTTGGTGTTTGTCTGGGAATGCAGGCCATTGCAGAAGTATTCGGGGGCAGGCTTTTTCAGCCTGGTCAAATACTGCACGGCGAAACTGCTTTTGTAATACCATCAGAACCGTTTGATATTCTTTTCAAAGGCATTGAAAAAGGTTTTGAAGCCGGACTATACCACAGCTGGGCAGTTGAAGATATTCCTGAATCATCGGGCCTGATTGTTACCTCCTTCGATAAAAGGGGAATCCCCATGTCGCTCAGGCATAAGCAATACAATATTTGCGGAGTGCAGTTTCACCCCGAATCCGTTATGACCCCCGAAGGAAAAAGAATTATAAAAAACTGGCTGGAGAATTAAGAATCATAAGTATTACTGAAATAAAAAATCAGAAATGAAAGTAGGCCTTTATCAGCAGATGATTGTTATTATTTTGTTAATTATTAAGTCATTGCATTGTTTTCTGAACACAACCCCCAATTAATTGTTATTTTTGAAAGGGGACTACAAAAACAAATTTCTTTTTGATTTACACTGCCAAAAGCAGTGCATTGTTAATTAAAACAGTTGTTATGAGAAACATTTTACCCATCTTATTTGCCTTACTTTCTTTATCAATTACTTCTGATGCACAGGAGTTATTCAGGAGCGGGCGCCTGCTGCCACATTCTTCGGGAGCAAGAATATGGGGACCCAATGGCTCATCAACCAGTGTTCCACAGGAAATTGCAGCATACAATGCCCTGCACGGATACACCGGCACTCAGGCAGTTTCACTCATTATGCCACAGTCGTGGCCTCTGAATCCATGGGACAACGAATGGGCCCGCTGGCACAATATTTTTGATGGCACCGATCCCACCGCCAACATTACCCCGATTATGAATGCCAATAAAATTGTAATTGTTAAAACCTGTTATCCATCATCCGAAATGGTGGGCTGGGGACAGGCAACTGACACCCTCACTCCTACCCTGAAGACCAATTACAATTACAAATGGCATTGGCGCAATATTGTAAGCCGCATGGCTGCCAGGCCGCAGAATTTCTTTATGATCTGGACCAATGCGCCTCATACACCGGGTAATACCAATGCCAATGCCGCTGCACTCTCCAAACAATTCTGCGAATGGGCAAAAGATACACTCGCTGCCGGCTTGGATCCTGTTTACGGAGCCTTCCCTCCAAACATATATGTTTTTGACTATTTCTCAAAACTCACCAACGATCAGGGATTTATGATACTTGATTATGCCGTGAGCAACAGCGACAGCCACCCCAACGCAGCAGCAACCGAACTTGTTGCCCCTCAACTGGTTACTGAGCTATTTGACGCTTCCATCGCTTATGAGCAGGGTGGGTCAACTCTTGCAGTAAATCCGCTGCAGCAAAACGTTTCATCATCAGCTGGATCGGTTAATTTTAATATTTCCACGCAGGCCAACTGGACCGCGCAAAGCAGTGCCTCCTGGTGCACGGTTACAGCTTCGGGGAGTGGCAGCGGAACACTTACCGCCAATTATTCAGAAAACACTTCGCCCGGCTCCCGCACAGCAGTCATTACCATTGATGCTGCCGGGGCCGGAAGCCAGACTGTAAGCGTAATACAGGCCGGAGTTACCGCTACTCTGGCAGTGTCGCCGTTAACACAAAACGCAAGTGCAGCAGCGGGTTCAGTAAATTACAGTATTTCTTCAAACAGCAGCTGGACTGCTCAAAGTGACGCAGACTGGTGCACAGTCACCCCATCGGGCAGTGGAAACGGGTCGCTGAATGCCAGCTATACCGAAAACACCGCCCTTTCTTCCAGAACCGCAACCATTACTGTTACAGCGGCCGGCACACTTATTCAAACAGTCACTCTGGTGCAGGCGGCAGCGGCA
Source organism: Lentimicrobium sp. (assembly GCA_024709105.1). Classification (GTDB taxonomy): domain Bacteria; phylum Bacteroidota; class Bacteroidia; order Bacteroidales; family Lentimicrobiaceae; genus Lentimicrobium. Next base: position 11,648 of record JANJXJ010000095.1, on the reverse strand, counting down.
GCAACACTGGCAATAAGTCCTGCATCGCAGTCGGTGGCAGCAGCACAAGGTACTACTAATTTCAGTGTGGCTTCAAATGCACCCTGGACATCGGCCAGCAATGCATCCTGGTGCACCGTTACTCCATCGGGTAGCGGCAATGGCACATTAACAGCCAGCTACACCGCAAATACAGAGCTGACATCCAGAACTGCCACCATAACAACAACAGCAGGAGGTACAGTTGTACAAACAGTTACAGTGATTCAGGCAGGAGCCGCTGCCACACTGGCAGTGAGTCCGGCATCACAAACAGTGCAACCCTATGCCGGTGTAACCGAATTCAATGTGGCCTCCAATACCCAGTGGACTGCAACCAGCGATGCCACCTGGTGTACCGTAACTCCTTCGGGCTCTGGCAGTGGCATCCTTAATGCAACATACAGCGACAACACATCCACCGATCAGAGGACGGCAGTGATTACCATTTCGGCCGATGGCACGACCGATCAGCAGGTAACCGTAACACAATTCGGAACCGCCATATCTTTTGCAATAGCGCCTTCCTTCCAGAATGTCACTCCTGCAGCAGGTTCAGCAACTTTTACAATTCTATCCAATACTTCATGGCTGGCCAATTCCAGTGAGCCCTGGTGCATTACCACGCCTTACGGCTCCGGAAACGAAGATTTGATAGCACTTTTCGAAGAGAACACCACCATTTATCCCCGTTCTGCCACCATCACAGTTACAGTAACCGGTGCCCCGGAAGAAATTGTTACCGTAATACAGGCAGGAATCGAAGCTACCCTGGCCGTAACCCCTGACCAACAGGTGGTCGGGCACAATGCAGGAACCGCCATATACAATGTCTCATCCAATTCTGTGTGGAGTGTTGTGAGTGATGCTGACTGGTGCACTCCTACCTCATCAGGCACTGGAAACGGAAATATTATGGTTGAATTTGCAGCCAACCAAACCAACAACGACCGCACGGCCATACTTACTGTCTCAGCTATCGGAAGCAGCGATGTGCAGGTTTCACTCACCCAGGAAGGCTTACTAACTGATGTACAAAAACCTGATTCACAGGATTTCAAAGTCTATCCCAACCCAACAACAGGACAAATTACCATTGTTGTTCCCAATGCAGTTACCGGAGACTTCACACTCGGGATTTTAAACTCAGCCGGCACAACAGTTAGCGATTTTAAATCCTATACTTCAACAAAAATGGTGTTTGCAGATATTTCCGCACAACCTGCCGGCACTTACTTCATCGTTATCAGAAGCAAGGAACAGGAGTACCGCAGAAAAATAATGCTCAACAAATAAAGTTCATCTGAAACCGCATCAGGAATTCCTGAAAAAAAAACAATCAACTCCCGGAAGGCATCTGCTTTCCGGGATTTTTATATGGATAAGTGTGATAATCCGGGCTTCTGCAGTTATGTAAACTGGATTTTGAAGCACAGCAATCCGTAAAGAATCGCTAAATTAGCGCCTGCCAAAAGAACCCCGATGTTTGAGGAAGAAGTAGAAATAAAATTTGACGACAACAATCAGGAATTCAGGTATGCTGCTGAAATTGTGGAGCATACCAATAAAATGCTTTACCTCACCGGAAAAGCCGGCACGGGTAAAACCACATTCCTGCGTTACATCAAGTCAAGATGCCAGAAGAATATGGTTGTGCTTGCGCCCACAGGCGTTGCAGCTGTGAATGCCGGCGGACAAACCATTCACTCTTTTTTCAACATCAGGCCTTCGGTGTATGTTCCTGGCGACAAAAGGCTCAGAACCTTTATTCCGCCTGACGATCCCGACAAAACCGGAGTTTATGATCACTTCAGGATGAACCGCGACAAGCTTGAAATCATCCGCGGCCTGCAATTGCTGGTGATTGATGAGGTTTCGATGGTGAGGTGCGATCTGATGGATGTGATTGACAGTCTGCTGAGAATCTACAGAAAGCGGCAGTCGGTTCCGTTTGGCGGAGTGCAGATGGTGCTTATCGGCGACACTTTTCAGTTGCCGCCCATAACAAATCAGGACGACTGGAACATTCTCAGACAGTTTTATCAAAGCCCGTATTTCTTCAATTCAAGAGTGATTTCTGAGCAAAAACCGCTTTTTATTGAACTCAAGAAAGTTTACCGGCAAACAGATCAGCAATTTATTGAACTGCTGAACAGAATCCGGGTAAACAAACTCCGCCATAATGATCTTGAAATGCTGAACAGCCGTTTTCTGCATGGATTTATGCCGGAATCGGAAGAGGAATACATCATTCTTGCCACCCATAACCGGATGGTTGAAGAAATCAATGAGCGCAGACTGCTCGAAATAAAAGAGCCGATGCATCATTTCGAGGCGCTGGTCGAAGGTACTTTCCCGGCAAACAGTTACCCGGCTGATGCAACTTTGCGGCTTAAAGTGGGCGCACAGGTAATGTTTCTTCGCAACGACAGAAATAAAAAATATTACAACGGCAAAATCGGGCATGTTGCTGAAATCTCAGATGAAGGCCTGTTTGTTGCTTTGCCCGAAGGTGACTTTATATCGGTTGTGCGCGAGGAGTGGAACAACATCAAATACACCTGGGATAATTCCGAAAATAAAGTCACCGAAGAGGTAATCGGAAGTTTTGTACAATATCCCCTGAAATTGGCATGGGCCATTACGGTGCATAAAAGTCAGGGGCTTACATTCGAAAAAATTATTGCCGATCTGGGCGAGGCATTTGCTCCCGGACAAGTTTATGTTGCATTAAGCCGGTGCACATCATTCTCAGGGGTATTGCTTAAATCAAGACTTACAAGTAACGCCATATTTACCGATGCCGCTGTGCTCGAATTTGCAGGACAGGAAACCCCTGAAACACTGCTACTCAAGGAACTTGAATCGGGGAAATCGGCAAGCAGCACTTCCATGGCTATTGCAGCCTTCCTCAGAAAAGATTTTCAGGCTGCTGTTGCATTTATGGTCACGGCTGTAGAAAATGCACCGGCAGCGCAAAGATTAAAAATCCTTGGTATTCTTACCCGTTTTATCAACCGAATTTATTACAGAGTCCGCTTCCTTTTAAACGAAAACCATATTCAAGTAACTGATCAACAGTACGATATTAAATATTCAGAAGCCGAAGACCGGAAGAAACAGAGGAAAATCGTTTCGCACTTAAAGCAGGATGCACGCCTGCTTGAAGCGATAAACTTACTTCTTAAGGAGCTGAGAAACAAACTTTACATTATGCTTCCTGTAGAGCCTGATGTTGAAAAAGCAGATGATTTGCAGATACAAATCAAAGAAAAACTTGAAGTTTTAAAGTCGAACCGTAAAGAAAAAAGCACAAAAAAAAGCAATCGCAAAAAAAATAATTCCTGAAAAACATCAGATACCCGCAGGCAAGGACAATAATTCCCTCCAGGGCGATATGCTGAGAATATTTCAGCAAGCTTTAAACAGTGCTGCTTTTGGCTTCATGTTTTTCACATCGGAAGTATTGTTAATTTTGCATAAAAGAAAAAATATGATTGACTACACCGACGACGACCGCCTGCCAGTGACCATACTTACCGGTTTTCTGGGAGCGGGGAAAACCACTTTGCTGAATAACCTTATCAAATCAAATCACGATAATAAGTTTGCCGTAATTGAAAATGAATTCGGCGAAATTCCCATTGACAACGACCTGATCGTAGGAATTGAAAGCGAAAACATTTACGAAATGTCGAACGGGTGCATCTGCTGTACCCTGAATGGCGAATTGGCCGAACTGCTGTTCGATTTGCTAAATATCAGGCACAAACTTACTCACCTGATTGTTGAAACTACCGGAATTGCCGATCCTTCAACAGTGGTGCAGGCGTTTATGTCGTCGGAACAAATTGAAACCTTTTACAGAATCGACAGCGTGGTTTGCCTGGTGGATGCCAAAAATATAAAAGCTATTTCTGCTGATACCACATTGGCTGCCAGGCAAATATCCTATGCCGACCGAATCATCATCAACAAATGCGACCTTACCGGCGATGCGGAACTTGCTGAAACCGAAGCATTAGTAAGATCGTTTAATCCTTATGCCGGGATTTTTAAAACCAGCTTTGGAAACATTGACCAGATTCCGGTGATTGACACCTGGTCGTATGCTCCGCCGGTGATTGAAGACTTTTCGAAAAAAGCTACCGGATTAAGGCCGGGAGGAAGCATACTTCAACCGGTTGGCTTTGCCAGTATTCAGAAACACCAGACCCCGCACCACGATATTGAATCGCACAGCTACACCTTTACACGCAATTTCGATCCGCACAAGTTCAACTTCTGGCTCGACCACCTGATTGAATATTACGGCGGAGGCATTTACCGGATCAAAGGTATTATCAGCTTCGACAAGGTTGCCCAGAAAGTTGTGGTTCAATCGGTTAAAGAGCATATTATGATCTCGTCGGGCGATCTTTGGGAAAACGAAGAACGGGTGAGCCGCATCATCTTTATCGGGAAAAAACTGAATAAACTCAGGCTTGATGAAAGTTTGATTGAGCTGCTCGCAGGCGACCTGCAGCGCAGTGTTTCGTTGCTGAGCAGAACTAATTAAACCAAAACAAATCAGGAGAAATCCGGCTAAACCCTGAATATCAGACTCTTATTTTTCTGATTAGGGTAAAGTTAAATTTCTGAAGAAAAAGTATATGCACATTACCAAATCGCCTGCGCTGCTGCGAACACTCACTCACAAAAATTTAACCTGGGAGATAAACAACAGGCCCGGTGAGATTTTCCTTACTTTTGATGACGGCCCAATACCCGGCATCACCCCGGAAGTCCTTTCCATTCTTGATAAATATAAAGCCAGGGCTACTTTTTTCTGCGTTGGCGACAATGCTGCAAAGCACCACGATGTTTACAGGCAGATTCAGCAGGCCGGCCATGCCACAGGAAACCACACCTTTCATCATCTCAATGGCTGGAAAACCACTGCCGAAGCATATGTTGAAGATGTCGCCCTCTGCAGCCGGGTTATTCAAAGCAGCTTATTCAGACCACCTTACGGACGCATACGCCCCTCGGTGATTCAGCAACTTAAGAAGGAATACCGAATCGTTATGTGGTCGGTGCTTACCGGCGATTACGACAGAAACCTGCAGCCTGAAAAAGTTCTGAGAAATGCGATCGAAAACACCACCTCAGGCAGCATAGTTGTTTTCCACGACAGCCTGAAAGCCGCCGATAATATGTTGTATGCACTGCCAAGGTTTCTGGACTATTTCAGCGAAAAAGCCTGCAGATTTTCAGTGATAGAATAATAGCAAGTTACTGTGGGGGGCTTTAAAATAGTCAATAAAAAAGAATTAAAAGACAGGTTGACTGATAATCTTTTATTTAAAAATGTTAGCCATGGCAATAACAATTGCATAAAATAGTACGCCAAGCAAAATGCAAATTCTCCTCGATTAATATTTCTTAAAATGTCCGTTTGCTTTAAGATCTTTATCATATTTTAAAGCCTGAACCCAAAAAATAATTATCTCCATTTTTTTGAGAAAAGAATAATCATTGTCTTTATTTTGGGAAGAGTCCAATATGAACAATATTTAAGGATCTAACAAATACACTTTACAAGGGTACTATTCCAGAAAGTACTTAAAGGAATTCATACTTATTCCTAAAAGAAAAGTTTTTTATGCAAGGTAGTGTTTATATTCTGATTCAAATTTACCAGTTTTTCGAAATGATCGTTAATACTTTCGGAAGGAGTTGGAAGTTGACTTGCATAAGCTATTTAGTTCGGAATGATTTATACACAGCTAAGAAATGCACAAATAGCAAATACAAATAATATTATAATTAGAAGTGCCGTAGTTATAATCAGCAAAACATTGAGAGGTAAACAACTCTTATCCTCCTTTAAAAGCATTCTCATACCGGAAAACAAGGTTCCAATAAAGAGTAATGAGGCCTCATAACCACACTTGTCCAGTAAAAATGCAATATAAATATCCAATGCTATCGACAAACACTAATGCAAAATGAAGATACCAAATATTATCTTTTCCGTTTTATTACCTTACAATGAGTTTAATAGGTTGAGAAGTAAACTGGCCAATAAAAACCTTTTTTTTGACTCTGCCAACAGAAGGGCTCGTTTTAATAAGCGCAGACTCATATTTTAAGCCATACCTTGTATCATAACTATTGCAATAATAAATGTATAAGTAATACACTCCTTTTGACAAGTAATGCCTTCCCAAATAAGGACAAACAATAACGGTAGAGTCCTGAGTAAGTGAAATGCTTCCTCTTTTCAGGCAATCGTTTGTTTTGTGCTTTCTTTTAAAACTACCCTTCAGCCCGGAACTTTGTTTTGTTTCATAATAATTACTGTCAATTTCTATTGTATTATTTACATAATTTATGTTTTGAGGCTGCATGATTTCACCATTTAAATCCTCAATTCTGAAATTTAATTTGTTCTTATAACATTCCTTTTCGAAAAAAGAAGTACCAGGAGCAAAATCAGCTAAATCAGGGTATAATATGCCGGTTACATTTTTCAGAATCAACGTATCTGCATTTGACATATTCTTAAACGTTACTGATATAGAAACTGATGTTTCCCGCTTTTTAAGTACCACAATAGAATCATTGGGCACAACCACAACCTCATCCTTTATTTCTTGTCCTGAAACAGCATTAAAGAATAAGGACAGAAAAAGAAAAATTATCGGGATTTTAATTCCCGAAAATACTTCACAATAAAAAGAAGTACTATTTCTAAAATAAACTCCAATAACGTGTTGCATATTCTTCCATCATTTGGGTTCTGTGAACTGTTGGTTGCCGTGAATAATTGAATGAATGAGCCCGGAATTCAAGCATTAAAAGCACTTGAATGTCAGGGATATTCATTATTACAAGAGAAGAAATACATTTTTTTGCATTGATTAAATATTAATTTCTTCTCTAGCGGATCATACCAATGTGATTTGCGAAAATTCCATTTCCATGGCCAATTCCGAAAGGATTGAAACCATTTGATTCGATTTTTTCGTTTATAATCTTGTATTACAGGGCCAATCAAAGTTAAAGAAATATCTGAAAAATCTTTTATTAGAAACTTTTTATTTTGCATGGTTTTAGTCGGATGAATTGAATGTATCGTAATATCATTCCCAAAAATATCATTACCTGAAAGAGAAAATTTAATCAACTCTCTACTATCCAATATATATGAACAATCTACTTTATTAATACCTGAACTATGCACTTTAATTTTTTCTTCGTCCTTCAAACAAAATGTCTCTATAGAGTCACTCCCTTCATAATAAAACTCCAATTTGAGTATAGAGGAGGGTATTTTATAAATATCAATGCAAACGAAATTGAAGCTAACAAATTCAAATGCAGAGTTCTTGACAAAGGTGACTATATTAACTATTTTGTTATTTGGATGATTATCAGATAGAAAATACAAAGTATCATTACTTATTTCATAAATGCCACAATCAAATTCCATTCTTGTGTTAGAAAACTTAGAACCCCATTCGGTTAATGCATAAAATTTTCCTTGAAGAGAGAAATCAACAAATTCTCCGTATTTTGAGGAGTAAATTCCAGAGTATTGGGAAAAGCCCTGTTTACCCAATACAAGAATCAATAAATAAAGAAACAATATGCAATAAATTTTCATCTGTGATATTGTGAGTAATATCCAAAATAACATTCTCAGGAACTCTTTTTAAAAACAAAAATAGCTATTTTCTCATTTACAAAGGCTTGTTTTCGCATCAAAGCCTGACAGAAAAACAATTGACTGCGAAAAAAATAGAAAAATTATTCTGGCAACTGACCTGTCGCACGCAAACTATTAAAGAAGTCAGATTTGATGTCAGGTCGCACCTTTCTCATAATTACACATGACTGAGCAAAAGGCAAAGTACCCATAAATAATGTAGAATCGTCAACCAAGTATGAAGTGTAGATGTTTTCATTCTTCTCAATATAAATTAATAGTTTATCAGGAATTTCATAAGGATAATTTCGATTTGAAAAAATGACAGATTCATCAAAAATTAAACAACCTTTTTCAAATTTCCAATAGCCGGTACTAAACAACAAATTCTCAATTGTAAAATCATATGTTGAGTCATTATACAAATGTATACTTAAGCCAAAATGATTTGAAAATTCTACAATGCTATCATTTACAAGAACAATTTCTTTATTTCTGGAAGAATCTACATCCTCAATCATTTCTTTATACGAACTTAGATTCTCAGCTAATTCCATTAAGTAAATCCTTTTTCTGAAATTATCCTCGTTAATATCAAAATCACTTTCATAAACATCATCTTTCTCTTTTTTGAAATTCAAATTGTCATATCGACTACCATAAAATTGAAGATAATCTCCATCCGTAGAGAAGAGGATGGTTTCACCTGTCAAATCATCTTTTGTATAAAAGTATTTATCAATTTTGAAAATTTTACCCGTTGAAATTGTTAAATGACTGATTATATCAGTAAAATCATAACTCAGATCCATTGTTTGAATAATAAATACAGAGTCATTATAATTAACAAACTCAATACTTCTATAATACTCTGGGGAGAAGGGAACTTTAGCTGTATAAGTAACCGTTTCATACTTATTGTTCCTGCAGCTAACAAATAATAGCAAAAAAGCTAAAAGGAAAATTGGATTAAACTTCATGTGAATTAGATTTAATAATAATACATAAGGCATGTTGATTCATAACTATTTGATCAAGGGCTGAAAATGAGCACACTTGGCTCAATAAGGTATGAAATATCCCCAAAAGCATTCTCAGGAACTCTTTTTAAAAACAAAAATAGCTATTTTCTCATTTACAAAGGCTTGTATTTACATCCAAGCCTGGCAGAAAAATCATTTGCAGCAGAATGGCACAAACTCAATGACTTACCTCATCTGGAGCAGCACGAGCTGAATTCTCTTAACCAATTTTTAATTAAAAATCACCATTCCACCTTTGGTACAAATTTTTGGCCTGAATTATCAGAGAACCACCATCTTAACCGAAATCCACCCTGATTTTCCTGCTTCGGAGTAGATATAAACGCCCGGGCTCAGCGAAAGCGGAATGGTCTGCACCTCGCCTCCTGATATTAAAATTTCGCTAACCTTCCGCCCTGACATATCCCGAAGTATTCCTTTTCCGGAAATGCCTGTTCCGGATCTGCGTATCACCAGTGCATGATCAAAATAACCCACAGTTACTTTGCTTGATTCAGGGTTTGCTTCGGGCATTCCCACCGATGCAAGTTTATTGCTTTCGAGCGGAGTGAGTGTATTGAGCAGCCGGTCTGCAATCACTACCGAAAGATTCTGATGTGCAGAAGCATCGGTAGTAAGAGTAATTTCGCAGGAAGCAGGGCCTTTGTATTCCACCCCCTGAATTTTTACAAAATCCGGTGCACCATTCAGCGTAAAACTTTCTTTTGAAATGATGTTCCGCCTGAAATAATCGCCATACAGAGTCAGGGTTATTTTGTTTGCTGACGAACTGATGGCAGCCCAGGGCCGAAGAGCATTTCCGGGCATATTGTTATCCATCCACTGCAGTCTGGTGAATAGAAAATTCCTGAAATAATCGGTTTCATCCTCATAGGTATTGTTTTGCCAGTCGTAATTTGGCCATACGTATTGCCCAAGTATGGGCCACCTTTCATAATTGCGTTCAAGCGAGGGAGACAATTCGCTGATAAGGGAATCCACAAGTTGTTCCACAAAAGCGTTGGTAATAAGGTTTTGCCGCAAGCTCAGCCAGCGGGTTTTGGCAAGGTCTCTGAAATAGTTGTCCTCCATCAGCCTTTGCCACCAGTACATCATCAACGACTCATTCTTCACGGATGAATACATCCAGCCGGAAGTACTTAAACCCGGAGGCCAGTAGTCCACATTTCCATAACCCAGATTAAAATCCCATGCGGGGCCGGCAAACAGTTTCCCTCCCTGATTGTCATTTTCCTTAAAAAAATAAGTACTGAATTTATACTTATCCACCTCTTTGCTGATTTCGTTCAGCAGCATAAAATCCACAAAAGAAGGCAGATCGAAATATTTCATATATCCAAAGCCGGGCTCTTTAAACCGGCTGCTGTTGAGTGCCACTTCGGCCGAAGTGATGAATTGTTTGATATAATTGCGTTGTTCAGGAACAATTTCATCGGCTTTTGGATAATAATACTGGAAAACAGAGCGATTTGCATAATTATAAACCGGATAAACCTCTGATAACCAGCCATCTGTTCCTAAAGTAAAGTCGGGATCCATTTTATCCACACGAACAATATACCCTCCCGAGAGGCCCGGCAATGTAGTTATTGACGGTGTAAGCTCTTCAATATTAACTCTGTTTTTGTCTCTTTTGATCCGTTCCATCAACACGTAAATACCTTTGTAATCGGTATTTACAATTACTTCGACAAAGCGGGTGCGGGTGCAGTATCCATCCATTTTATGCCCGATGCCAAAAGTTACTGCATTGCGCAACATGGATTTGTCGGTGTAAGGAGCATACAAAACCCAGTCGTTTTCCTTAGGCATTCCCAGCAGGGCAACGTTATTGTTGTCTCCCTGAGGAGTGCGGGTTTCAAAGGAGTAAGATTTTTTTGGAAACATCTGCGATGATTGCCCCCTTATTTCTATGCCAATGTCCCCGTTATAATGATTAAACGGATCGCTGGTACTGTTCAGATTGCCGGGGCCATTGTAAATAATTCCCATGGTTCCGGGAATTTTGGGCTCATTGGGAATATCCACTCCGTTGGTGTTGATCACCACAATAGGCATGGTTGAAGAAAAAGTCACCGGCTCAGGAATTTCTTTCACCACATCATCAATGTACCAAAGGCGATCGGGGTTGGTTCCGAGGAAGTCGAAGAAGATTACCATGCGGGTATAATTTTCGTAAGTCTGACCCGAGAAATCAAATTCAAGCCGTGTCCATTGCCCGGGCTGCGGGGTAAGCAACAATTCGCGTGAAGAAGTATTGTCGCTGTTTTCAAATTTAAGCACCACATCGCCGCCTGTTGCAGGCGCAAGCACAAGCAGGCTGTAGCGGGGGTAGCGGTCGAAATCGGCAGGGGCTTCCATATCCAGCAACATCAGGTTGTAGGGGTTGGAATTGGTTGTAAGCTGAATACAATGTGCCGAAGGATTTACCGCCCCCGGAGCAGGATTATCAGTAACCTGACCCGGCCCGGCCCAAACCACCCAGTTGGGTGTGATATTTTCCCAATTTGAAATGGTGTCGTAGGTTTGTGCATACAACCTCATCACCGGCAAGCCAAGCATGCCCAGCATCAAAAAAACTGCAATTACCCTCAATTTTGCCATACCACATAATTTAAAACCCTGAACCTGCAAAGCTAACTATTTTTTCACAAAACGCCGGGTGACCAACTTATCGCCCAATGTATAGGTAATAAAATAAATACCCTGCGAAAGACCCGAAACCTCAAGTGTAAGCCCATTGCCTTCGTAACTTGAGGGAAGGAATACTTGTGCACCCAGGCAATTGTATATGGCAAGATAATCAGGCGGTTCCCCGGTTAAAACGCGGATTTGATCATCAGCCGGATTAGGATAAATTTCTACTTCTCCGGTTTTATTGATTACTTCCCAGG
>JANJXJ010000006.1 GCA_024709105.1 Lentimicrobium sp. | reverse complement strand
ACCGGTTTTCCATTTACTTTTATAGCCTGATTTGCTTCAAAACCATGCAGCACAACTTCAATTTTAGTAAATTTTGAAGTAAAATTGCCTTCGGGTTTGTCAATCAGCATAAGCTTTTTACCACCGTCGAAGCTGATGCTGCGTTTCAAAAACCCGCCATTTTCGTAATTGTAGGTTTGTCCGTCATCTTCGTAATAGACAAAATTGCTGCTACCGCTACCATTAAAAACATGCAGATAAAGTGTTTCACCCGGATCTGCTGCTGTACTTTGAACCGGATTCTGCATGGGGATTACTGAGCTGCCTTTAAAATAAACCGGAAGTCTTTGTATGGGAGATTCTGCAACAATTTCACTGTTTCCGCTGTATTTTTGTCCGCTGTGCAGGTCGTACCATTCGCCGGCGGGTAAATATACTTTGGTTAGTTCGCGGGTACTCTCAACAGGTGCTACCAGAATGGACGGGCCGAACATATACTGATTCTGATAGATGAAATGATATATTTTTTCATCAAAAGTATAATCAATGGCGAGGCTTCTGGCCAAAGGAAGGCCAGTTTCAGCCGACACTCTGAATGATGAATAAATATAAGGCAGGAGTTTATACCTCAGCGTGATGTAGTTTCTCGAAATGTTTTCAACGGTTTCGCCAAAAGCCCAGGGTTCTGCCTGACGTGTATCCTGATGTGTATGGCTTCTGAAAAACGGACTGAATGCGCCAACGCCAATCCATCTGGCAAAAAGCGCCGGGCTCGGGTCTTTGCTGAATCCGCCCACATCAACTCCGGTAAAGGATACACCACTCAGGCCGATGCTGTTCACCAGTCTGCAACCCAGCATCATATGCTCGTCGGTTGCCTGATTGTCACCTGTCCAGAGTGCGGTATACCTTTGCAATCCCGAGAAACCGGCTCTTGTAAGAATAAGCGGTCTGTGGTTGTTCATCAGTTTACGGGTACCTTCATAAGTGCTCTTCGACATAAGCATTCCATAAACGTTTTTGGCCTCACGATAGGAAGTTTTTTTACCTTCCCAGTCAAATTCCACCAGAGTTGGGGTATAACCGTTGCCCCAGGATGCAATTTCGTTCATGTCGTTCCAGAATCCGGTAACGCCATCGCTCACCAGGCAGCTGAATTTTTCGCCCCACCATTCCCTGGCCACAGGGTTTGTAAAATCGGGGAAGTGGCACCAGCCTGGCCAAACCTGTGCGGTATAGGGCTGTCCATCAGGATATTTCGCAAATACTCCCTTCTTTAAGCCATCTTCATATGCTTCGTAACCTTTTTCAACCTTAATTCCGGGGTCAACAATCAAAGTGGTATGTATATCCATTGACTTGAGATCGGCCAGGAGCTTTCTGGGATTGCTGAAGCGGGTGGGATGCCAGGTGAAAATCTTATAGGCATCCATATGATGTATGTCGAGATAAAGCACATCCAGTGGTATTTGCCTGTCTCTGAAGTTTTGTGCAATATTTAAAACTTCCGAATCGGGGAAATAGCTCCAGCGGCACTGCTGATACCCGAGTGCCCAAATGGGAGGCATGGTCATTCTTCCGGTAAGGTGCGTATATTGCTCAATTATGCCGGCAATATTCTGGCTGTGCATAAAATAATAGTCCATTTCGCCATCATCGGCACCAAATGAACTGAATCTGTCGTTGCTGGCGCCGAAATTAAAGCGGCTGCGGTGACTGTTGTCCATAAAAATGCCGTAAACCAGTCCGCTGTGTATACCCATGTAAAATGGAATGGAAACATACAATGGGTCGTCGTTGGGGCCGTAACGGGGATTGTCGGTATTCCAGTTTTCGTATGCAGTGCCGCGACGGTCAAGGTTTCCGGTTTTTTCGCCTAATCCGATAAACTTTTCATCGGGCATCAGCTTTTTATAGGTGGTAACCTCAGTGCCAATCCACGAGGTGCCAAAGGCTTTGTCGTCGGCATTGATGAGCTTGCCGTCAGTGGTATAAAATGAAAACCTCACCGGATTGCGGCTGATTTCCATTTTAAGCATATCGGTGCCGGCAATTATTGATAGAGGAGTTTCTATAATTTCTGGCTTGATGTTTTTGGGTTCAGCAACAACGGCATAGGAAAAATCATCGCCAAAGTTTTCTTTTACAATGCGGATTCTTACAATTCCTGCATCATAAAAAGTAACGATTGCTTGTCCAAGGTCGGTTTTCAGGTGCAGCGACTGATCTTTGATTTCAAAACCGGTTAGTTTGCCCAGGCTTTGATTCATGTTGGTTTGAGGCATTGCCTTGTTCATGGTAAATGCGGCAATTACAAGGGTGAGTAAAAAGGTTCTTAGCTTCATGTGATGATTTTTTATGAAAAAATCTGCACACGAAATGGAGATAAACGTGTGCAGATTCTGAGTTATGTGTTGAAATTCAATTATTTGAAATAAACTTCGTAACCCCAGGCAGCAAGTTCGGAGGTAGCGCCTTTTTCAAAGTTTGCCTGAGTTCCTGAGTATAAACCGGTGTAATTTCCGGCAAATTTTTCGCCATCAAAAGTTACATTCACCGGCTGATTGCTGAGATTAACCACAACAAACACTTTGCTGTTGTCTTTTTCGCGTACAAAGGCAAATACTTTTTCATTTTCGTTGGTGTTTACCCTTTCCCATGAGCCGCCCCAGTTTCCATTGTGAAGGGCAGGGGTATTTTTCTTAAGGTCAAGCAGACTTTTGTAAAATGAAGTCATTTCGTAATTTCCCCATGCAACCGGGTCTTTTTCGAAGAACTCAAGCCGTTTGTTTATACCTGATTCCTGTCCGGTATAAATCAGCGGCATACCCGGAACAGTAGCTGTGAGCACATAAAATGCCTTTACACCATCGCCGAGTCTTTCAAATTCGGTGCCATTCCACGAGTTTTCGTCATGGTTGGTAATAAAGTACATACGGTATGCGCCCTGCGGATAAAGGGTGTCGTTTTTCTTCAGATAGGTTTCAATATCATTGGCATTGGCTTCCCCTTTGGCAATGCGGTTTTTGATGTTGTGAAACTCCCAGCCGTACGACATATCGAAGGCAGTATGCAGCCAGGGCTTTTCGCCTTCGGCAAGCATAAACACCGGTTTCAGTTTGTCTAATTCGGTTCTCGCTTTGTCCCAGAAAGTTGCCGGAACGAGCTCGGCCACGTCGCAGCGGTAACCGTCAATATCAAATTCCTTTACCCAGTAGAGCATGGCATCGAGCATATATTCGCCGGTTTCGGGGAAGTTGTAGTTGAAGGCCACCACATCTGTCCAGTCGAAAGGTGAAACCATATTCCCTGTAACACTGTCTTTCTGGTAAAAATCCGGTTTTTCGGTTACTAATGGATTGTCCCATGCGGAGTGATTGGCTACCCAGTCGAGGATAACATACATACCCAGCTCATGGGCCTTTTTTACAAAACGCTTGAAATCCTCTTCAGTTCCGAATTCAGGATTAACTCCTTTGTAATCTTTGATTGAATAATAACTTCCCAGGGTGCCTTTGCGGTTAAGTTCTCCTATGGGATGTATGGGCATCAGCCACAGAATATCTGTTCCCAGTTCCTTGAGCCGGGGCAATTGTGCTTCAACAGCTGCAAATGTACCTTCGGGAGAGAATTGCCTGACATTCACCTCATAAATACTCAGATTCTTGCTCCATTCGGGTTGTTTTACCTGAGCCGCAATGGTTTCTTCAGCGGGTGGTGTGGTTTTGGGATTGCAGGCGGTGAATAAAAGTCCGGAAACTAATGCTGCCAGCACAATAAAATGTAACTTTTTGATTTTCATTGCTCTTCGTATTTGTTGGTGTTGATGGTTTGCTGTTTACAAAAATACAGATTATTAAGATGAGAACAAAAGGGTTTTAAAGAAACACTTTTGATTAAGGTCCGGTATGTTTCAGATGCGATTATAAATTACCCGGTGTTACAGATTATTCAGGGT
>JANJXJ010000061.1 GCA_024709105.1 Lentimicrobium sp. | reverse complement strand
GAGCCGACCTTCAATATTATAAAGCTCAACTTTACTGTTCCCTGGTTGAACAATCTGAGGCATCTCAACAAAAATTGCATTTTGAGCCGGGTTAGGATAAGCCTTTATACCCGTTGGGGCATGCAATTGGTTTGATGAAACAATATAAGGACAGTCAGAGGTAGGGCAGTAATAGTCCAAAAAGCTTACTAACCAGTTTACTCCCTTAACAGGAGTAGCTAAACCCTCAAATAAGCCACGATCAGAACCAATACCTTCATAATAGCGTAGCCCCCCTGAACAACCTTCACCAAGTTCAAAATATCTTGTGGCTACCCCATAAAAAATCCCGTTTCCGGTTTCTTCAATTATAACATCACCACATCCATCAGGAACTGTACATTGATGTGTGGCAATATCACCCTCGTTCAAGGAAAAATCAAAAAGCAGCACTTCCTCTCCTGATGGACAATCAATAAAAAATGAAACTAAGGCAATAACATACACTTTCCTGTTTTCAATATCATCACGCATTAAAGCAACAAGACTATATTCAGAGGTTGCAGGAAAGGGTGGATTTGAGTTGGTTGGGTCCAGTGTTCTTTTATAAATCTTAATATATTCGGTATCATTAACTACTGTATCGCCCAGCGCGTAATATTCCCAAAGTAAAGAAAGTATCCATGGGTAATAATGATCATACGCCCCCACTATCCAGCGCACACTATCCACTGCCATTGGGCGGTAATCCTGTGCAGTTAAGTTTTTAAAAGGTAAAAGAACCATTATCAGTGTTATGGAAAGTAAAAGTTTTTTCATTTTGCTTGTTTTTAATGGTTTATAATTCATCAAAAAGCTTAATCAATCAGTATTTTACCATTTGTAAAATAACCTGAGCCGGTAAGTTGGTACAAATACACCCCCGGCTTTACGCCTTTCGTTTCCCACACCGTCTTTCCCCCGGTTAAAGCCACGTTTGCAACCAACCGCCCGGTGATATCATTTATGGTTATGTTGCCCGAAGACAATGGTTTTTTAAATTCAAAAACTACGTAATCATGGGCAGGGTTGGGGTAGGTTTTTACAGAATACTCCAGTAAGGGAATATGGTTGGAACTTACAAAGGTGGTATCGCGCAATTGTATAAGCCAGATGTCGCGGTTGCCATCGGGATTTGTCATACAGGTTAAGTCGCCACTATTTCCGTTTCCAAACAAACTTGCTGTTATTACATAACTGCCATCTCCATTGTCAATTACTCCGCTATATGTAAGTTCTTCAGAGCCTAACCCTCCAAAACATTTTTGCCAGAGCAGGTCGCCGGTAGAATTAATTTTAAATACCCATATATCAGACCCTGTGCCGTGCACATTGTGTTTTCCTGAAACGTCACCATTGTTGGAGTAAGTTTCCCCGATTACAATATAGCCACCATCCGGGGTTGGAAAAATGCTGTTGGGCCATTCAAAGTGTGTGCCTCCATAACATTTGTGCCATAATATATTGCCCTCAAAATCAATTTTTGCAAGCCATATATCGCTGGTTGGGTGGCCTTGTGGTGTGGTGCCATAATGATAGCCTGAACCTGTCATGTCGCCATCGCCTGCTGAAACCATTGAGGCCAAGATATAACCATCTTCAACTTCAATTATATCAGCTAAACTCTCTTCACTGCTTCCGCCAATGCAACGCTGCCACTCAATGTTGGCCAAAGAATCAATTTTGAAAAGAACAATGTCTGATGTTTCAAGATCAAACGGTATGCAGGTAATATTTCCCCCGGTGGTTGGCATAGAACCTGAGGCCACCAAAAAGCCCATATCGCTGGTTTGAATAATGGCATTCGGGAAATCGAGCCCCTGTGTACCTATGGTAAAATCCCATACTTTATTGCCAAGGCTGTCGGTGCGTAACAGCCAGGTATCCCAACTGCCAAAATAATTGCTGATATCACCATCCTCGCTATCGGTGTAACATATGGTTACCATACCCCCATCGTGGGTGGAGCAGGCTGTCCATCCGTTCTCGAACCAGGTGCCTCCATACATTCTATCCCAAATTATATCACCCATCCCATTTATTTTAAAAATCCAGTTATTTGAACGGCCATTGGGAAAGGGATTAAAGGATATATCTCCATCTGATGAAGCTGAAATTGCTGAAATATAAAAATAATCATTTCCTGCCGGAAATATCCTTAATGGAGCATCTGACGAACTTCCTCCGAGGTATTTCTCCCAAATTAAATTACCATACAAATCAGTACGGATAAGCAAAACATCAACACCATCTGAATTACTTTCTTTATATCCGGCAATAATATAACCTTCATCAGTTTTGCAGAGGTCCATAGCCACTTCTTTTTTGATAGTACCAAAACAAGCCTGCCATTCAAGTACAATAGGCTGTGAGCTTGAGGGGAAAAAGTAACACAAAAGCAGCAGAAGAATAAATAGTTTTTTCATGGTAAAAATTTTAAAAACCGGCAGGTTAAATACCTGCCGGTAGGTTACTAAAAACTACTTAATTACAACAAGTTTGCCTGATTTGGTAAATCCGGCAACTTTTAGTTTGTAAACATACTGACCTGCATGCCATACACGCGTATCAACCAACTTTTGCCCACGATTGCCTTTTAATGCAATGGTTTCCATGTGCTTACCTTTAGCATCCACAATTTCGAGGATTGCAGATTCACTACCTTCAGGAAGGCTAAAGTCAAAAGCTGCCCATTCTCTTGCTGGATTTGGTTTTACTGTAATGTTTAAACCATAAGCCTGTGCCAATTGATTGGGGTTGACAGGTTGGTTTTTGTTGGATGAGGAACCTTCAATTGGCAAACAGTTTGTAAAATCATCGCCATAAAATGCTTCGAGTATGCCTTTTGCCTTTGATGATGAAACGGATGTTTCCGTTAAGACTATTTTGCACTGCATATCGTGAGTTTTATACTCCTGATAAATACTTGTTATTCATGCTATATGAATATATACATAGTATTTTGGAGCAAGTCCATAGTTCTGAATAAATTAATGTTTAATCGCTTTAAATTTAGAAAAAATTTCCTGAATGATCAAAATTTTTTTTTAAGATACTCAAGAAAACAAATATTTCTTTAAAATTACCCAACTCATTGAAAATAAACCTTTTCTGATTGGCATACTTATTTTCGTTGCTCAGCAATTAAGTTTTTTAAGAAAACTAAAAAGCCGGCCCCAATCCGGAACCGGCTATAGAATGCCAATAAAAAG
This sequence comes from Lentimicrobium sp., assembly GCA_024709105.1. Taxonomy (GTDB): domain Bacteria; phylum Bacteroidota; class Bacteroidia; order Bacteroidales; family Lentimicrobiaceae; genus Lentimicrobium. The sequence goes on along the minus strand of JANJXJ010000061.1, from coordinate 15,918 downwards.
CGCCCTAATTCACAAACTGATCAGCATAATGGCGGGCAGTAAGTTTTTCGCCGGTGGCTTTTTCAATCATATCATTCCAGTAATAAAGTGCGCCGGGTTTAAAAACCTTTTCGGTAAGGTATTCGCCGGTTTCTTTGCTTCCGTAAAAACTCTGATACCTGAAATCGTTTGAACCAATAATATTGGCTGTTATGTAATGGTTAAGCTGCGAAGCCAGCAACTCGCCAAGCAGGTAATTGTGATAATAACAGGGCGAGGTGGCAATATGAATTTTGCTGGCCCAGTCTGGTTCATTGCGGTTTTCGGGCTTTTTTATCATCTGGTATTTTTCAACTAATGTCCACCACAGGGCATTCAAATCCTGATCGGGATTTTCGTACATACTTTTTTCGAAGCGGTACATCACCTGCGCCCAGCGGCTGAAGGTAAGCTGTTCGAGGCGCAGCACTTTCCAGGCATCTTCGGCAACTGCAGCCCTTCCGGCCGAATCAATCAGGCCCATGTCCTGCATCCACGCCGGATTGGCAGCCATGCGGCCAAATATCATGGCAATGGCTTCGGTAGTGAAGGTATGTGCCGGATTTCGCAGACTGAACGGCAGATTGCGGTCTATGTACTTATCGTACACCCCATGCCCGAATTCATGCATCATGGTGTTCATCCAGTTGTAATTGGGCTTTATATTGCAAAGTATCCGCACATCGCCGGCATTATCAATATCAATGCAATAAGCATGTTGATTTTTGCCGGGTTTTTCGTACAGATCGCTGTTCTGAAGCATATCGGTAATATCGAGGCCGATGCTTGCATAATAATCGGTGGTGAGTTTTTCAATATTCTGATTTACATAATACTTGTCAAGGTCAGCACTGTAAATGGCTGGAGCTTCCTGGAAGAAACGGTTCTGATAATGCCAGGGCATAAGCTCATCTTTGGTAATTTTGAGTCTGTTAACCAGATAAGTATCAATTTCGTCTTTCAGCCCGGCAAAAGCATCGCGGGTAAGCAGGTCGAGTTCGTCGAATAATTTGCTGATGTCATCGGGGTTTTGTTCGCTCAGCTCCAGGCTCATGGCATGGTAGTTTTTAAAGCCCAGGCTTTGAGCAATCTGATTGCGGAGCTTCACCAGGTGTATAATATCGGCAGAAACCAATGCACCCACCTTTTTATGCCCTTCCCAGGCTGCGCGCAGTTCGTCGCTGTTTACCGAGGTTTTAAGCACATCTTCCACATCGTTGTCGCTCAGTTGTTTGCCATTTACCTCGGCCCTGAAATTGGAGTATTTCTTTTCAATTTCAACTTCCATTTTAATTCTTTTGGCCAACAAGGCAGTGTCAATCTGATTGCTCAGATAGGCTGAGTAAAGCACGTCGAGCTGGCGTTTAAGCAGGGTGTCCATTACAGCGCCCGACTCCTTTATTTTTTTGAGCAGGGCGTAGTCATCGGCATTGGTATAAATGCTGCTGAGCTGAAACTGCAGTTGTTCGGAACGGGCATAATCCTCGTCGCGGCCCGAAATGGAGGCATCCCAGTAAGCCGTGTAGGCTGCCTTCTGTAAGGGTTCAACTTTTTGCTCCCAGTTGGTGATAAAGTCTTTGAGTTCCTGTTCCATTTTTTCGGTTTTGTTGCTGCATCCGGCCAGCAGAAGACTTACTGTAAATGCCGTAAGCAGGAGTTTTGCAATTGATTTCATGCAGGTTTTGAATTTGGTGGTGGATATTTTTAGTTGATAATCTGTAAAATCAGCATGATTATTCGCGACCCCAGACAGCACCGTCTTTGGTATCTTTTACCACAATACCAGCCCGGGCAAGTTCATCGCGTATTTTATCGGAAGTGGCAAAATCTTTGGCAGCCCTGGCATTTTTCCTGAGTTCGAGAATTAGCTGCATCAGTTGCTCAAGCACTCCGCTGTCACCGGCTGCCGATTCCTCTGAGGTGAGTCCGAGAATATCGTCCATAAACGTGGTGAAGGTTTCCTGCAGGGTGGTGAGGTCGGGCGTAGAAAGTTTTTCTTTGCCATCATTCACCGAGTTGATGATTCTTACGGCCTCAAACAGGTTGGCAATTACTATGGGGCTGTTGAAGTCATCGTTCATGGCATCATAACAAGCCTGCTTTAGTGAAGCAATATCGGCGGTAGATGTATCGGATGGCCTTAGTTTTTCCAATGTTTTACGGGCATTTACGAGCCTGGACAGGCCTTTTTCGGCACCCTGAAGCGCTTCGTTCGAGAAATCGAGGGTGCTGCGGTAATGTGCCTGCAGTATAAAGAACCGTATGGTCATGGGGCTGTAGGCCTGAGTAAGAGAAGGATGCTCTCCGCTGAAAAACTCATTGAGGGTGATGAAATTCCCCAGCGATTTTCCCATTTTCTGGCCATTGACCGTAATCATATTGTTGTGCATCCAGTATTTGACCGGTTCGGTGCGGTTGGCTGCCACACTTTGTGCAATTTCAGACTCATGGTGCGGAAAAAGCAGGTCCATTCCACCTCCATGAATATCGAAGCGCTCACCCAGATATTTTGCGCTCATGGCCGAACATTCCAGATGCCATCCGGGGAAACCATCGCTCCAGCGCGAAGGCCAACGCATAATGTGCTCAGGTTGTGCTTTTTTCCAAAGGGCAAAGTCGAAGGGGTTGCGTTTTTCGGTCTGCCCGTCTAATTCACGGGTATTGGCCATAAGGTCTTCAATCACCCTGCCCGACAATTTGCCGTAGTGATACTGTTTGTTGTATTTTTCAACATCAAAATATACCGATCCTCCGCTTTCGTAGGCAAGTCCGGAGGCCAGAATATCCTCAGCCATTTTCACCTGCTCAATGATGTGCCCGGAAGCCCTCGGTTCAATACTTGGGCTGAGCACGTTGAGCTGCTCCATATTTTTGTGGTAACGATTGGTAAAATATTGCACCACTTCCATGGGTTCAAGTTGTTCGAGGCGTGCTTTTTTGGCAATTTTATCCTCTCCGGTATCGGCATCGTTTTCGAGGTGGCCCACATCAGTAATGTTGCGCACATACCTTACTGTGTAACCCAGGTGCTGCAGGTAGCGAAACACCAGATCGAAATTGATGGCTGAGCGTGCATGACCCAGATGCCCGTCGCCGTAAACAGTCGGCCCGCACACATACATACCGGCATGTGGCGGATTGATGGGCTCAAAAAGCTCCTTTTTGCGGCTCAGGGTATTGTAAATAAATAGCTTGTTCTCCATTACAAATGCAATTTCCTGCAAAATTATTAAATATTGGGGGATTGTGGCGATTATTGAAAGTAAACCACAATTCGAGGGTGTATTTTATTCAAGGAATTGTGCAACCGAACTTTGGCTTAATTATTACGGAATGTGGTCGCAAATGCGGGGAGGTTTAGATAACCGTAAAAATTACATGGTTTGATTTATTTCCGGGTTTGTTTCCATATCCCGGCCCCGCTTCCCCATATATAAACCCCTGTCATAACCAGGGCTGTTAGCACTACCGAAATGGCAACATACGGCCAGGAGCCGGCACCTTCAAGGTCGGTGAGGTTTTTTTCAATATACTGATTCTGAAATAGCCAGGAAACCACCACTACCACCGAATTATTGACAAAATGTGCCAGTGCCGGCACCCAGAGTGAACCCGACCAAACATAAAGATAACCCATAAGGATACCGAGCACCAATCGCGGAAAGAAGCCAAAAAACTGCAGGTGAAATGCACTGAAGACAATGGCTGAAATCATGACAGGCCAGTGAACATTACGAAACATCTTTTTCAATACACCAATAAAGGCAGGCCTGAAGAGCAACTCTTCGCCCAGTGCAGGCAAAATACCTATCATCAGCAGATTGAGCGCGAGGTCAGCGGGGTTGCCGGCATTCAGGAAGTTTTCGGTAAGGCGGGCCGCGTTTTCCTCGGTATTGCGCATCCAGTTTTCGATACCATGAAACATATGTGGCAGGGTGAGGCCTTCGTTCCATTGCACAAGCACATTGATTACCGGAGCAATGGATAAAACTGCGATGATGGCCAATATCATCTGACCGGCCCTTGGTTTTGATATTCCCAAAAAATTCAGCGGCCGTTCACTGATGAGCCAGGCAAAAGCGATGGGAGGGAAAATAAAAATGCCGATCTGATTGATGATCTGAAAAGTTCTTAAGAAACCGAGAGATATAATTTGCCCCGAAGCAGCCTGGGTTACAAATTCCTTTCCCCACACAAGCATTGAAATACCATAGGCTGCAACAATCGAAAAAATGGTGCCGGCCAGCACTAAGGCGATGAGTAAAAGCACTTGTCCGCCCGGTGAGATTTTCGAGAAAACCGGTTCTTTGACCATACCTGAATTTTATTTTGTTATTTTGCGTGAAATTATGGAAAATCCGTTAATCCAGCATAACAATCAAAAAAATGCCGGCCCGGCATGGTCAGGCCTTTTTAAACCGGGGCAATGTCCGTTGTTTCTTGCCCCCATGGAAGACATCACCGACCCTCCGTTTCGCAGAATTTGCAGAAAACTGGGTGCAGATGTGGTGGTTACCGAATTTATTTCATCCGAAGGGCTTATCCGCGACATAAGCGGCAGTCTTAAGAAAATGGAATTTGCCGAAGAAGAGCGTCCGGCCGGCATTCAGATATTCGGGAATAATGTTAACAGCATGGTAGAGGCCGCCAAAGTTGCAGAACAGGCTGCCCCCGATTTTATTGACCTCAATTTTGGCTGCCCTGTCAAAAAAATAGTAAGCAAGGGAGGAGGCGCTGCACTTTTGCAGGATCTTCCGCTTATGCTCAGAATAACAGAATCGGTTGTGAAAGCAGTTAAGCTTCCGGTTACAGTTAAAACCCGCTTAGGCTGGGACGAAAGCTCAAAACCCATAGTTTCGCTGGCCATGCAACTTCAGGATGCCGGAATTGCAGCACTCACCATTCACGGCCGCACCCGGTCGCAGATGTACAGCGGAAAAGCCGACTGGACACTGATTGCAGAAGCTAAAAATCAGCCCGGGCTGGTAATTCCGGTAATAGGAAACGGAGATGTAATTGATGGACCCTCGGCCATGGCCATGCTTCGCGAAACCAGCGTTGATGGAATTATGATTGGCCGCGCCACAGTGGGCAACCCCTGGATTTTTTCGCAGGTAAAGCACTTTATGCAGCATGGTGCAGAACTGCCGGCACCTGCACTTGCAGAAAGATTGTCGGTTTGCCGCACACACCTGCACGAATCGGTGCTGTGGAAAGGAGAACGCACTGCCCTGCTCGAAATGCGGAAACATTATTCACATTATTTTAAAGGACTTCCCGATTTCAAACCTTTTAAAATGAAACTTATGCTTTGTGCTGAATATACCGGAGTAAAGGAAATCTTTGATGAAATTGAAACGTTTTATCTGCAGGATGCACAGATTACCCCAAAGAATAATTAGTCTCATTGCGTTTTGAAGGGCAGTAAAGATGTAAATTATTTTTCCAGTTACCATTTTTTTTTGACAACTTCAGTTATATTTCAGTTATATTGCTGATTTGTATTAAAAAATATTGTAATTTAGACCTCAAATAGATACGTAAACATATGGCATCGGAACCGTTCAGGATTTTTATAGTTGAAGATGATATCATTTTTGCAAAGATTATCTCGCATCATCTTTCGCTGAATCCGGAGTATGAAGTAGAGATTTTTCCTGATGGCAAAAGCCTGATGAAAAACCTTTTTAAGAATCCGGCATTGATTTCGCTTGATTACAACCTCCCCGATATGACCGGGCTGGAAGTGCTTAAGCAGATCAAGGAGTTTAATCCTGACACACCGGTAGTGATTGTGTCGGGACAGCAGGATGTAGCTACTGCCATAGAACTGCTCAAAAAAGGAGCCTATGATTACATTCTGAAAGACCAGGACACCAAGGAGCGTATGTGGAACATTACCAAAAACATACGCGAGAATGTTGCCCTGAAACAAAAAATTGCCATTCTTGAGGAAGAAATCGGCAGGAAATACGAAGTCAACAACCTGATCAAGGGCAGCAGTACGGCCATAAGCAAGGTATTTACGCTTATTGAAAAAGCGGCCCGAACCAACATTACTGTGTCTATCTATGGCGAAACCGGTACTGGTAAGGAGTTGGTAGCCAAATCCATACACCATGCTTCGGCACGCAGCAAAAAACCTTTTGTTGCGGTAAACGTAACTGCCATTCCAAAGGAATTGATTGAAAGCGAGATGTTTGGACATGAAAAGGGTGCGTTTACAGGAGCCAACAACCGCCGCATCGGGCGATTTGAAGAAGCCAACCGCGGTACCATATTTCTTGATGAAATCGGCGACATGGACCTGAATATGCAATCGAAGCTGCTCAGGGTGCTTCAGGAGGAGGAAGTGGTTCGCGTAGGAGGCAACGAAAACGTAAAACTTGATGTAAGGGTGATTGTAGCTACTCATAAAAACCTTCAGGAGCTGGTGCGCAAGGGAGAATTTCGCGAAGACCTTTATTACAGGCTGCTGGGATTGCCCATTCATCTACCGCCTTTGCGCGAGAGAGGCAGCGACATTGCTCTGCTGGCCCGCTTTTTTGTGGATGAATTTTGTCAGAAAAACAAAATGGGGAAATTGTCAATTTCTTCCAAAGCCATTGAAAAACTACAGAAATATCCTTTTCCGGGCAACGTAAGAGAACTCAAAGCCATTATGGAACTGGCCGCAGTAATGACCAATACCGATATGATTGAAGAGAATGACATTACCTTCAGCACGGCGAGTTCCTCTCAGGATTTTCTTTACGAGGAAACCACACTCGACGAATACAACCGGCGCATCATCAACCACTTCCTGCAAAAATATGACAATAAAGTGCGGTTGGTTGCCGACAAACTGGCTATTGGTAAAACTACCATTTACCGGCTGATGAACGATGGAAAACTCTGATTTGAAGCACACTTATTAAAACTAAACTGCCTTTTTGAATTACACCAAACGCCGGAAATCTTCCGGCGTTTGGTGTATGATCAACATTTGGTAATTATACACTAACTGCAAAAGTTACCGGCAAATTCATGGTTGACTTCACTGCTTTTCCCCGCTGTTTGGCAGGAACCCACTTGGGCATCAGTTTTATAAGGCGTATGGCCTCCTCATCGCAGCCGTAACCAATCCCCCTCAACACTTTGATATCAGACAGGGAGCCATCAGCATTCACGGTAAATTGAACATAAACCGTACCGGATATGCCGGCAGCTTTGGCTTTTTCGGGGAAACGCAGGTTCTTTTTCAGGAAGTCAGTTAAAGCCTGCTGCCCGCCCGGGAATTCAGCCATTTGTTCAATTACTGTAAATATTTCGTGCTCAGTAAGTTCTGTTTTTTCTTCTGCGGCATCTGCAGCAAAAGAACTAACCATACATTTTGACATTCTTGTAGTTGAAGGATATGCCATTCCTACTGCCTGATTGCTTACCCCCTGTGGCAAAGGCAGGGGTTGTTTAACTTTCTGCAGGTTGCCCGAAGGATTTCTTATTTCACTGTCGATGGCTACAAACGAAGTGTAGGCTGTTAAAAGGTTGTATCGCAGGCCCAGCGCGGTAACCTGTTTTTTTACCTCTTCGGGTACACCGCCATATCCACCGCTATAGTCGTCAATCATTCTGATTTGTTCCCTTGCCCAAAGATATTTGAGGGCGCGGTTTTGTTCGGATGGCTTTTCGGATGCTACCTCAATGGCCTGACTGTAATTTCCGCTACCGGTAGTACCTGAGAGCACAATACTTCCCTGCGGATTTCCTCGGTATTTCCCGAAAACCACCACCGGACGCGAACTAAACATATCCGGAACCGTAGCCGGTTCAACATCATAAACTTCAAAACCCTTGTAAAGCATCGAAATATTGGTTAGCACCGGGCGATTGATATATTCAACAAATGCCTTAGCCTTTTCTTTGGCTTCTTTTTCGTTGGTTACAACAAATGCCTCGCCGGCTCCTGCGTGAGCCATGCCTTCGAGCAAATGGTGATTTACCGAGCTGCCAATGCCAAAAGTAAAGAAACTGGCTTTGTTCAGGTTGTTTTTTATCAGGGCGAACGCCTCCTTTTCAACCGTTACATAACCATCGGTAGCTACAATAAACGAGCGGGCAATGTTATCGTTATTATTCATGGATAACGCTTTTTTTAGTGCAGGCAACAGCTCGGTACCTCCGCTTCCCCTTTGTTTATCGAGCATTTTCAGTGCTTTGCTGATGTTGTCTTTGGTGGCAGGCAATGGTTTTTCTGACAGCAAATCGGCACCTCCGGCGAAAAACAAAATATTAAACTGGTCGGTACTTTTCAGACTGTTTAGCAAAACAGAAATCAGATTTTTGGAAACCTCGAGCGGAAAACCAAACATTGAGCCCGACACATCAACAATAAATATGTATTCCCGCGGAGGAATCATTTCAGGTTTTACTGCTGCCGGAGGCTGAATGCTTGCCATAAAATAATTTTCTCGGCCATCGCTGTAAAGCCACACCCCTGTTTCAATTCCATTGCCACCCAGCCGGTACTGAAGAATAAAATCGCGGTTGCCTCCGGCTGCTTCCCGGTCATCAAGGGTAATGTTCACCGACTTTTTGTTAAGATAATTGATGTTGGTTTTGTGCGATGTACATCTCACATCTTTAATATCCATACCTGAAACAATGGAACATCCAAGCCCGAATTCGTATTGAGGCAATTCACCTTCATTCAGCCAGGGATTGTTGTTCCAGGAGTTTTCTGCATTGTTGCCTTCGGCGGGCGAATCATATCTGGGCCCGACCACGGTAGGATACAGAAATTCATAAATTCCTTCGCGCGGGATAAGGGTTTCGGTATATTTCAACTCCACTTCCACCACATCGCCGGGCAGGATATTTCCAACATTCATCTGAAAAACATTGGGCCTGTGTTGTTCGAGCAATGCAGCCGACTGCCCGTTGTCGAGGGCCTGCTGGTAATCTTTCCGGGCTTTGTCGCGTTCTTCAACCACTGCATTGATGGTACGCTCACCAATTTTCATACTCATGGCATGTACCGCGGCACGTGTAGAACCCGGAAACACATAAATGGCTTCAATGGCCTTGTTTCCCTGGTTTTTATAGACTTGTTTCACATTAACATGTGCAATTACCCCGGCAATTTCTACCGTTGCTTTGGTGGATTTTAAAGGAAGAGATTCAATGCTTTCACCCGGAAGTTCAAAGTACGGAATACCAGGCCTGTCGGGATAAATATCCTGGGCATTTGTTGCCGGAACAGAGGCGAAAGCCAGCACTGCCGGTATAGCAAAGGGAGTAAAGAGTTTGTGAAAGAGATTGGTTTTCATAATTCTGAGTTTGAAGGTGAATAAATTTGAAGACAAAGCGGTGGCTAAGCGGCTTGCTGGCCTGCACAAAAAATGTAAAACTGTATACAGCGAAAAAGCGGGCGCACCTTCTTTCAGGAGGGTGCTGCCAGGTGCGCCCTGTTCAGGTCATCAGGAATTGACCAGTTTAAACGAAATGGGGAGAGTCATTTTTACTTTCACAGCTTTTGAACGCTGTATTCCGGGTTTCCAGGCTGGCATGGCTTTTACTACTCTGATGGCTTCTTCGGTGCAACCTCCGCCAACACCACGGAGTACACTGATGTCAGAAAGTTTGCCATCGGTACCCACCACAAAGCTCAGGTAAACAATTCCAGATATTCCGGCTTCTCTGGCCATTCTGGGATACTCAATGTTTTCGTAAAGATAGGCATGCAAAGCTGCGATACCGCCCGGGAATTCAGGCATAATTTCCACAACCATAAACGGGTCGCTGTTTTCATCTTCAGGCTCGTCAGGCAGCACTGGTTTGTAGATTTCGGGCAACACCATGTCGTCAGGGTCGGCTTCAATCTCTATTTCCACCTCGGGCAGGTCTTCTATTAAATCAGAAACCTGTCTCAGCTGGGTGGTGTTCACCGGCTTGGGAGCTTCCTTTTTTTCAGGGATAATATCTACTATATCTATATCAATAACACCTGTGGTTCGCGGAGGAAGAACAATTGTACCGGTGTCGGGAGTTTTCCATTCAAAAGCGGCTAAGGCTGCGCCCAAAGCTACTATGAATCCGAGTTGGAGAAATACGGGTCTTTTCTTTTCAAGATCTGCCCGTTTGGTTTTGCGTGTTTCCATGGCTGATGAATTTTAATTGTGAGTAACCGGGTTTTATAATGAGGATGCATAACATCCATGAATTCCATAAAACATCACAAAAAAAATCTCAACTCTTCCCTAAAACAGTTGCATTTCCCTGTAAATACTGCAGACTGCTTATTATTATAACGCTCAGACACCTCCTTAAATTGTGTAAATCTGAATTGTTGCATATATTAATGGCATGATTTTATGTGGCAACATTCGGGAATGATTTACACTTGAGTTTATGGACAAAAAACCTTAGGTTTGTAATCCGAAACGAATTCAACAAAAACCAGGACTGCATGGATTCCCTCTTCACCCATGGAAATATTGTCAATCAGCTCACCGACGAGGAGCTGGCGGCATTTTTCAGGGAATCGGGAAACCATGAGATTGTAGGCGAGTTGTTCAAACGTTATGCGCATCTGGTATTGGGGGTTTGTATAAAATATCTCCATAACCGCGATGAAGCCCGGGATGCCGCCCAGGATATTTTTGAAAAATTGTTTACCTCGCTCAAAAAATACGAGGTTCATAATTTTAAATCGTGGCTGCTTACTGTTACCAAAAGTCATTGTGCCATGATATTGCGTAACCGCAAAAGAGATGGGGTACTCGTGTCGTGGGAAGATAATTTATGGGATGAAGTTATGGAAAACGGAAGTTTTCAGCATCATCATGAAGACGACACCGAAGAAAGGATTCGAAAACTTCACCGGGCTTTGGGTGATTTGTCGCCGGGGCAGCAGCAGTGTGTATTGCTGTTTTACTTTGATGGCAAAAGCTATCACGAGATTGAGGAAGTTACAGGTTTTACGCCTGGCGAAGTAAAAAGCCACATACAGAATGGCAAAAGAAACCTGAAAATAATATTGGAACAACAATTTTACGAATAAACGATGAACCAAACGCCGGAAAATAAGCTGTTTACACCTTCGGGATGTTTCTCTGCGGAAGGCTTGTCGTTGTTTAGCAATGGCCTGCTTAGTGCGGAAGAAATGGTGATGGCCGAATCCCATCTGAAGTCATGTGAGTTATGTCGTATGGCATTGGAAGGATTTCAGACTTCAAATCCTGCCGACTTCGAAGCCGACCTGAACGAATTGCTTGCCGGCTTTGAAATGAAACCGAAATCTGTTTCGGAAGAAATAGTTTTGCCACATGCAGCGGCATTTGAAGGCCCCCGTTTCCCGAGATTAAGCCAGGAAGAGATACGTCAATTCAGCCGTGAAATTCTGCAAAAAGCCGAAAAAGCATCCGAAGCGCCTGCAGCATCTGATTATACTGCAGCACCCAAAGGGAATCCGTTTTACAAAAGGCATTACACCAGCCTGATTGCAGCGGCCGTAATGTTATTGCTGGCCATTGGTGGCTGGCAGTTGTACACAGGGCTTGTCAGGCAAAAAGAGCAGAATATTGTTGCTCAGGGGCAGGTGGAAAACAAGTCCGAAACAGAAGCTATTGTTCCTGATGCACTTCCTGAAATTTCACCACAGGAAAGGGCCATTACCGTTGAAAAAAAACCAGCCGGGCCGCAGAAGCATCAGCAGCTTGTTATCGTTGAAGATAAAGTACCAGCAGAAGCGGTTGAAAACGATTTTATGGTTGAAACACCGGAGCCGGAAATTGTTACTAAGAAAGCAGAACCATTGCCACCTTCAGCACAGAGTGCTGCGGTAAATATAGAAGAGTCATCATCAGTTCCGCTGGCGCGCCTGGAAGCAGTAAATACCGGTCTCAAGAAAGAAGACCGGAAAGCCACTGCCCTTGAAGAAGCAGAAATGGAAGAGGTGGCAGAAGATGAATTATTTGTTGTTGTTGAGGTCATGCCTGAATTTCCGGGCGGGCAGGAGGCTTTGCAAAAATTTCTGGTTGAGAATCTCAAATATCCTGAAGAGGGTTTGGAATCTTCTAGTTCAGGTACAGTGTATGTAAGTTTTGAGGTTGACACTAATGGTAAAATAATCAACCCTGTGATACTGCGGGGGATAGGAAAAGCATTTGATGATGAGGTACTCCGGGTGATTGGGCTAATGCCAAAATGGAAACCCGGGTTGCAGCGGTCGAAACCGGTAAGGGTAAGAATGAATTTTCCAGTTAAATTTTCCATTGCTGGTTAATGGCCAATAGCGAAAGCATAATTCAGTTTTTTACTTTAAGTCTTTATAAATTGCCTGCATCTTATGCCAATCCACTCTAAATTATGTTAAAAAAAACCGAAATAGATTTTTATCGCTTATTTTTGTAGCGTGACATGTTGTGTTGTAGCACAATGCCGGGGATTGCATAATATTGCGCAACAGTTAAGATTTGACTGTAAAAATCTCTTAATGAATCGTTTATCCGCACACTGCGGCTAATGGATTTTTATTTTGACCAACTTTGAAATAAATATTGCCCGATGAGTTTTTTAAAAAAAGCCGGATCGTTTTTATTGTTTTCTTTTTCATTTGGGTTTGGAGTATCGTTTGCCCAAACATCCGGAACCCAGACCGACACCACACAATCGGCATTTGAATTTATCAAGGATGATTTCATAGCTGCTTCATTAGACAGCATTGCCAACCTCAAATATTTTGACGGGTACGAATGTGCCAGTGACGAAGAAATCAAGAGCATTTTCGGATTTGAAGCAGGTTATGTGCCTGTGTATGCCGACTCGGTGTATTACAAGAGAATGAAAAAACTCGATGCGTCTACCCCAATCAATCTCACTTACAATCAGTATGTGAGGGAATACATTGATTTGTATGCCAATAAGAAAAGAGGTCTTACACAAAGGGTGATGGGGCTGGCTCAGATTTATTTTCCCATGTTTGAGGAACATCTCGACCGCTTTGATATGCCTTTGGAGCTTAAATATCTGGCCATTGTAGAATCGGCGTTGAATCCGGTGGCCAAATCGAGGGTAGGAGCTACAGGTTTATGGCAGTTTATGTATGGTACCGGAAAGGCATATAATCTGAATGTAACATCATTGGTTGACGACCGCCGCGACCCGCTGAAATCAACCATTGCTGCCTGCGAGCATATGCGCGATCTCTATAAGATGTACAACGACTGGTTGCTGGTTTTGGCTGCCTACAATTCGGGAGCCGGAAATGTCAACAAAGCCATCAGGCGCTCAGGTGGTAAGAGAGATTTCTGGCAGATCAGGCACTTTCTACCCATGGAAACCAGAGGTTATGTCCCAGCATTTATTGCCGTAACATATGTTATGTCATATGCTGCAGAACACAACCTGCGACCAGTGCAGCCACTATATTATCATTATGAAATAGATACTGTAATGGTTAAAGATGTTATTTCTTTTGCCCAGATCAGTTCTTTACTGAATGTTTCTGTTGATGAACTTCAGTTTTTAAATCCGGCTTTTAAAGCAGGAGTAATACCTGCTACTTCCGACAAGCCATACGTTTTGCGATTGCAGAAAAAGAATATCCCTGACTTTGTAAATAACGAAGCACAGTTGTATGCCTACATAGCCCAGTCGAAAGCCGAAAAGGAAGAGATGCTGAATCTGATGAGGGCTGTAACAGAGCCGGAGTATCATAAAGTTAAAAAAGGAGAAACGCTTGGTTTACTTGCGGGTAAGTATAAATGCACTGTAAATGACCTGAAAAAGTGGAATAAACTCAGATCGACCAACCTTCAGATAGGACAGAGACTTATTGTAAGGCCAGAGCAACAGATTGATCTGGCTCAGGTAAAAAAGCCTGCACCCCAATCGAAGCCTGCACCTCAGCCGAAAACAGAGGAAAAAGCAGCTGAACCAGTCCTCAATCAGGAACAAAATCAGGAAATAGTTCAGCAGATAATGCCTGAAAAAGATACAATTGCTAAAGAAGAAACCGGAACTGAAGTTGTTAAAACACGCACCGAAAATGTGTATCATAAAGTTGGGCCCGGCGAAACCCTGGGTCAATTGGCTGAAAAGTACAACACAAGCATATCGAGAATCAGGGTCTGGAATAACATCAAAGGCAATAATATACAGGCAGGTTCAAGATTGATAGTTGGAAAAACAGAAGTTCCGGATGACTCGCCGGTGGCAGAGAAGGTGACTCCCCAAAAACCAGCTTCTGCTCCTGCTGCAAAGTACCGCTACTATACAGTACAGCGGGGCGACACCCTATGGAAAATTGCCCAGAAACACCAGGGTGTTACGGTGGAGGACATCAAACGCCTGAATAACATTACCAATGAAAAGAGCCTGAAAGCAGGGCAAAAAATTAAGTTAAAACCTGTTTCTTAATTTACTTCTTTCTGTTGGGTTTGCTGCTACAACAAAACATTGCAACTTGCGTTATATGTTAAAATGCAGGTTTACATCTGCCCTGACATGTCGTTTCCGAACCATAAAAACAATATAATATGCATTCTTATATGAAAAAAAGAGCTTTTGGTGCAGTGCTGTTGATGATGTCGCTGCTGATTGTTTCCTGCGGACAGGAGAAAAAACCCACCAAACCTTCTTCTACAGGCAAACCCTCTGAGATTGTTGTGGTTTCAGAAGATAATTTATGGAAAAGTACTGCGGGTGACTCAGTGCGGGCTTTTTTTGGCTCAACCATGCCCGGATTACCACAGCCGGAGCCATTGTATTCTCTTATTCAGGTAAAAGAAGACGAATTTGGACGGTTGCTTAAGATTCACAGAAATGTGTTCATTATTACCATTGACAGCTCAATGACCAGTCCGAATGCAGAGCTGCGTAATGACATCTGGGCATCACCACAACGGGTAGTTAAAATTTCAGCATCATCGGTTGAGGGAATTAAAGAGGCCTTTGCTGCCAAAAAGGAAGAAATTCTCAATCTCTACGAAAACGCTGAAACAGAAAGACTTCAGAAACTTTATGCCAAAAGCCGCAACCTTAAGGCTGTTGAAACGGTAAAGGAAAAGTTCGGTCTGAATCTGAGTATTCCAGCAGATTATTTTGTAGCGGTTGAAAAAGATAATTTTATCTGGCTCAGAAGAGAAACCAACAAAGATGCTCAGGGCATTTTAATTTATACTTACCCTTACACAGATACAGCAGCTTTTAACCCCTCAAAAGTGCTGGCGGTCAGAAATCAGTTTACCGAGTTGTATGTGCCCGGCCCTACAGAGGGTTCATTTATGGCTGTGGCCGACGAATTTGTAACACCTGTTTCCAGAACCATAACTCTTAAAAAGCAAAGAGCTACTGAAATAAGAGGATTGTGGGAAGTAAGGAAAGACTTTATGGGCGGGCCATTTGTGAGTTACACTTTTGTTGATGAACGCACAAATATGGTAATCACGCTTGATGGTTATGTTTACGCTCCCAACGAACCCAAACTCTCTATGCTCAGGCAGGTGCAGTCGGTGCTGCTTTCCTATGAGTATGCCGGCATAAAATAGCACCAGCTAATCAGTTTGTTAAAAACATTTATTACAGGGCCGGAAACATTTTCCGGCTCTTGTTGTTTAATATATACAACATAAAGTTAAACAGATTAATTGTTAATATTTTCTAAAAAACAGACAGACAACACAATAAATGTTACTTCTCTGTGTTTTATTATCAATTGTTTAACAGAATAAAAAAAATGTTTTACAATCAGGCAACCTTTCTGTAAGATGTGTGTCTTAGTTACAGAAACAATCTTTAAAAAGTTTGCTTCACGTATCCGCCCTGCGGAGATCTGCATATAGGAATCTCTGTTTCGATTCTCCCTTTTTGTTTATCGCTATGGCCTGGCAATAATAGCCGGGCTGTTTGCTTTTAAGG
>JANJXJ010000043.1 GCA_024709105.1 Lentimicrobium sp. | reverse complement strand
GGTGCTCCAGGTCAGTGAAGTATAATCACTTGCTGTTGCGCCACTCAAAGTGTATGTACCTGTCTCACAGATGGTAGCATCCACTCCGGCATTGACGGTGGCCTGCTGGTTGATGGTCAGTACCATAAAGTCAGTGGCATCAACACAACCGGCAGCGCTGGTTACGGTCAGAGTAAGAGTTACTGAACCGTTCAGGATATCGGCGGCACTTGGGGTGTAAACCGGATCTTCGATGGTGGCACTGCTGAAGGTTCCGCTTCCGCTGGTGGTCCATGCATAGCTGGCTGCATATTGTGTGGTTGCAGCCAACTGATGGGTTGAGCCTTCACAGATCGTTGCATCATCACCTGCACTGGCTGTTGCCTGGTCGCTGATGGATAGTACCATCGCATCGCTTGCAGGTGACCATGCGGTTGCGGATTGAACTGTCAGGGTCAGGGTAACTGTGCCTGCAGAGATATCATTTGCTCCCGGTGTGTATATCGGGTTCAAGGTTGTTGCATCGCTGAAGCTTCCGTCTCCGGAGGTGGTCCATGCCAGACTGGTGTAATCGGCAGCTGTGGCATCACTCAGGGTGTAGGTGACTGTCTCACAGATGGTAGCATCCACGCCGGCATTGACTGTGGCCTGATCGTTGATGGTCAGTACCATAAAGTCGGTGGCATCCACACATCCTGCTGCACTGGTTACGGTCAGAGTCAGGGTGACTGAGCCGTTCAGGATATCGGCGGCACTTGGTGTGTAAACCGGATCTTCAATGGTTGCGCTGCTGAAGGTTCCGCTTCCGCTGGTGGTCCATGCAAAGCTGGTTGCGTTTTGTGTTGTTGCAGCCAACTGATGGGTTGAGCCTTCACATATCGTTGCATCATCGCCTGCACTGGCTGTTGCCTGGTCGCTGATGGTCAGTACCATCGTATCTGTTGCATTTACACACGGGCTGTTTGATGTTGCTGTCAGTGTCAGGGTAACAAAGCCTGTTGAGATATCTGCAGCACTTGGAGTATAGATCGGATTTAGCGAAGTTGCATCACTGAAGGTTCCTGTTCCTGAAGTTGTCCACAACAGACTGGTGTAATCGGCTGCTGTGGCGGTGCTCAAAGTGTATGTGCCTGTTTCGCAGATGGTAGCATCAACGCCGGCATTGACTGTAGCCTGATCGTTGATGGTCAGTACCATAAAGTCGGTGGCATCCACACAACCGGCAGCACTGGTTACAGTCAGGGTCAGGGTGACTGAGCCGTTCAGGATATCGGCAGCACTTGGCGTGTAGGTCGGATCTTCAATGGTAGCGCTGCTGAATGAACCGGTTCCGCTTGATGTCCAGGTGATGGTAGCGGCATCGGTTACTGTTGCATCTATGCTGTAACTGCTTCCTTCGCAGATCGTTGCATCAACACCTGCATTAGCTGTTGCCTGGTCGCTGATGGTCAGTACCATAGCATCACTTGCGGGTGAACATGCGGTTGCAGATTGTACAGTCAAAGTCAGGGTAACTGTGCCTGCGGAGATATCATTTGCGCCCGGTGTGTATATCGGGTTCAATGTATTGCTGTTGCTGAAGCTTCCGTCTCCCGAGGTCGTCCATGCCAGACTGGTGTAATCAGCTGCAGTGGCATCGCTCAGGGTGTAGGGGCCTGTCTCACAGATGGTGGCATCATCTCCGGCATTGACTGTAGCCTGCTGGCTGATGGTCAGTACCATAAAGTCGGTGGCATCAACACAACCGGCTGCACTGGTTACGGTAAGGGTCAGGGTGACTGAGCCGTTCAGGATATCTCCTGCGCTCGGGTTATAAGTGGCGTTCAGAACATTTGCGTTTACAAATGCGCCGGTTCCGCTGGTGCTCCAGGTGTAGGTTGCAGCATTGGTGGCACTTGCGGTACTCAGGGTGTAACTGCTTCCTTCACAGATCGTTGCATCATCACCTGCACTGGCTGTTGCCTGATCGCTGATGGTCAGTACCATCGCATCGCTTGCAGGTGAACATGCGGTTGCGGATTGAACTGTCAGGGTCAGGGTAACTGTGCCTGCGGAGATATCAACTGCTCCCGGTGTGTATATCGGGTTCAATGTTGCGGCGTTGCTGAAGGTTCCGTCGCCCGAAGTTGACCATGCCAAACTGGTATAATCAGCAGCAGTGGCGGTGCTCAGGGTGTAGGTGCCTGTCTCGCAGATGGTATCATCAACACCGGCATTGACTGTTGCCTGCTGGCTGATGGTCAGTACCATAATGTCGGTGGCATCCACACAACCGGCGGCGCTGGTGACGGTAAGGGTCAGAGTTACTGAACCGTTCAGGATATCTCCTGCGCTCGGGTTATAAGTGGCGTTGAGGATGGTTGCATCGGTAAATGCTCCGGTTCCGCTGGTACTCCAGGTGTAAGTTGCAGCATTGGTGGCACTTGCGGTGCTCAGGGTGTAGCTGCTTCCTTCACAGATCGTTGCATCATCGCCTGCACTGGCTGTTGCCTGGTCGCTGATGGTCAGTACCATAGCATCTGTGGCATTCACACATGGAGCGGCTGAGGTTGCGGTTAATGTCAGGATGACTGAACCTGCAGTGATATCGGCGGGGCTTGGTGTGTAGGTTGCTGCAAGAATGTTGGCATTATCGAAGGTTCCTGTGCCGTTGGTGCTCCAGGTCAGTGAAGTATAATCACTTGCTGTTGCGCCACTCAAAGTGTATGTGCCTGTCTCGCAGATGGTAGCATCCACGCCGGCATTGACTGTAGCCTGATCGTTGATGGTCAGTACCATAAAGTCAGTAACATCCTCACAACCTGCAGCGCTGGTTACGGTCAGAGTAAGAGTTACTGAACCGTTCAGGATATCGGCGGCACTTGGGTTGTAAACCGGATCTTCGATGGTGGCACTGCTGAAGGTTCCACTACCGCTGGTGGTCCATGCAAAGCTGGTTGCGTTTTGTGTTGTTGCAGCCAACTGATGGGTTGAGCCTTCACAAATGGTTGCATCAACACCTGCGTTAACCAATGCCTGGCGACTGATAGTCAGTACCATAACATCGCTGGCCTGTACACACGGTGCGGCAGACTGGGCGGTCAACGTCAGGGTGACGACACCGGCAGTAATATCTGCTGCACTTGGAGTATAGGTCGGATTTAGCGAAGTTGCATCACTGAAGGTTCCTGTTCCTGAATTTGTCCACAACAGACTGGTGAAATCAGCGGCAGTGGCGGTGCTCAAAGTGTATGTACCTGTCTCACAGATGGTAGCATCAACGCCGGCATTGACTGTAGCCTGATCGTTGATGGTCAGTACCATAAAGTCAGTAACATCATCACAACCTGCAGCGCTGGTTACGGTCAGGGTCAGAGTAACTGAACCGTTCAGGATATCTCCTGCGCTTGGGTTATAAGTGGCGTTGAGGATGGTTGCATCGGTAAATGCTCCGGTTCCGCTGGTGCTCCAGGTGTAAGTTGCAGCATTGGTGGCACTTGCGGTGCTCAGGGTGTAACTGCTTCCTTCACAGATCGTTGCATCATCACCTGCACTGGCTGTTGCCTGGTCGCTGATGGTCAATACCATCGCATCGCTTGCAGGTGAACATGCGGTTGCAGATTGTTCTGTCTGGGTCTTGGTTTCTGTGCCTGCG
>JANJXJ010000042.1 GCA_024709105.1 Lentimicrobium sp. | reverse complement strand
GGCATAGTTTCTGAATCTGAATCTGAATTCAGAAGTATAAAACATGGCACTGTCCTGTATAGGAACCAAAACCTGCCTGAACCATTTGTTCTGTTCTGCATAAAAAGTACTGAGCGGTTGTCCGGGAGCACTCCATGCCTTACGCCAGCCTTCAATAACAATGGTATCGGTAAGTGTCACCAGTTCTCCATTAATCAGAGTGTCTCTCGTGAAATAGTACTCCTGAGTTTCGCCAGGGGCTAAAAATTCGAGAACTAATGAGTCCTGTGGCAGTGGGTCGTGTCCGTTCCCCTGAGGTTGATAGTAAAAACTCAAATAGAGAGAATCGGCACGGGTAATTTTACGGGCCTGAGGCGTAAAAATTGAATCGAGCCTGATTGGTTGTGAAGTGAGGAAATCAGCCATAAAGGGATACGGACTGGCATTGCTGTAAAGTCTGCCCAAATTGTCAATGGCATCGAGTGTAGCCACGCCTACCGAAGGAGGGTTTAACGGATAGTCTTGATTTATAAATGCATCAGAATCAGCCCACCGAAGGGGATTTGGGAAAGTTCTTTGCTCGCTGAAATCTTCAAAAAAGGGAAGCAGCATTGGTTGAACTGCTTCACGGGCAGATGGGGAATCCTTTGCAGCATTTTTCACTCTTACATTAACCTGAAGCCCTGAAATAACTTCCTGAGCCATAACTGAGACAGGCAGTAAGATTATGAGTAATATCCTGAAAAATAATCTGTTCATATTTTTGTACCTTGTTCTTTTAAGGTTGATGGTGTCTATTTAAAAAGTCAATGAGTCGGGGCCGGCACTCAGCGTGTCGGCTGAAATCTGGTTCAGATAGGTTTCAAAATCAAACGTTGCCGGATCTTTGAATACCAATGAAACCGATTGTCCGGGATTGAGCAGCCGGCCACTTGTATATGCAGGTGACTGGCTGTAAACGCGGGCAGTTTCTGGTGCAGCTCCATCTTCAAAAGTTTCATCGCCAAGGGTAAGAAGGCTTCTGTTGAGCAGGCTGATGGCCTCTTCACGGGTTTTGCCAACGAGAAAGGGCAGGGGAGAGCGACCGCCGCTGAATGATTGTCCAACTCTAAGGTCAATTATTGATCCTTTTAATAATTCGGCTCCCGGTTCAATACGTTTTCCTTCAAAGGATTGTGCCAGAATTGCATTTTCGGCAATGTCCGGGACATAACTGATTTTTCCAAGTCTCAAACCGTAAGTTTCCAGCGTAGCTGCAGCCTGCCTCAGGGTAAGATCAACAAGGTCGGGCATATCTACTTTTTCAGGGGTAACAGCTACGGTAGTAAGATAAACCTTGCGGTGACGCTTTACTTTTGATCCGGCTACCGGATCCTGTATGAGAACCGATCCTCTTGGCATACGGGAGTCGAATACCGAATCAACCACTATAACTTCAACATCAGAAATTGTTTCCAGCTGCGAAATCTGATCGGGAGTTAGTCCGACAAGATTTGGAACTACCACGGATTCGCCATGATGGGTATACCATTTCAGGGTAGAAATGACCAGAGTAATTATTACACCACTCAGTGCCACTGATAATAAAAAGTGCCTCCAAAATTGCTTGCTTCCGATAAATTGAAAAAAGTTCATGCCCGGGTTACTTCTGTTTTTATTGCACTAATACAGTACAATAGCCTTGGATTATTGATTAACTGATGCATACCAATTTTATTGCACAGTGATGCAAAGATATGAATATTTAAAACAGCCTGAAATGGAATGTTCAGGTTTGGATTTGGATAGAAATTGAGGCGTAATTGTTTTGTGAAAGGCTGGGTTATTCTTTGATTTGTCTCATAACAAAAAGCTGACCCATGAGTGATCCGTTGCAATCGAGCAGATATGTAACAGCTGCATCTGCTTTTACCTTGTGACCTTTATAAGTAAGCTGATTAACCAAACCACGACTGATTCCATTAGCATTGAATTTATTGGAGGTGAGTTTTGCATCGCTGTCTTTCTCCCATTTTGTACTTATGAGTTCTTCAGCAGTTTTTGCAATTGCTTCTTTTTCTGAAATTTCATAAAGTTCTTCGGCTGAGCCATTCCAGTAAGTAATTACCCCTTTATGGTCGGTTGCAAAAACAGCATCGCTGATCTGATAAAGCAAGGCAGCGTGAAAAGCATTCAGATTGTGTGCCGATCTTTGTTTTACCATGTCGTTCAGCATCTTTTCCTGACTGAATACATTCATCATAAAGCTTTTTAGCAGCGAAAGATCTTTGTCACTATTGCCTGTGGTCCTGAGCATTTCAGGATCTTTGTGTCTGAATGCCAGATTAATCAGTTTGAGTGGAAGCAAATAGTACTGTCTGACAAACAGCGCAAGGAAAATAATATAACTCAAAAAGAACAATACTATGGTCATTACCACTCCCTGCTGATACCTTTTAAGCTCACTGAGTGGTTTTGAAATAAAGTCGTAATTAATAGAAGCTACGGGCAGGTTGTTGCTTCCGATTAATGGCAGACTGGTTCTTATGTGGCCAGCTTTGGGCTCGTCTGATCGGGTGTCTGCAGGTTCTTTTCTGAATACAACCTCACCGCCGGTCATTGAGGCGAGTACCTGAGACTCAGTGCCGTTAATTCTTTCTCCGGCAAAAATCCACGCATATTTTGCAGAACCGGAGTTGTTGCACCACGATGTTTTTATGACCGAAACCCTGATGAGCGAATTTCCTGCCCAGCCATAAAACCTGGTGATGTTTCCATCGCTGAGAATTTTACTAAGTTCGGTGTTATTTTGCGGAAGAATCCTGATAAAAGCTGAAGCAGTATCGGGAAATATTAGAATTGGAATCAGTGCTGAGTCAGAAATACAGAGATAATCAAAACCTTGAAGATTACCCGAAGGCATTTTTGTTAGATTATTAATCAGGTTGCAAGGGGAATACAGTGGATTTTCTGCAAGATCTTTCAAGTTTTTATCGCTTACCCGCGACTGGATTTCAATAAGATTCTGAATCAAAAGGGATTGATGCCGGCTGTATATTTCTTTGGTTCTTTTTAAAGTGTAAAAATTATGCAGAAGTATAACCGCAGCGGAAACAGTAAAAATAATAGCAGTAAGAATGATCAAAAGTTTAAACTTGCTTCGTATGGATCTCATACCTGTCTCCTCGGTTGTGTGTAGTTTTGTGTGAAGTAGTGATTTATATGTTAATAAAAAATACTTCAGATTGTAACACCCCGCCAACCAAAAAATGTATTTATGTAAAATAAATTGCCATTTAAGGATGATATTTTATGCTTTTTACCAACCTTCTGCCTGGTTGGAAAACCTTTCGCAGTTTGAATGGTTTAATGTAAAATCTTTAAAAATCGGCAGGAAGCCGATTACTATTACTTTTGTTCTGTATTAATTTTATATTTTCGTAAACCTAACACAAGCCTGACCTGGTGAAAAATATTTTCCTTTTTTTATTTGTTATTGTTGTTCAATTGTTTGAACCACAATTGGTTAAAAGTCAATTGAGTTTTGGTGGAAAGCCTGAGGCCATTGATATAAAACAAATAAAACCGGTACAGATTCCCGATTCACTTCTTCCTGACCGGGATTTTTTACTGAAACAGGACGAAGAAAGGGTGAAAGCCGGTAATCCGGAGCGCATGGGAATTGTAATTCCGGCTGATTTCACGACAGAAAACTCAGGAGAATGGTTTGTAGCAAATGGCAGGAGGATATGGCGGCTCAGGATAAATTTACCTGGTGCGGTAGGTGTTGGCCTGTATTTCAAGAACTTTAAACTTTTAAATGATTCAAGAATATTTGTATATTCCTCTGATAAACAGCATGCAATAGGAGCCTTTACAGAACGTAATAATCATTCCTCCGGACTTTTTGCTACAGAGGTGGTAAAGGGCGACAACATTTTTATTGAATATTCGGTTCCTGTTTCTTCCACTTCTTCCGGGGATTTTGTGATCAGTGGGTTGCTTTTTGTCTACAGGCCAATGCCTTTCCCCGGCCAAAAGGCAACCTCTGAATTCAAGACAGGGCCTTGCCAGGTAAATACCATTTGCAGCGAAGGCGACAACTGGAGAGACGAAATAAAAAGTGTGGTTAAGATTCTGATTAAAAGCGGGTCAGCTTCTTATTGGTGTACCGGATCTCTTATAAACAATACTGCTTCTGATTTTGCTCCTTATCTGCTAACTGCAGATCATTGTGCACGCAATGGCTCGGGCACTTATGCCTCCCCTGAAGATGTAATGCAATGGATCTTTTATTTCCGTTATGAATCATCAGAATGTGAGAGTGTGGTAATACCACCCTCAAAAACGCTGACAGGCGCAGTAAAGGTTGCCAGCAGCTCACCGTTACTAAATAATGGCAGTGATTTCTATCTGGTTTTGCTCAAAGATGATGTTCCTCCATCTTTTGAACCTTATTATGCAGGATGGGATAAAAGTGGAGCACTCAGTAATTCAGGAGTCGGCATTCATCACCCTTCGGGCGATGTAAAGAAAATATCAACATTTACCACTCCATTGGTAAACGATCAGTGGGGTTCTAATCCTGGTACACATTTCAGGGTGGTTTGGTCAGCAACAACGCACGGGCATGGAACTACTGAGGGTGGCTCTTCCGGATCTCCGATATTTAATGAAGCAGGAAGAATTATCGGACAACTTACCGGGGGTGAATCGGGATGTTACAGCCTTACCGGCCCCGATTTTTACGGTAAGATAGCTTATTCATGGAATTCAAACGGATCTGCCGATTCTGTGAAACTTCAACCCTGGCTTGACCCAATTGGGCTGGGAGTTAACGCATTAAATGGCGCTTTCAATGATAAACAGGCCATTGCTCGCTTTAAAGCCGATACTACCATTGTAGCAGTAGGACAAAGTTTGTCGTTTACCGATCTGTCCTCTGGAAATCCGGTGTCCTGGTCGTGGCATTTTGAGGGAGGCGAACCCGAATTTTCATCAGCTGCTGATCCGGGTAAGATCAACTACAACAGAATAGGAAGGTACAATGTAAGCCTCAGGGTTTCAAATGAGTTTGGCAACGACAGTATTTCCAGGGAAGACTACATATATGTCGTCCCACGGGTTTTTCCGAATCCTGCTACCGTGGAGTTTTATGTGATGACCGGCAACAACAACGAAGAGAACTGTAAGATAGAAGTTTATGATGCCACTGGCCGGCTGGTTTACTCCAAAAATCTCAAACAAACTGCCGGAGGATTTGCGAAAATAGATTGCACTCATTGGAAATCTGGTTTTTACGGGGTGGATGTTAAATGCAGTAGTTTCGGGTATTCGGCCAAATTATTTGTAGCAAAGCCTTAAAATGACATCGTACGGAACTCTTTTTTCTGTCTCTTGCAGATGATTTGTGCCACACCACGGCCTGTCATAAGTGCAGCAGGTAATCCTCCTCCGGGAGAAGTCCAGTGACCGGTCATGTAAAAATTCTGCAAGCCGGGAAGCTGAGAGGGCAATGGATTAAAACTCATTCCCGGCCTGAGTATCCAGCCTTCAAAACTTCCCTGCCAGTTGTTTGTGTATCGAACAACAGTAGCCGGAGTTGAAAGGTCGGTCATTTCAAAATCCAGGTCTGAAATCATCAGCCTTTTTGATACACCTGCAATTATTTGATTGATAATTCTTTCTTTTTCCTGACGGTATTTCTTAAAATCATTCATTCTCATATCACTCCAATATTCCTCATTTCTTGATGGTATCATGGCTGTAATCAGCGATTTGCCTGCAGGTGAAAGAGTTGGGTCGAAAGAGTGTACCCTGATGCCAATATCACTAATGGTATTTCCGGGGTCAATGTAAATGGGCGTTTCGAGAGGAAAAATCAATGAAGATGCTTCGGTATTTAAAACCTTACTGATACCTGCCGAAAATTGAAGATAGGATGGAAATACAAGTGATTCCTTGTAAAAACGGCGATTTTTTTCATCGGTAAACCGTCCTTTAAGTAATGTATTCAGTGTAAAATGTCCGTCGGCTGCCGAGATTACCATAGTGCCAGCGTGTTCTTCGCCATTGGCGGTTTTGATTCCCTTTACAGTTGTGCCATTTACATTGTTTCCGGTAAGGATTTCAACAACAGATTTTCCATAATGAATTTTGCCACCCAGGTTAAGGTATCTTTTTTCAATTTGCTGAGAAAAACTGAGCGAACCTCCAACAGGATAGCCGGCAATCTTTTTATGCATCCAGGCAGTGGTGATCATAACAAACACAATGCTCATTTCAGGGACAAAGAGGTTGTGCAGTGTTTTGCGGAGCAAGGAATTTTTTGCCCTGAGTGCAAAATCTTCGATGCTCACTTTTGACCATTTTGCAAGCAAAGGAAGATACGGTCCGATGGACCACATAGCTTTCAAGCCATCTGTAACCGTGTATAATTCTCTTGGTTTCTGAAGCGGCAACTCCATACGCAAGAACTTCCGGGCTGCATGTACATAATCCCTGATCAATTCCTGGTCTTCGGGTGCTTTGGTCAGTAATTCCTGCTCAAGCAGGTCAATGTCATTATAAAAGTTTATGAAATTTCCGTTCTCATCCTCAAAGCGGTAAAAAACCTCATGGTCGTAAATGGTAAGCGCCTTCATGTCAACCAGCTCATTCCAGGCGTCGTATAAACCAATTCCCGGTTTTGAACCTACCAGCCAGTGAATACAGCCATCAATCATGTAACCTTTGCGTTCCCATGATGTACATAACCCTCCCGGAATTGTATGGGATTCAAAAATTTCGGTATCGAATCCGTTCATCTGCAGATATGCACCTGCCGATAATCCGCTGATTCCGGCTCCGATAATAATAACTTTTTCGGCCATGTTCTTTTGTTTTTAAACAGCTAGCAAGTCTTTGGTTTGCTGAAATATATTATTATTGACTTCCATTATTCCCATGCGAACCATCAATTCGCTTACATTGATTGATGATGGCGCAGGATTTTCGGTCCAGTGTTTGCATCCACAGTGATCTAGTACCACACATTGGGCAGGAATGCCCAGCCTTTTCAGCTCATAACCACCGGCCAGCAGAGTTGCAGGACAAGCTGCTCCCACTATCCCGGTATTCTTTAATGTGTCCTGCCACACCGAAAGATCAGAAGAGTGTTTTAATATCCAAACTTCAAATTGGTGCATTTTGCCAATTGCGCTTAATTGGTTTATCTGGCAATTGCTTTGACAGCCTGTGCACCTTTCACCAAAAACCTTGTTTTCTGCTTTGCAGTGTTTGCCGGCCATCTTCATACATGCCGGAACAAGCAAGACCTTACGCGAAGTGGTGAGAAATTTTTCTTTTTCTTCCTGATTGATAAAATAAGCACCCAGCATTGCAATGTGGTATTCTGCTTCGCTTCGGTTTACTGAAATGCCATCTTCACGCAAATGGTGCGTTTTTCTGATTTCAGACTGAAAGGAGCTGACCTCTGCTGTGTATTTGCCCAACAACTTTTTGCCAATTTCAGCGATTTGCATTGCAGAGTTCCTCATAGAGCATATGGCAATGAAGGTAAATCCCTCACCGGTTTCTGCGAAAAACGGGAGCCATTTATTAAAAACTCTTGCTTCGCGTTGAAATTCTCCGGTAGCTTCCATCCAGACTATGAGTTTTTGTAAGCCTTCAATCCCTGGTTTCAGAAAACTGCCTTTGTGTTCTTCTTTCTGCATTGAGTTCAGGCCAAGAATTCCCCGGGCTGTATCAGCTATTTTACCGGTATTTCCTTCGGCTTTGCGCAAACGGGCCAATTGCTTCATAACTGAAATCAAAGCATCGCTGGCTTCGTAGGCATATCCTCCATGATGATTCCAGAATGATCCAATGAGCACTGCTTCAAAAAGCAACTCCTTGTATGCCGAATTCAGGACGATTGCATTTTCGTTGCAATACTGCTCAAAGGCCTCAACTATTGAAGCCAGATTTTCCTCCATAATGGTTTCAGAATGGATGGCAAAAATTTCTATATCCCTGTAATAGTTATCTGAGTTGCCTGAGCCGGCAAAGAGTGTAAACGGTTTTGTTAAAACAGAAGCAGAAGACATGATGTTGATTTTTAAGCAAATCTACTGTTGTGAAAAGGTGTATGAAAATCATTTCCGATGAAACGGTGTTTTTAGCCGGTGAACGGGATATTTAATATGACAAAATGATTGCATCACAGAGGCGGTATTGATAAAAATTGTAAATTTGTGTATTACCATTGTCGTGGTAGTGAACAACTTATTAAAAAAAACACCAGCTATGCGTTACCTTTTTATTTTTATAATGCTTGTTTTCTTTACATCTTTAAGAGCACAAAAGATGTATTCGTGCGAGAACAGATATGATGCTGATTTTAAGGTATTTGTTGTGAAGAATCGGTATGATGCCGATTTGCTTGTATATAAAGTTACCAATCGCTATGATACTGACACTGACGGACGCTGGTTTTTTGTAGAAAACCGCTACGACGCCGATAAAAAGATTTGGTTTGCCGAAAATCGCTACGATGCCGATTTGTTGATATATTTTGTTGAAAACAGGTACGATGCAGGCTGGAAAAACCGCAGCAAGATGCATCTTATATTTTAGAGGCCGGTAAAAATGATAATTCTCAATTTATTTTTGATGAATTTCTATTTCATAAACCTTTTTCCGTAGAATGAGGAGATGTCAAAATAAAATGTTGACTTCTTTCCGTCAGCTGATATTACTTCAATAGCATCGTAATAACGCCCCTTCTTATTGATGAGGCTTTGCATAACTACCCTGCATCCAACGCAGTGTTTTGAGATATATTCATATTCTTCGGCAATACTTTTTACTTTGATGGCTTTTTCAGGGGAACTCCCATCGAGCAGTACGGGTGTAAGGCGCTGTTTACCGGTAAGTTTGTGGTCATAAAATTCGTAAATGGTGCTGTCGTTGCGGGGTGAATTTCCTGTGGAAGTAAATTTAATCTGGTTTTTGCCGGTAAATTCGTAGGTGTATGAATCAGTGCGTCCAGACTTATTGTGATATTCGTAAAAAATGCCATTTTTCGTCCACCATTTCCCGTAATGGGTCGAATTGCCGGGTGCTTCTTTGTTGTCAACCTCAAAATAGATTGAAAAAGTTCCGTCTTTTTTGCGTTCCATAATCCAGCAGCGGGTAACGCCTTCAATCTGGTAGCCTTTTTCACAACCCATCCATTTGCCGGCAAGGCGTTTGTCGGGCTTTGCGGGTATGCCTTCAATAGTTGATTGTGGTGTTTTACACGAAGACAGGGCAATTAAAAAAATAAAAAATGAAACTACTGAGAATCTGAACAAATTCATTGCTGCATTCAGTTAATGTTACTGAGTATCAAAGATAATACTAATTGAAGAAATAATGAGACTGATGTTGTGGTTTTTGCATAGACAAAAGATGAACTGCTCATATTACCGCAACGGCTGTGGCGACTGCTTTCTGTTTTCACGGCTGTAGCGCTCATTGAATACATAAATCAGCCTTAAGGTAAACATACCGTTGTACTGATCACGGATGTTGGGCTTGCCGGTTTTTGAGTCTACCACCTCACGAGTAGCAATTGGGCTCAGTGAATATGCATATCTGGCATTCAGCCTGAACCGCTCAAATACCCTGAAACGGATATCAAAAAGCAGATTAAAGTCATCTTTATGGTAAATTCCGCTTTGCAGCGTTGTACCGGTCATTTCGTAGCCGTTTCGCTGTTCCCATACTTTAATAAGCCTTCCCCACGACATTCCGGCCCCGAAAGTTACTATGTCTTTATCGGTATAGTGCAATAAAACAGGAACTTCCAGGTAGTTAAGTTTAAGGTTGTATGAGCCGTCCAGTGAGTCGAGGTATCTGCGGCGCTGATGGGCTCCTTTTTGATTAAAGATGTTTTCAATGCTCACCGACAATTTGTCGTTGAAAGGAACTATAGCCGAAAGGCCCGCATTCAACCCGAATTTCCTATATCCATATACTTCGTCGCCATCTACCTGAGAGGCGTTGACTCCAAGGATTGCAGCACCCATGATGCGCTGAGCCCCGGCATTCAGGGAAAGTATAAAAAGTGCGCAAATAAGAAGTAATGGCAGTTTTTTCATGCAGACAGGGCAATCAATTTCATTGAAGGTTAAACGCATTTATGCCGGGAAAATTATAAAATTCCGGTAGCATGATGCAAATTTGCGGCAAAGTTAACAGATTCTTCGGCTGTGTTGAAATTTACGAAATTGTTGGTCGCTTTTGCTTTGAAATGTCAGCTTCCGGCCGGTACATCTTTCATGGACAGGCTGATTCTTTTACGGGCGACATCAACTTCCATAACTTTAACCCTTACTTTCATAGTGAGTTTCACTACTTCGTTGGGGTCGCGAACAAATTTATTCGCCATCTGACTCACATGCACCAGCCCGTCCTGATGAACACCTATATCAACAAAAGCACCGAAAGCAGTAATATTTGTGATAATTCCGTTGAGAATCATGCCGGGTTTAAGATCTTCGATGCTGTTGATGCTGTTGTCGAATTCAAAGAGGTCAAATTGCTCTCTGGGATCGCGGCCGGGCCTGGCCAATTCTTTCAGAATGTCTGTAATAGTTGGCAAACCTGCAGTTTGGGTTACAAAATCACGCGGATTGATTCTGGTGCGCAATTCTTCTTTTTCAATAAGGTCGGAAATGGTACAGTTTAATGTTTTAGCCATTTTCTCGACAATAGTATAGCTTTCGGGATGAACAGCGCTGCGGTCGAGAGGATTGGATGCATTTCGTATTCTGAGGAATCCTGCTGCCTGTTCAAAAGCCTTGTCGCCGAAACGTTTTACTTTCAGCAGCTCCTTGCGCGATTTAAATTCTCCATTCTGGTTGCGGTATTCCACAATATTGCCGGCCAGCGAAGGGCCAAGACCCGAAACATGGCTCAGCAATTGTTTGCTGGCAGTGTTAAGTTCTACACCCACCTGATTTACGCAGGTAATAACTGTATCTTCGAGGCTTTGCTGCAAAGCCTGCTGATTAACATCATGCTGATATTGTCCTACACCTATAGATTTAGGATCAATTTTAACCAGTTCTGCCAGCGGGTCCATCAAGCGGCGGCCTATGGAAACAGCTCCCCGTACGGTAACATCGTAATCGGGAAACTCTTCGCGGGCCACAGCCGAAGCTGAATAAACCGATGCTCCGCTTTCGTTCACCATAATGGATATCAATTTGCGGTCGAAAGGAATCTTGCGGATAAAGTTTTCGGTTTCTCTGCCGGCTGTTCCGTTTCCGATGGCAATGGCCTCGATTCCATATGCAGAAACAAGGTTTTTGATTTTTGATACAGCAGGTCCAACTTCATTTTGAGGAGGATGCGGATAAATGGTTTCGTTGTGCAGCAATCTGCCTTGCCTGTCGAGACAAACCACCTTGCAGCCTGTTCTGAAACCGGGGTCAATGGCCAGAACATTTTTTTGCCCCAGCGGAGCAGCAAGCAATAACTGTCTGAGATTTCCTGCAAACACCCTGATGGCCTCCTCGTCGGCTTTTTGTTTGGCAATTTGCCTGAGCTCGGTTTCCATAGAAGGTTGCAACAAACGTTTGTAAGAATCTTTCACGGCCATTTCAACCTGTTGCGAGGCTTTGTTATTACCTTTTATAAAAATTCTGTTTAGCCTGAAAATGGCTCGTTCTTCTTCTGGCTCAACTGAAATGCGCAGAAAACCTTCCTCTTCGCCGCGAAACATCGCCAAAACCCGGTGCGAGGGAGCTTTAAGCAGGTTTTCGCTGGTTTCGTAATAGTTTTGATAGTGAATACCTTCCAGTTCCCTGCCTTTGACTGGTTTTGAAGATATCACCGCCTCTTTTTCAAACAGGCTGCGTATGGTTTCGCGGGCAGGAATACTCTCGTTCACCCATTCGGCAATAATGTCGCGGGCTCCGGCCAAAGCCTGTTCGGTATTTTCTACCTCTTTTTCCGGGTCAATGAATGCTTCTGCTTTTTCTTCCGGGTCAACAGGAGCCTGAGTCATCAGGATTTTTGCAAGCGGTTCCAGCCCTTTTTCACGGGCAATGGTAGCGCGGGTTTTGCGCTTGGGTTTGTAGGGCAGGTAAAGGTCTTCGAGCCGGGTGATGTTATCTGCAGCACGTATTTCTTTCTCAAGCTCAGGGGTAAGTTTTTCCTGAGAAGCAATGGATTCCAGAATAAACTCGCGGCGTTTTTCCAGTTCGGTAAGCTGCTGATGCCGGTCGCGGATGGCAGCCAGCATCACTTCGTCGAGACTGCCTGTCATTTCCTTTCGGTAGCGGGCCATAAATGGGATGGTTGCGCCGCCTTCCATCAGTTTGATGGTATTAAAAACCTGCCAGGGTTGCAGATTCAGCTCGCGTGCAATGGTCTCGGAAAAGAGAGTATTCAAATCAGTCATATGCTTTATATTTCAGTAGCCCTGCAAAAAAAAACCTGATGCATACCTGTTTGATAATTAACTGAATAAAAACAGAAATTGCATCAAAGTTGCCGGGCAGCCTTTGATGCAAAGGTAAAGTTTTTGCTGTTCGCTTCGTTAAGCCTGAAGCGAATTCTGCTACTTACCGGTCTTTCCAGCGATCAACCCTGAGCAGCAGGGTGTCTGACTGTCCGGTAAGGAAACTTCGGTCGGGAATGTCTTTCCCTGAAAGGGTTGTTTCAACTGTGCGCCAGTTCCCACGGGTGAGTTTAAAGGTAATGCTTTCCTGATCTGTTCTGAGATTCAGATACCGGCGGCCTTTTTCGTCGGTTTTAAATCTGTAACTTTTATGCCCCGGATCCCAGTTGTTGAAACTCCCAGCAATGTAAACCGGGTCATTGTCGGAGGTGCCTTCGGGTAATTTGTCAATAAGCAATAGAACAGACTGACTTCGCTTAACTTTTACACTTTTCCAGGTGTCAACTTTCAGATACACAGTGTCGGAGTTGCTGAAACAAATTTCTCTGTTTTCTATATCTTTAACTGTAGGGGATGTTTCAACGGTTTCCCAATCGCCAAGTGTAAATTTGAAGTAGATGCACTCAGCCATTTTGTCGAGTGTAATATAATGATTGCCATCCTTATTTTTCTGAAGGATAAAGAAGGCATCTCCGGGATTCCAGTGGTTGATGTCGGATGCAAAAAATATTTCTGCATTTTCGGGGGTGTTGTCAGGCAAGTGGCTGATGACAATGGTTTTCTGAACACAGTTCATGGGCTCGGTGTCGCCCCAGCTTGCCACACGGTTACTAACAGTTTCGTTTTCACCATAGGTAAGTGACCGGTTGCTGACATCGTAACCACATTCGTTTTTTTCAACAGTGGTCCAGTCGCCGCGGGTAAACTTATACTCCAGCCTTCCGACACCTCTGGGCAAAGAAATCCTGTAATTGCCGGCTGAATCGCGCTGCATGCGGTATCTGCTGTCTCCGGGATCCCAGTTGTTGAAGTTCCCGGTAACATAAATTTCTGACCCGGGCGGTGTGTTTAATGGTATTTGTTCCAGTACCAGGTCCTGTCGGTGACAGGCGCTAAAAACCAGCATCAGCAAGGGCAGAGTGATGGTTCTTAAAATTTGGGATTTATATATTCCGGGTTTCATTTTTTTTTGGATTTAACGGTCAAGCCAGTCAATAAAAGTCTGGGCTTTCGCCCTGCTCACGTAAACGGGTTCGGGCGATGCAGGATTCAATTCCACCAGCAATCGTCCGTTGAAGTAGCGGCTTACTTTGCCAATGGCATGAATTCCGGCAATCACTCCACGGTTGAGCCGGGCAAAAATATTGGGGTCAACCAGACTACTGATCTGGTCAATGGTGTAGTCAATAATATAACGGCTGTTAGAGCGCGTAATGAGGAATACTACATTGTCTTCGGCATAAAACCAGGCAACGTCTTCCACAGCAATGTGTTTGATCTGATCGCCCAGCCTGGCAATAAAGCGTTGTTTATATTCCTTTTGCGGATTAAGCAGTTGTTCTAAACGGCTGAAGTCAATGGAAGGTGCAGTATTTCCCTGATATTGTTTCCTGATGGCCTCAAATTTATTCAATGCATCTTCAAGGTCATTCATTTTAATGGGCTTCAGCAGATAATCGATGCTGTTGACTTTAAAAGCCTGTATTGAATATTCGTCGAAAGCTGTGGTGAAAATTACCGGACACATCACTTTTTGCTGTCTGAAAATATCGAAGCTCAATCCGTCTGATAACTGTATGTCCAGGAACATAAGGTCGGGAGATGGATGGCTGCTTAACCATTCTACAGTGTCTTCAACCGAATCCAGACATGCCAGTACCTCCATTTTGTGTGAAGTAGTGGAAAGTAAACGCCTGAGTTCCTGTTGTGCAAAAGGTTCGTCTTCAACAATCAATACTTTCATAATACATCAGATTAAAGGCAGGCTTACCCTGTATTCGTTTTCTGTTTCAGTGATTTCTACTGCTTTGTCGCTTAGGAAAGAGTAGCGGCTCACAATATTTTTAAGCCCCACGGCTGTAGATTCAACACCTGCAGGTTTTCGTTGCAGGTTGTTGCTTACAGAAATGGTTTCGGCCAAATGATCAGAAATATTGATTTGCAGCGGTCTGCGGGTTGAAACTATGTTGTGCTTTACAGCGTTTTCAACCAGCAATTGCAACGTCATGGGTGCGATGCGTTTGTCCAGAGCTTTGTCGCTGATGCTGATTTCTACTTTCAGCTTTTTATCGAAGCGCAGTTCATACAGGTAAACAAACGCCCTGATGAAGTTGATTTCGCTGCGAAGGGTAATGGTTTCCTGATTTCTGTTCTCTAAGGAATAGCGGTACACATCCGACATATGCCTGATGAATTCCACGGCTTTGGCCTGATCTTCGTAAACGAGTGAGGAGAGGGTGTTGAGGCTGTTGAAGAGAAAGTGCGGATTCACCTGAGTACGTAATGTTTCGAACTGAAATTCTATGTTTTCCTTGCGGAATTTCTCAACTTCGGCCAACCCCGTGCGGTAACGGTTAATCAGAAACAGCGAAAATTCGGTAAATGCGGGTATGGCTACCAGCAGAGTCATATAGTAAATGGCAGTAATTACTTCATCAGAAAGTTTAATAAACTGCGAATTCACTACATATATGTTCAGTAAGATTCTGCCTGCAATAAAAACTGGGAGCAGAAGTAAGGAATTAACCAGGAGTTCGATAAGCAGACGGCGGCCGGGACCTTTTTCCCACAAAACTCTTTTATTGAGTCTGCTTTTCAAAAAATAAACCAGTTCCGCCATCAACACGGTGAGCAGGATTGCACTTAAATATTCGGGCAATGGCCTGATGATGCTGTGAAAGCGATACGCAGTGCTGAATCCTGTGTCAAGCAACAGCCTGATGACGAGCGCTGCAACCACGGTGGCCGGAATCCTGAAGTAGGGGTTGGATATCCTGAAAAAACGCATTCTGCTTTTGATTGAATGCTTCAAAGGTAAAGAATTGTTGCTTAACACACCTGAAGCTTTTCTGTTTGCTCTTTGTTTTTCCGCCAAACCTCTCGGTTTGAGCAAAACCGGGGAGTAGCCCAATGGACTAAACTCCCCGTTCAACAAAACAGCAACAGTTGTATTCATGGCAGTTATTTGAGTAGTTGGTTAATTTTTAACGACTTTCATTTCAGAGATGGATTGTCCGTCTTGCTTTACATTTACTGTATATTCGCCGGCCGGAAGTTCATTGAGATGAAAGCGGATGTAACGTGTCTTCTGTTTTTTAACACGCACTTTCATAAGTGGTGTACCTGAATTGCTGCTGACAACAATTTTTACCAGGTCGCCGGCTGGCTTGGCAACATAAACATCAACACTTTCAGGGTTTGTCTGGAAAATGTGGGTGCGAACCTGAGCTTTGGCTGAAGTTCCGTCTGCAGATGCATTTACACCAAGTGCGAAAAGCATCGAAAGGGCTGCGGTGAGGAGGATGGTTTTCATGGCTTTGTTGTTTTGGTTGTTAACTTTGTTTTGAGTTGATGAAGCAAAATTATGGCCTTCTGAAGGGTTGGGGAACTGCTTTCGTGTGAAACGAAGTTTGGAACTGGTGAAATGTATTTCCTGAAATGTGAAATGTTTGGCAGCAAAATGTTTTAAAAGCTGATTTGAGATAGTTTGGCTATTTTTGCGGAAAGAAATTGTAAAAAATGCATCTGTTTTATACCGAAGGGGTGGATTTGTTCAGGAGCTTTAATGCGGGCGAAATCCATCTGACACTCAGCGAAACGGAGTCAGCACATGTAAAAGTAATGCGGCTGAAACCCGGCGATCAGGTGCTGCTTACCGATGGACTTGGCTGTTTTGCGCAAGCAGTGGTTGACGATGTACACCATAAAAAAAGTGTAGTTCGCTTGACTTCAGTTGATCTGCAACCCGAAAAGCCTTATAAAATCAGGCTGGCAGTGGCCCCTACAAAAAATATTTCGCGCTACGAATGGTTTGTTGAAAAGGCGGTAGAGATTGGCGTTGATGAAATTATTCCGCTTTGGTGCGATCATTCTGAAAGGGAACGGCTCAGGGTTGACCGTCTTGAAAAAGTGGCTGTTGCAGCCATGAAACAATCGCTGAAAGCAAAATTGCCGCTGATTAGTGAGCCTGTGTCAATAGATGCAGAGCTGAACGATAGTTCCCGTAATGATGCTCGTTTTATTGCCTGGATTGATGATACAGTGAATACTCACCTCAAAACGGTATGTCCTGTTAATAAGGATATTACTGTGCTTATAGGGCCTGAAGGCGATTTCAGCCCGCGTGAGGTTAAAGCAGCTGTTGATCGCGGATACATTCCGGTGTCGCTTGGGAAATCGAGACTCAGGACGGAAACAGCAGCCCTGGCAGCTTGCATGATTATCAACCTGATTAATGAATAATACAGAGTGACTTAACTTGACATCATGAAGAAACTTTTTGGTTTTACACTCATATTGCTCTTTCCGGTGCTGATGGCTCACAGCCCTGTTGCACCTTTGCAGATAGCATTGCTCAAGTACAAGGGAGGTGGCGACTGGTATGCAAATCCTACCTCTCTGCCCAATCTGATTGCATTTTGCAATACTCAGCTAAAAACAAAAATAGATCCCGATTTTGCCACTGTGGAAGCCGGAAGCAGCGATATTTTCAACTATCCGTTTGTGCATATGACCGGACACGGCAATGTTCTCTTTGATGAGCAGGAAGCTGCAAATCTGCGCAATTACCTGTTGGCCGGTGGTTTTCTGCACATTGATGATAACTATGGAATTGACCCTTATGTGCGGCCGCAGATGAAAAAGGTTTTCCCGGAGCTTGAGTTTAAGGAATTGCCTTTTTCGCACCCAATATTCAACCAAAAGTTCAGTTTCCCGAACGGATTGCCCAAAATTCATGAGCACGATGCCAAGCCACCACAGGCCTTTGGCTTATTCTGGGAAGACCGGCTTGTGGTTTTATACACTTATGAAACCGACCTGGGGGATGGTTGGGAAGATCAGGCTGTGCATAACAACTCAGAAGAAACCCGGCTAAAAGCCCTCAGAATGGGCGCCAATATTATTCAGTACGTTTTTGCGAAATAATGAACTGAAAAGTTCCTGATTCTGAGGTTACATCAGCAACTCAGCGCATCAGTAATCAGCTGCGCTATTTCAGTATCTTTTTCTGAAAGGGCCTTGAGTGCATCCGAAATCTGAGTTTGAATTTCAGGGTAAATCTTTTTACTATTCAGAAACTCAAGAATTTCGGTGAGTAAAAGCCACTCAGCGGGGTAAGAAGTGAGTGCTGATATTGCAGTTTCTTCAATTCCCTGAGAAGAATCAGATTCCCTGATGTCTCTTATCGCCTGGTAAAGAGCATGTAGTTTCAGGGCTTCGGGGGTATGCTCAATTTTATGGGTACGTTCGGCAGGCGCATCAAAAACATATCCAAAGGCCACCGGATCGGCTGGTCCGGGGTATGCTGACACGACGCGATCCCCCACGACCATATCAAACATGCCCCATTCCGGCCTGAAAAGTATTTCGTCGCCGCGGCTTACCCGGCACGACGAAAATCCGATCAATAAGGTTTTGCCCTCTTTTTGCAGGATGTATTCAGTGATTCCTTCTACCACCGTGTTGCTTTCAAAAGTCAATTTGCAGGATTCACCTTTTACTATTCCTTTTTCAGCTAGTTCTGTTTCGCTGAGTTGCCACAGATTGCTGCCGTCTTTGAGCAATCCTACCGGACTCCCAAAGCCTTCGCTGTGCCAGCTTTTGCCGTGTCCGTCAAGCTCGGAATTTTTATAACATAAACTGGTTGGCCCGGTGGTTTTCAGATAAATAACCTGCTCATTATGTATTATTCCACCGGAAAAGGTGCCCGAAATCTGTATGCCCGATGACAGTTCTATGGTTGCAGTATTTTCAGATTCTTCGGCTCTGCTCAATGCTTCAGCTCCACCTTTGCGAAGTGCCATCTGATCGGCAAAACTGTTGAGAACATCATTCAAATGCTTAAAATCGGGAGTTACAAAAAGCTGAGGCTGTTGTGTGGTGATGTCGAAACCAAAATCGGCAGCTGAAATATCATAGGGAATTTTCCTGACTTTTGGTTTAATACAGTTCATGCTTTCGCCGATGGAAGAAAGTAAACCTGCGCCATAAATCTTGAAATTGTCAACGTCACCTATCAGTCCATATTCCACAGTCCACCAGTGCAGATTCCTGATGCGGGCCATTTCGCTGGGTTTGCCCATGTTTTGCTCAAGGAATGAGAGATTTGCTTCTGCCTTGGCAATGTCGGCTGCATTGGTATAAGGATCAGCTTTTAAAATGGAAAGATGTCTGATGGCTTCGTACAATTCATAATCTCTGGCCGATGAAAAAGCCCTGGATCCGATTTCGCCGAAGAATCTCAGGTATTCTGCATATTCGGGGTCGGCAATAATGGGGGCATGTCCGGCAGCTTCGTGTATGATATCGGGAGCCGGAGTGTAGGCAATCTGATCAATGGGCCTGATGTCGGCAGCAATCACCAGCACATTAAAAGCCTGAAATTCCATAAATGCCGAAGGGGGAATAAAGCCATCCACAGCCACAGCAGCCCACCCAATCTCCTTGAGTATGCGGTTCATGCCGTACATATGAGGAATTGTTTCTGTACTGATGCCGGTCTTTTTCAGCCCCTCTGTGTATGAGCCATGTGCATATTTGCTCAGAAACCGCACATTCTGCCGCATAACATAGCGCCAGACCGCATGGTCCTGAGCAGTATAGGAATTATAAGGTTGCTCAATAATCAATCCCCTGAGATGTAAAGGGAGTTTCGCAGTAACTTCGTTTGTTTGCATACACAGCTTGATTACATTTGCATTCTGATTTTTCAGGCTCCGGTATATTTCCGGATATGTAAAACATTACATATTTAATGATTAACAACAAAAACCTTCCTAAAGTTTATGCATGTGTGCCGGTTTTAAACGAATCGGAGCATATTTTTGATTTTATTGCCGACTTTCTTGCTCAGGAATATCCGTTTTTGCATCTCCTTGTATGCGTGAACCAGCCCGATGAATGGTGGGATTTGCCCGGGAAAGTTCATGTTTGTCATGATAATCAAAAGGTGCTGAGAATATTGGAAAATTCCGGCTTGCAGAATTTAACTCTGATTGACAAAAGCAGCAGGGGCAAAGGATGGCTGGAGAAAAAACATGGGGTGGGTTATGCCCGTAAAACCGTCATGGATGCTGCTTCAGAACTTGCTTCGGCTTCAGACATTATTTTGAGCATGGATGCCGATACCCGGTATACAAATAATTATGTTGCTGCTGTGGTTGAAGCCCTGATGCAACAAAATGATGTTACAGGTTTGTCAGTGCCTTATTATCACCGCCTTACCGGAAATGAAGCCGCCGACCGGAGTGTGCTGCGCTATGAAATTTATATGCGCAATTATGCCCTGAATATGCTTCGGATCTCAAACCCTTATGCTTTTTCGGCCATTGGTTCTGGCATGGCTTGTACTGCAGGTACATACAGGAGAGTAGGAGGATTGAGTCCCAGGATGAGCGGTGAGGACTTCTATTTTATTTTAAAATTGCGGAAAGCCGGAAATATTATGGTAAATTGCAGACAGGAAATTTTCCCTGCAGCCCGTTTTTCTGACCGCGTGTATTTTGGTACCGGCCCTGCCATGATTAAAGGAAATACCGGCGACTGGGGCAGCTATCCGGTTTACCGGAGCAGCGATTTCGACAAAATTTCAGAAACTTTTGCTGCTTTTGGTCAAATGTTCGCGGCTGACCTGCCATTGCCGGTGGATGATTTTTTGCGTTGCAGCGGCGAAACGGGTTCTTTCTGGGAAACCTTAAGAGCAAATTCGGGATCAAAGGAAGTTTTTGTTAAAGCATGCCAGCACCGCTTTAATGCGCTCAGAATTTTGCAGTTTCTTAAGGCTGAAAATACTAAACAACAGTCAAATGAACCGGATTACAGTGATGAAAAAAATCTGAAAATCTTTTTTGAAAGCAAATTCTTTGCTGATGAGGAGCGGGCAGGCATTCCCGTTTTTGATAATTTCGCTACCTGCAGCGTGCAGGACCTCGACAAAATCAGGAATACAATGTTTAATAAGGAGCGATTGATTCAAAAGCAAATAATAAAAGTATGATTCAAACCCCAATGACAGTTATTCTCGGCCCCACGGCTACCGGAAAAACCAGAATAGCAGCACTTGCTGCCGAAAAGTGCGGAGCCGAAATAATATCAGCCGATTCACGGCAGGTGTACCGTGGTATGGACCTCGGAACCGGTAAAGACACTGAGGATTATACTGTTGACGGGAAAGTAGTGCCGCATCACCTGATTGACATTGCCGATGCCGGCAGTCAGTACAATATTTTTGATTACCGGCGCGATTTTCAGCATGCTGCCGAAGCCATTGTAAAGCGCGGCCATCCTGTCATGGTTTGCGGGGGAAGCGGTATGTATCTTGAAACCGCGCTGGGGCTGTATCAGCTGAAAGAAGCTCCGGTTGATGAATTATTCAGAAAACAGGCTGCTGATATGACTCATGAAGCGCTTGTTGAAATGCTCATGAGTCTGTCGCCATTGCACAATACAACAGATACCACTGACCGGGAAAGGCTGATCAGAGCTATTGAGGTGGCTAAAGCCGGAAATGCTGAAGATGAAGAAACTGAAAGGCAAAACCGTATCACAGCGGCAAACCGTAATCTTATTTTCGGAATCACTTTTCCCAGAGATGAAATTCGCGCAAGGATTACCCGGCGTCTGCATAACCGCCTGAGCGATGGAATGTTGAACGAAGTACAAGATTTATTAAACAATGGTGTTTCGCCAGAGAGCCTGATGTATTACGGGCTTGAATACAGGTACCTCACCCTGCATCTGACAGGAGAACTCAGTTTTGACGATATGTTCAGGCAATTGAATACAGCCATTCACCAGTTTGCCAAGCGTCAAATGACGTGGTTCAGGAGAATGGAAGGCAAAGGGCTGAAAATCAACTGGCTGGATGGACATACCGGGCCGGAAGCCAATGCCGCCATTATTGCCGAAACGATTTTATTGCAAGGAAATTAATATCATTTTAATTTTGTTGAACTTTTTATGTTAAACTATGTTTATGATTTGCACCTAAAATATTAAACAAAGTAGCAAAAATATACTGCCATGAAGAAATTTCTTCTTTTCATTCTTGTTTTCACTGCGGTTACTTCCGGGTTTTCGCAAAACGGAACCATCAAAGGGCGTGTTTTTAACGAAAAGAACAACGAACCTCTGCCATTTACCAACATTGTAATTTTTGGAACCAACATCGGTTCTACAAGTGATCTGGATGGTAACTTTATTTTTACCGGAATAACACCGGGTTTTATCAAACTTGCGGCTTCCTCGGTGGGATTTGAGTCTTACGTCAGTGAGGAGTTTCAGGTAACCAATGCAAAAACCGTTTTTATTGATATTCCCATGCGCGAAACTACCATTCAGCTCGAACAGGTAGTGGTTAAGGCTTCTCCTTTTCGCAAAACTGAAGAAAGTCCGGTTTCCATGCGCACCCTGGGAATCGGGGATATTGAAAAGAATCCGGGAGCCAACCGCGATATCAGCAAAGTAATTCAGGCATTGCCGGGTGTGGCAAGCACAGTTTCATTCCGCAATGATATTATTGTAAGAGGCGGAGGCCCGAGTGAGAACCGTTTTTTTCTCGATGGTATGGAAATTCCCAATCTGAACCACTTTGCCACTCAGGGTTCAGCAGGAGGCCCTGTAGGAATTATCAATGTGGATTTTATCAGAGAAGTTGATTTTTATTCAGGAGCATTTCCGGCCAACCGGGGCAACACCCTGAGTTCGGTGCTTGAGATGAAACAGATTGATGGAAACAAAGAACGCGTTGTTTTCAAGGGTTCAGTTGGTGCCAGCGACCTTTCGCTTGCGCTGAACGGTCCGCTGAGCGACAGAACCACCTTTCTGTTTTCAGCCAGGCGTTCGTATCTGCAATTTCTTTTTGGTGTAATTGGATTACCATTTTTGCCTACCTACAACGATTTTCAGTTTAAAGTCAAAACCCGTTTCGACCAGAAAAACGAGCTTACAGTATTGGGAATCGGTGCCATTGACCAGTTCAGGCTGAATACAGGCATTAAAGATCCCACCGAAGATCAGCGTTACATCCTCAATTACCTTCCGGTGAACGAGCAATGGAACTATGCTGTTGGTGCGGTGTACAAACATTTCAGGAAAAACTCCTTCGATACCTGGGTGTTCAGCCGCAATATGCTGAATAATGTGGCTTACAAACACGAAAACAACGACGAAAACCTGCCCCGCACCCTCGATTACGTGTCGCAGGAAATGGAGAATAAGTTCCGTTATGAGAACTCATCGCGTTTCAGCGATTTTAAAATCATAGCAGGAGGAGGCGGGGAATATGCCCGTTTTCTTACCAATACTTTTCAGCAGGTTTTTATTCCCCTGGGTGAAGATACTTTAAGGTCAATCAATTATGATTCGGAAGTTGATCTTTTTAAATATCATCTTTTTGCGCAGGCAAGTAAAAACTTCTACAACGATCGCCTGATTCTCTCGCTGGGATTGCGCACCGACGGAAATACCTATTCCAAAAACATGTCGAATCCGCTCAATCAGCTTTCGCCGCGTTTTTCGGCAGCATGGGCGCTCACCGATAAGTTTTTTGTGAACTTCAATACCGGAAGGTATTTTCAGCAGCCCGCATATACTACGCTGGGTTTCCGCGACAACAGCGGAAGGCTGGTAAACAAGGACAACAACCTGAAATATATTGCCTCCAATCATGTGGTTGCTGGTGTTGAATACCGCCGCAACGAAGCATCAAAAATGACACTCGAAGGCTTTTACAAACACTACAACAACTATCCGGTTTCGGTGAACGATTCCATTTCACTGGCCAATAAAGGAGGCGATTTCGGAGTATTCGGAAACGAAGAAGTTACATCAACCGGTACAGGCAGGGCTTATGGATTTGAGGTATATGTTCGTGATAAAGCCTTCGACCAGATTGACGTTATTCTTTCCTACACATTCGTGCGCAGCGAGTTTAAGGATTTTACCGATACCTACATTCCTTCAAGCTGGGACAACCGGCATCTGCTTAACCTTACTTTGGGTAAAGAATTTAAACGCAACTGGAATGTTGGTGCCAAATGGAGATTTGTAGGCGGAAACCCTTACACCCCCTGGGATGTCGAACGCTCATCGCTGCGCGAAGCCTGGGATGCCCGCAGGCAGGGTTATCTGGACTACAGCAAATTCAATACACTGCGGATTGGCAACTTTCACCAGCTGGATGTACGTATTGATAAACAATATTTCTTCGACAAATGGTCGCTCAATTTTTATGTTGACATTCAAAACCTCTACAACTTTAAACAGGAAGGAGCCCCCAATCTGACCACAGTGCTGGATGCCGAAGGAAATGATGTCCTGCTTCCCGGTCCGCCGCAAAGGTATCAGCTGCAGGAAGTTGTAAACGAGGCTGGCACAGTTTTGCCCACCATTGGCATAATTGTTGAGTTTTAACCCTTGCTTATTCCAGAAAAAAAAAGTCAAAAAAAACACAGTCATGAAAAAGATTTCAATCAAATATTCCGGCTTTCTTTTTGTTCTTCTGCTTGCTTTTTTTGTTGCTGCTATTGGTGATAGTCATGCTCAAAAGCGTAAAAAGTCAAAACCGGCAGAACATGTTACCATTCAAACCAATGCCGGAGGTGAGGGGCAGGAGGTGAGTGTGGAGTTTACTGCAGGTCCGTCACACAATCATCCTTTAATGGCCGTATGGGTTGAAGATATGGATGGCAACTATATTCAAACCCTGTATGTTGCAGAATCAATTGCCAAAGGAGTATTTGCTTATGGCGATAA
This sequence comes from Lentimicrobium sp., assembly GCA_024709105.1. Classification (GTDB taxonomy): domain Bacteria; phylum Bacteroidota; class Bacteroidia; order Bacteroidales; family Lentimicrobiaceae; genus Lentimicrobium. The sequence continues at coordinate 2,868 of JANJXJ010000042.1, read as the reverse complement.
ATCAACCGGCAGATGGATGGCCGGTGAAATACAACGTCCTGCAGCCCTTCCATACTGGGCACACAAACGCAATGTGCTGAATGATAAGGGGAATTATATGCCACGCCCGGGTTTTGAGGTGGCTGATGCTTATTCAGGAGCTACACCCAAAGGTAATTTTACCCTTCAAACCCGCACCGATGCACCGCTTGAAGGCAAAGTAAGAATTCTGATGGAAATCAATCAGACCTGGGACTGGAACAAACACTGGACGAACAATAAATTTCCGGATGATAAAGAGTATAAAACTTCGTCGCAGCCTGCAGTGGTATATGCTGCAGAACTCAACCTTCAGCAGGCAGGTGAATATCGTATGCAGGTAATCGGCCGCAGCCACCATTCGGGTGCTGATGGAAAACTTTACAACGATCTGGAAACTATGAGCACTGCCTTGCAAATAGCCAGTGAAGTAAAGGTGGTGGTGAAGGATAAATAGAAACCTTTACGGTAATCAAAAATGTTAAATCCTGGTTTGTTTCGGCAAGCCAGGTTTTTTTATGCCGGAACGAAGCTGAAGAAGATGATTCTTCAGGCAGTAGGCTGGTTTTCAGTCGTGGGCTTTGTCCCCCAGCAGTGGTACAAACCTGAAATGGCCATGTTGCCGGGTGATAAAACTTCCATCGGCTTGCTTTTCAACAGTGGTCATTATCTGGTAGTCGTCTTTATCAACGGGAATTACCAGAATCCCGCCTGGTTTGAGTTGTTCCATGAGTGGTTCTGGTATAAAAGGAGCTCCGGCGGTAACGATAATTTTATCAAAAGGGGCAAAAGCCGGAAGGCCTTTGTAGCCATCGCCGAAAAATGTCTTTACCAGATAACCAGCTTTGGGCAGCATTTCTTTGGCTTTGGTGTAAAGTGCCCGTTGCCGCTCAATGGAAAAAACCTTGGCACCCATCTGGTACAATATACTTGCCTGATATCCCGAGCCGGTGCCGACTTCCAGAATCTTGTCGCCTTTTTTTACCTGCAGAAGCTGCGATTGAAAAGCAACCGTATATGGCTGCGAAATGGTTTGGCCTGCACCAATGGGGAACGCCTTGTCTTCGTAAGCAAACTCCAGAAAGCCGCTGTCGAAGAACCAGTGCCTCGGAACAGCTTCCATAGCTTTGAGAACATTCTCATCAGCAATGCCTTTTTGTCTGACGGTTTCTGTCAGTTTTTTACGTAATCCCTTGTGCCTGAATGTGTCGCTTAAGTTTGTGCCTGTCATTTGCTGCTGCTGAGTTGCCCTGAAGATTTGAATGCAAACGTACGGTAAATTTGTGTTTTTGGCAAGGTTTGGGAATTGCGGAATGCGGATTGTTGATTTCAGATTGCTGATTTCAGAATGCGGATTTTCCGTTCTCCGATCACCGATCCCCGTTCTCCGACCTCCGTTCTCCGATCTCCGATCTCCGATCTCCGATCTCCGTTCTCTGATCTCTGATCTCTGTCCGCCAACCTCTTACCACTCTCGTTATCGCTTTGCGCTCCCGAGACAAGTGACTTCTCTCGTTATCGCTTCGCGCTCACGAGACAAGTGAACCCTGATTTCTGCATATGGATTGATAAACGGCATTGCAGATTCCACTTAGCAGCGAAGTATGCAATCCCTTAAGTTTGATTGAAATCCATTCTGGTTGTTTGCCGGCTCAACTCATCAATTTCACTGATCAATCACTTTAAATACCGGTTCGTCATAATTAAATATGCGTGTATGTTGTGTAATGGTTTGTTTTGCTGAAACTTTCATAAGGATTTCATGGTTAAAACAATCATAAAAATGGGAATATTTCTTTTTGTTGCAGTAATCGGGATATTGGCAATAACTCTGATATTACTGTTGTTTCTCAGTCCCGGTAAGCCTGCGCAGTTTGTTGATTCGGTTGGAAAAGTTTGGCCTGGCAGTATTTCAGAGAAGTGTTTTTTACAGATTGGTGGTGTAAGGCAAGGTATGTTTATCAGGAGCAAAAACATAAAAAATCCGGTGCTGTTGTATCTGCACGGAGGGCCATCCTTCCCTAATTATTTTTTGGTTGATAAATACAATCCGGGTCTTGAGGATTTCTTTACAGTTTGTTACTGGGAACAGCGCGGTGGAGGTTTGTCGTATTCCAAAGATGTAACGCCTGAAAGCATGACTTTGAAACAGTTAGCTTCTGATGGCATTGAAGTAGCCCGATACCTTAAAGAAAGATTCGGTAAGGAAAAGATATTCCTCATAGCTCATTCTGGAGGTACGTTGATTGCTTTGGAAATGTTAACGGAAAATCCTGAACTGTTTCATGCTTATATTGCTATGGCGCAGGTAACTGATCAATCATTGTCTGAGAAAACTGCTTATACCTGCTTGCTTGATTTTTATCATAAAAATGGAAATAAACGAAGGATAAATCAGCTTGAAAAATTTCAAGTATTCGATTCGCATGAGCAGGTTGTGTCTTTTTTCAAATCAGGTGTAAGAGATCAGGCAATGCATGAATCGGGAATTGGAACCATGAGAAAAATGAAATCTGTTTTTACGGATGTTTTTATCCCTGTTTGGACATGTAAGGCATATACCCTGCGTGAAAAAATTGCAATCTGGAAGTCGAAGTTTACTTTTTTGCCCCGTACAGGATTGGTTAATGAGCTTATGTCTGTTGACTATTCGGCAAAATATCCCCGATTGGAGGTGCCTGTTTATTTTGTAAGCGGTAAATATGATCTTACTGTAAATGTGGATTTGTCAAAACAATATTTCGAAAAACTGCAGGCACCGTTGAAGCGGTTTTATGTTTTTGAGGAGTCTGCGCACAGCCCGATTTTTGAAGAAACTGAAAACTTCAGAAAAGTATTGGTGGATGAAAT
>JANJXJ010000205.1 GCA_024709105.1 Lentimicrobium sp. | reverse complement strand
GAATCCTCATTAAAAAAATGGCCTTATAGCGCTGGTCTTCTTTACAATCTAGGACTTTGTTATGTGAGAAGCGGCCGTATGCAGGAGGCCGAAAATACTTTTCTTAAAGGCATAATATTGCGGCCTTTCCATGCAAACAGTCATTTGGCACTGGCAAGAGCAAACTTTAAAATGGGGCGTTTGGCGCGATCATATCTTGCTTATAATATGGCTGTTTTAATGAAACCAACAATAAAAAGCCTCTCCGAATTTGAAAGTTGTATTGATGGATCGCGTGACACCCTGAATCTCGAGTACTTATATCAATATCCATCAAATACAAACAATTTGAGAAAATGGGAAGAACTCGACTATTTGATGAAAACAGGTTTGGCTTTTAATGAGAATTATAGTTATGATGGAGATTTTGATTATCTCACTGCAAGGCAATCTCATCTTTTATTTAATCAGATGATTTACGACAGAACTGATACATGCCTGTTTAACCAATTTTATATCAGATTTTTCAAGGAACTTTTTAACACAGGGAAATATAATACTTTCCTTTATTATTCATTAAATGAACTATCTAGCGAGAAGGTAAGTTCCTGGATATCAAAAAACAGGAATGAGCTTGATGCATTTATATCGTGGGCACAAACTTATTTTAATGAGAAAAGATCATATAAATATTGCCCGCGTAATGAAGCTTCCGGTTATAGAATGCTTCACTTTGATGAGGATGATACATTCCTGGGTGAAGGTATTATGGAAGAAAAAAAGAACTTGATTAAAAACGGAAAATGGGTTCATACTGCATCCTCTGGCAGAATAACAGAAAAAGGTGAATATTTAAATGACCTAGCTACCGGCGAGTGGCTGATTTATGGACAAAACGGATCACCCAATCAGAAATTGCAATTTAAAGATGGCGAACTTGATGGTGAATGCTTCAGCTATGACCCAAAAGGTAATATTACAGGAATACATCCGCGTAAGAATGATGAGATTCATGGATTTGAAAGGTATCTGACTTCATCCGGAAAGTTAATTTCAGAATATAAATCGGTTGATGGCAAGATCGAGGGGTTGTTTACTGAATACAATTATCCCGGCTTCTTTGTAAAGACAACAAACTTTAAGAATAATAAAGCGGAAGGTTCATTTGAAGAAAAATGGCTGAGCGGGCAAATAAAAACTGAAGGTTTTTACAAAGACAGTCTGATTGAAGGGCCGGTGACAACCTGGTATCCGAACTCAGCAAAAGAAACAACAGCAACCTATTCAAATGGCATTTTAACAGGAAAACATACGAGCTATTATCCTTCGGGCAATATAAGCGAAGTGCAAACATACGATGAAGAAGGCCTGCTCACTGGTATAAAGTATTATTTTAATCCAGTTGGCAATATTTCTCAAAAAGACTCACTCTATTCTAAAGGAATTCTAAACGGGTTAAAATTCATCTACTTTGATAATGGACAGGTTAGCAGCATTCAAGAAGTTAGAAACGATACCATTATTGGAGTTAAATCTTTTGACGGAAAAGGGAATTTAATCTATAAGGCTGAAATAGACAATGATAAGTCATTATCTTTTAAATTGCATTTTATTGATGGATTAGTAGAAAGAGAAGGCAACCTGAAAAATGGCCTTTTTGATGGTGAATTGAAATATTATTATCCAAACGGAAACCTTAAAAGTGTTTTAAATTTTGAAGAAGGGGAACAAAACGGAAAACAAATCCTTTACCATCCTAATGGTGAGCTAAAAGAAGTTTTTTTCTGCAAAGACGGTTATTATCATGGCAGCGATGTAATTTATTACTCTAATGGAGTTATTCAGAAAAAAGGCAATTTCTTTAATGGTGAACATGATGGTGAAATAACAAATTATCACCCAAATGGAAATTTGCAGTCAAGAGTTTTTGTTGTAGAAGGTAAGCAGGCTGGCCGAAGCATACAATATAATTCAAAAGGGAATGTTAAGGAGGTTGAATATTTCGATAACGAGGGAAAATCTTATCGGAAAATCTTCTACAATCATTCAGGAGATGTTAGTTTGGATATTAAATACGAATATGACACCATTCAATATACTGAGTTGTACCCTTCAGGGGTTGCAAAGCACAAAGGTGCTTATGTTGACAATAACCGGCATGGCACTTTTGAATGGTACTATCCGAATGGGCAATTGGAGCGAAGTGAGCAGTATCTGTATGGTTTTTTGGTTGAAAGTATCAAATCCTTCGACTTCACAGGTATGCTTATAGCAGAGCTCCCTTACGTGATGAATAATATTGACGGGCAGATCAAATGGTACAATGATGGTAAAATAACAGCAATAGACCCTTATGTGATGAATTCCAACCAGGGCATGTATATTGACTATTATCGGAATGGAAGGGTAAAGAGAAAGATTCATTTTCTGGATGATAGCAGAGAAGGTGAAGCCTTTTATTACTCTCCTGATAGTATGCTGATGTTTAAAATCTTGAATAATCAGGATATCATCAAAGAAATTACTTACATGAATGCACAAGGTAACTACGTTAAACCAATAGTTATCAGAAAAGGCAGCCAGGATGTGGTAACCTATTACTCAAATGGCAAAGTTTCAGCAAAATTTACCCTTTTAGATGGGTTGTACTCTGGCAGATTTTATTCATATTACCCAACTGGAAAGCCATTCAGTGAAACTGATTTTGTAAAGGGTGATATTAATGGAATCAGCAAATTCTATTTCTCAAATGGAAATCTTAAGGAACTTATTGAGATGAAGAATGACAAACAGGATGGAAGCTATGTTCTTTACCATGAAAACGGTCAGAAAGCCAAAGAAGGCAGGTACATCATGAATTATGAGGACGGTGAATGGAGAATCTTTAATGAATCAGGGAAACTGACTTATAAATTGTACTATGATTGCGGAGAATTGTATGAGATCGTTAAAATGTAAAAAACTAACCTCTTTCTTGCTGTTAATGAGCCTGCATTTCATGGTGCCAGGCCAGAACACCGATGAGATTGCCTTCTTTAAATCAGCGTATCCAGGTCACTCGGTTATAACTGAAGTTACTGAAAAAAAGGTATTTATAGAATACCAGCCAACTAAAGGAATAAAAATTCAGGAAAAAGATTTTGACTCAAAAATAATTCTTAACGAAAATGCCACTGTGTATTCCAATGGAAGGGAATACTTTAATCCACGGGTAAATCTGGTATCTTTTAAAGCGTATACAGTCGTTCCCGGAGTAAAGAAAAGCCAGAAGATTGATGTGAAAAATTTTATTAAAGAAACTGAAATTGATGACGGTTTATTCTACGATGATACTTACTGCTACAGTTTTAATTTTCCATCAGTAACCCTTGGCTCCAAAATTACTACGGAATCCGAAACAGTACATTATGATCCTTACTTCCCGGTAATTTACAGTTTCGGGAATACAATACCCATACACAATGCCCGGCTGGAATTGACAGTTCCCAATACAGTAATTATCAAGTATCAGATATTTGGAAGTGATACCAATAAAATAAAATTCACATTAACAAACACCGGTAAATATAAAACCTACAAGTGGGAAGCTAATCAAATGCCTGCATACACCGAGGATGAGTTTTCTCCGGATTACAGATACTTTACTCCTCATATTATAATCCATATCAGCGAGCTTGATGGTAAACCCATTATGGGCACTTTAAATGATCTTTTTAGCTGGCATTCAAATAATACTAAAAAACTCTCTCAGAGTATACATCCTGACATTAAAAACTACACTGATTCACTACTAAACAACACCATTGAACCTGAACAGAAGGCTTCAACCTTATTCAAATGGGTTCAGCAAAATATCAGATATATTGCAATTGAGGATGGCGACAATGGTTTTGTTCCAAGAGAAGCAATTACAGTTTTCAGGAACAGATACGGCGATTGTAAAGATAAATCGAACTTGCTGAAAGCCATGTTGCAGTCAGCCGGGCTTGAATCAGGACTTGCCTGGGTTGGAACCCGCAACCTACCTTATTCTTATTCAAAGTTTCAGTCAATGGCTAACGACGATCATCTTATTTGTATATGGTGGGAATATCCGGATAAACCAGTTTTTCTGGACGCAACAACACTTAGCCACACCCTAAGGCAGGTTCCTGCATTTATTCAGGGAAAAGAATGTATGGCAGAATTACCAGGCGGGGGTTTTCGTATCTTAGATATACCGGTCGCTGATGCCAATTTCAATCTGGTTGCTGATACTACCTGGCTCGAATTTAGCAACGGAAAATTGTCAGGAAAATTAAATATGTATTTTGAGGGGGAAATGCGTGCAAATCTGATGAGCAGGTTAAAATATATTGAACCCAGTAAATTAAACAATTTAATACCTGAAATTAAATCATTTGCAAGTAATAAATTTGTTGCAAACAATACCTCATACATATATCCGCCAGACGATAATGTGCCGTTGTTTATGCAGTGCGGTATAAATATGGACGGTTATTCAACTCAAAACGGGAATAGTTTGTATGTTAATTTACATACAGAGCGATTGTTTCTGGAATACAATCAAAACCTGAAACGCTCCATTCCGATAATCAATCATTATTGCATTAACAGCCAAAATACAACAATATTAAGAATACCTGAAGGTATGGTTGTAAAATCTTTGCCCGATAACTCATCATACAACTCCGGAGTTTTTGGTTTTTCGACTGAATACACTCAAAAGGAAAATCTTGTTATTCTGAATTTTAAGCTCAGAGTCAATACCCTTTTAATTGATGGTGAGCTACTTCAGCAGTTTAATGAAATGATCAGCAACCTCAAAAAAGTATACCTGAATTCTGTCGTTCTGAATAAAATCTGAATTATGAAAAAATTCCTGACAATTGCAATGGCAATCCTGTTTCAAAGTCTTTACAGCCAATCTGTATATGACAAATACAATTATAATACTTTCGCTCAGCAGGCCGGGGCTGATACTGTAAAGGCTTACAATGGAGCTGCAGTTGTGCTGGAAAGAAGAATTGCAGAAATAGTTTTAAACCGGGAAAATTATTTCGAAGAAATAAGTGTTTTTCACAAGAAAGTGCGTTTGGAAACATTGTCAGCTATTGACCGGTTCAATAAAATCTATATCCCCATGGACCGTGTTCTTGAGGTTATTGAAATAAAAGCGCGATTTATTTCTCCGGGCGGAAATATCACAGAATTAAAAAAAGAAAATATCAGAAAACTTGAAAACCTTGAAAACAAAGGAAATTTCAACACTTTTGCAATTGAAGGGGCAGAAATTGGTGGCTATATAGAATATTACTATATATTGCGCATGCAGTTTAACCCTTATGGTACAGTGTATGTTCAGGATGATGTACCAAAATCAGGTGTCGAAATAATTTTTGCTTTTCCAGAAAAACTTGCATATAATATCAAGAGTTATAATGGCTTTCCTCCTTTTACAGGTACTAAAAACGAAAGCGGTCTTA
>JANJXJ010000203.1 GCA_024709105.1 Lentimicrobium sp. | reverse complement strand
AATAAATATTCATTATAAACCAATTTAAATGCCATTCAAAAAGGTTTTAAATGCCTTTTTAAATAACAGGGGTGGCCTGGTAGGCTCCGGAATATTGGCCTATTTTCACCGGAATATTCAATTAACACCTTCACGAAATGCTGCCTGTTGTGAGCGGATAAGGAGAATTATGCCGTAAAGCCACTAAAAAGAGTTAAAATCATTCATTTATAGCACCATTCCTGAAGATCAGCATAACATTATAATCCCAAAATTCAGAAGCATCTTTATCCTGATAGCTCAACTTTCCCCTGAAGCCTAACGAAAACAGCCGGTAAGTGCATAGCCTTAAAAGGGATGTAGTTCAACCTGGAATAATCGCTGGTTCCGATATTTATCGGAATTGCAGACCGCTCATATTCCTATTTATTAGCCTCAGTTATTCATTACTTCTTTATTCACTCTCTCCTTTGCTTTTTCGAAACTTTCAAGAAGTCTTAAATGCCATTCAGGTTGCGCAGGAAGTTTGCGTATAATCAGTTTTTGTTCACACTTACTTGTTATAATATTATATGTAAAATGGATTTTTTCAATATGCCCATCATATGGCAAATAAGATAACTCAAATCTCATGTTTTCAGAATCAATTTTTTCCAGATCATATGGAGTTCCTTCAATATAGTTTTCAATTTCGATAGGCCCAACCAATTTATTTTCATTTTCACTAAGATAGTAAAACCTGGTTTTTTCAATGAAGATCAAATATCCCATTTCTCTATTGCCAAACACCTGTTCTACTAAAGGAAGTTTCAAGAAGATATTATTCCTTAAGAAACCTTTATGGTAAAAATTAAATGTGTCATTCTTAATATAATACAAATCTGCATTATATTCAATTGGACATTGAAGAACTCTTTTGATTTTCATTTCGGAAAATCTTTTAATTCTTTTTGTTGGCATAGTTTGTTTTAAACTATCAATTTGATTTAATGGAATTGAGGGACTTAACGATTTATGAGTATTCTTGTTGGCATAATGGTCAAGCATTGTTTGTTTCAATATCTCGATGTTATTAATTGCAAAATCCATTAACTTAAGTGTATTGAGAGTTAATGAAGATTGAGAAGTTAGAGAAATTCTTAAAACAATTTCCTGACAAGGAATATTGTAACCATTTAATCCAACTGTATCAAGTCCCAAACAATTCTCATACGTACCTTCATAAGATGAGGATAATAATACCTTGTATCTGAAATCTGGATAAGAGCGCTTTATATATTCATTGCATATATTTGCAATTGCATAATTCAATGCTTGTGTTTCATAATAGCATGCTCCTCCAAAATACACTTGACCTATATGAGCGTTATAAATAGAAAAAGTATGACCAAAAACAGGAATATTGCAAAAAATCAAAAAATATAGGTATATCCTTTTCATATTCATTGAGGCTAACAGTTGAGGCTAAGCGCGAGTGGGCACTTTTGAAAATGTATCATTCCGGCCAGCACAATTTCCAATAAATGTACAATCTTTTTCATTGCAGCCAAAAGCCTCATAAAGTTTAGCTTTTTTGTTTTTATTTCTGATTTTGTTCTTGTTCAAAGAAACTATTTGGAACAAAAGCCATGATTAGCAGTACAATTCCAAAGAATATGAAAACAAATTTCATACTGAAAAATCTATCGTCTTCATCAGAAGGATGCCTTATTATCAGTTCGATCGTATAATCTGCCCCCTTGAGAGTCAGGTTGACAGAATTGGCTTGCTTATTAACAATTAAGCCTTCTTTAAACCGGTCGTAATCTTCAGAATCAGATTTTTTGTCCAAAAGTATTGGAAAGTATTCATTGCTGCAATCTGTTTTAAATAACTCATAGTATCCTTTACCGGGGTATTTACCCTCAATTATATTTGTAATTTGGCAATCATTGAGTTCCGTTTCAAAGAACGTTTCAAGAGCAAGCCTTGTCCGTTTGAGCGTATCGCCCATGTATGAAAAAAATAAACCAAAGACCATGATCATGAGAGCTCCGGCCATGTTTACAAGTTTTTCCGTTCCAAATGTCATATAGATATCTTTTGCACTTTTTAGATAAAAACTAATGTTTGACAATATGGCCAGTATGGGATTGCGGGCGATTTCCTATCACGGTACACGAAAAGTTGAAGCGGGCTACAAAGCTTCGCATACCACTGAAACCCTTATTGGCTATATTGTGTGTTGGCGTGTCGTTGTTTTTCATTTCTATTCTCCCCATAAATGATAAACTGTCATCTTTTTTTTGTCGTTACTTATCAAAATAAATCCTGTCCTTTCAGTTGATTCATCAGTCCCTGGTTCAATAATAATCCAGCCAGTCTTAAAACTAAATAATTTAAAATCCGAATCAATCCACCGTTGAAGTTTATCATTTATCTGGTTTGCAATATCATTCGACTCGTTATAATTATATGGAAAGATTTTTTTGTCGGAATAAGTCCAGCTTTGAGGAAGAACCTGTCCATATTTACAACTATCAAGTAAAGTCCAGCCGTTATCTTTTGCGTATTTTAAAATGTCATCTGTCTCAAAGTTATTATTATCCTTGGATTCCCAATGAATAATTCTGTATCCACCCCAAGGTCCTTGGTCACTGTATTTTTTTAATTTTAAATCCGCGCGATAATTTTTCCAAAATCCTGCAGGTGTCATTTTGTTACATGAAGTAATCAAAAATGAAAGTCCAATCAAAAAACCAATTGTTTTTAAAGTCATATCTAATTTTCGCTTTCTAATCATGTGTCGAAGTCTTTTTTACAATGCACGCCAACGATTGAGTATACGCATATTGCGTATACCACCGATCTGCCCGCAACCACCACAATTGCTTCTCAAACCGGATTTTCACCACAAATATAACATTTTATTAAATATCCAATCCTGCCCTCAAAATATATTTAAAACATCCAAACCCTTGCAATTTCATACTTTCTTAAAAAAATACACGGTATTGCATGGTGTGGGAGAATTATGCCATGTGGACACTAAAAAGGGGGCGAAATCACTCATTTATAGCACTTTTCCTGAAGTGCAGCAGACTAATAATATCCCAAAAATTCAGAAACATCTTTATTCTAAAAGCTCAACTTTCCGCTGAATCCTAGTGAAAACTGGTGGTAAGGGCATAGCCTTTAAAAGGGATGGCGTTCATCCTGGAACCGGTTCGCTCCGGGCGGAGAGCTATGCGGTAAAACCCCTCCCCTGCTGTTTGCGTTGGAAGCTGATAATCGCTGGTTCTGGTAGTTATCGGAATTGCGGACCGCTCATATTCCTATTTAATGTAGCCCGTTTATAATTTTATCTTTCAATTCGTTATCAATTCTTTTTATCACTAATGTAATCATATTACTATAAG
>JANJXJ010000191.1 GCA_024709105.1 Lentimicrobium sp. | reverse complement strand
AAAGACCTGAAAAAGCATTATACCATTATTCTGGTAACCCATGTATTGCGTCAGGCGGTCCGCCTGGCCGATCATGTAATTTTTATGTGCGACGGGCGCATTATTTAGCAAGTCAGTCAAAAGGCACACAATAAAACCCCTCAATCACATGAATTCCAGTCATATCTGATTGATGTCAACTGATGCCTGAAACTAATGGTTATCAAAACGAAAGTCACTTTTCCCCGCTAAGCGGAATTTAGCTCCCACCCCCGCCATCGGCGAGGGGGCTAGCGCTGAGCTCACCGCCCGTGGCGGTTCGGTTGCAATTCCGCTTTCACCAAAACCAACAGTGAAAAACCATAGCATAAAAATTTACTTTTTGTCTTTAAAGCCACATTCAACATTCAATTTTCAAAATTTTCATTTCTCAATGCTCAGGCCGCATGGCTGACAATTGCGGATTTGCGAATGCGAAATGCAAAATGCGGCTTAGAAATCCAATTTTAATAAAAGCAACACCAAGGACTGTCAGTTTTCAATTCCGGTTTTCTGATTTTTGAATTATATTCTCCGAATTAGACTGCTAATATAATTGCCCTTAGCAAAGTCAACCTTAGAAGGCTGCTTATGCAGATGCTGGTAAGGGTTGAGCACTGCCCAACGGAGGGTAAAACGCCAAAAGTTCTTTTATAATCCACTACAGCCAACTGTAGTGACCTAACAAGTTTTCTTCCAACTTGTTAGGTCTTCTTGTTTGAAGTAATCCTGGTTTGGCACGAGTATATTGTCCTTCCAGGTTTATTTTCAACCTGGAAGGTCTCTGCAATACCGAAAAATTAAAAACCTACTTCTTGTTAAATAAAAAAGATCTGACAAGTAAAAAAAAGAAAACTTGTTAGGTCTTTACTCTATTAAAGGCTATCAGGCTCCGAAGCGGACAACCTGGAAGGTCTCTGAAAAACAAAAAAACAGAAAACCTCTTCTCTGATACAACTTATCGTCGAATTCCTTCAACAGTTCTACTTTCACTCAGTCAAAGTTTAACTGCAGTTCCAGGCAAAGAACTTAAATAAGTCTTATGTCTTCTTTACGAATACCATAATACAGAAACAGTGTGTCTAATCCTTTTTTCTGACATAGGTCAAACGTTTTTTTTGACAGGTTGAATGTTCTTCATCAACAACAAACTGCTTATTAAAAACGGAACCAGCCGATATTGCAGGCAGTTTACAATAAATCAAAGCTATATCTGTAATCAATCATTCTCTTTTCATTCACATTCTCAATCCAGGCCTTTTCCCGATGGCTGATTTCTATTATTTCCTGAGTGGAGGTCTTTTTAAAACGATCCGCTATTTTTTCCATAACATCCAGTTCAGCTTCATTAAAAAGAGTTGGATTGAATTTTCGATTTGCATTGGGCATGAATTGCTCCCCTATATTTCCATCATGGAATTCAGCAAAGCAAACATCAACAAAACCACAATTAGCAAGGTATTCAAAAATACTCTGGAAGTTATAGGGCACCGGCCCCAATGATATTGCCTGGTATTGTATTCCACTGATTGACTGTACTTCATTGCGAAACATCTGAAAATCAGCATAGAAAAGTAGTTTGTTCAATTTGGTCTTCCATGGCTGAAGCTTTTCCGTAAAAAAGATTACCATTTCAGCAAATTTGGCAAAATCAGATTGCCGGTATCCGGTATAGGTGTTAACCAACTTTTGGCCTGCAAGATAGTCCTCTACAGTAAGTTTACTTTTATTTTGTATCTGCTCCTGAATAACAGATTCAACCTTACGCAATAATTTTTCTTTCGCGGTACCTTCATAATCATGGCTCAGCATTACCAGTTTTTTGAACTCATGGGCATCATCTACCAATTGAATTAATCTGGCGTTGGATAGACTTGGAACTTCACCTGCTTCATAGTTTCTGTAGCTGTTAGCCCCAAACCCCAGAACATCAGACATTTTGGAAACAGAAATTCCATACTTCTCCCGAATTGATTTTATTTTATCGGGAAAAGGCAAATTGTATTTAACCCTGTACTCGTTATACAATTGCCGTATATGTAATTCATCCAGCTGTTCTGTAGTGAAAGCTTCACCGCTGTCAGTACATTGATATGAGTGGTAAACCACCTCAAATTCTTCCTTGCGAAAAAGTAACTTCCTGCGCTCTTTGGTGAGAATCATCTCTTTACCGGTAATTGGACTTTTCATAGTTTTATTATTTAAACGGAAAAGTTAAAGTATATTCAGCAATATGAAAGGAAATGCAAATAACACTACACCCGGGTTGGCCCATTGTAATTTTGATATACACATCATTTCCCTTGATATTTTTGCCAAATACCCACATATCGCTTCCTCCATAAAGCACCTCCGCTATTGGCCCTTCGCAATAATCAGCGGGCATCAGATTTTCCAGTATTTTAGTTCTTTCAACTGGCCGCAATTCAAGTAAAGACAAAGCCTGAGTGTTCTTTCCACGTTCATCGCGATATAAAACATTCCAGATTTTCATTTTTACATGAAATTCATCCAAAAAAACTTTTACTTCCCAGGGTGTTGCCATTTATTTGAGCGCGTAAAGATACGATAAAACGTAACAAATAATACATTAAAGTTTAATTATTATCAAATTATTCACTTTTTAATCACTTTAAAGTGCGATTAACCAAGAGTGCAAATCAATTGGAAATTAATTTACCGCGATTAAAATAAACCCATCCTGTTAAATCATGGTTGTTAGTTATCTGGTTGCGGCAATACCTGAATAAAACTACATTGCTTGTTGTTTCAGGAATGATAATACCACCAATAAATTTTTCTCCAGGGGTATCTTTTGCAAAGGCCTTGCTTAAAAACATGTTGTAATTTTCCTTTAAGTATTAATGAGCAATAAATAAGTTATCATTCAAAGCACCATATAACAGACTGCCGGAAATATCATAAATTCTGCCGGTAATTATACCAATCTGGCCAAATGATGAAAATTGAACTATAAATAGTAATCCGATCAGTAAAAATCTTGTCATTGGATAAGCGGTATTTAGTTATAATTCAATTTTCTTTATCCGGCACCCGCCAGAGGGATCACTCAACCACCAGCTTGTAATTTGCAGTTCGCTTATTGATCATCACTTCAATAATGTAAATTCCTGGTTTAAGGCCTGCAGAATTGTATCTGTTCACTTCCTGAGTCCATTTACCGGCATCAATCAAAGCACCGTAAATATTGAATATCCTGTAATCCAACATTCTCTCAGCAGTGTTAATCTTCACATTGAAATAATCGCTGGCCGGATTCGGAAAAATTGAAACCATTTCATCACTGCCAGGAATTGCAGTGTTTGAAACCAACAAGGTATCGGGTGTGCCACAATCAATTCCGTTTTTTTGATAATAAAACATTCGCTTTTCGGTCATTATAATGTTAAACATAGAGACGTAATCCAACACCCAGCCTAAGCCTTGCCCGTATTTCTTTCCATAAATTGTTGGCTCAAAATTACTGCTTGATGTGCCATAACCATTTATAAGTGCATTACACAGAGGGGTTGAATATTCAATAATCGTATCGCATGAATACAGGTAGGGTTCACATTGAAACCTGTTATCATAAAACGAAATCAGTGAATCCAGATTTGTATAAAACACAGTATCGGTGATTACAGAAAGATGATACTCCAAATGAGGCACCGGCTCATAAACAACTGTAGTATAATACGAATTGGAATACCTTTCATAAAAGACAGTATCCCCCGATTCCGAATAATACTTACCCGTTATTGTAAACCTGTCAATTGCAGGGGGAACCGAAGAAGGTACAACGTTATATTGAAACTTATCCCCGACTTCAAATGAAAATACCTCTCCTATTGTCATTAATTCCTGTGCACAGGAAAATGTGGTGATGATACTCAAACAGATAATAATCAGCGTTCTCATAATGTTTATGTTTCAGGCGGTTATGGTAAATTGATTGGTGACATTTATAATCAGGTTTGTTTTTTAAGTGCGTTTACAAGAGTTGTAAATGATTCTACGCATCAAATATAATAAGTTTATAAATATCCGGGCGATTTATTGATTTTTTAATTAAGCCGAAAGATTAATACCATTTAAAACTCATTTAAAAGCCATTTAAGCCCAGCTCTGTAAGGGCGAACGGTCGGTAAAAACGATTTAACATACCAACAATACCCGCCCTGTAAAGGCGGAACCCATCTGTTTACCTCCACCCCATCAGTTTGGAATAACGCCATTAAGATCGGGAGAAGATAATCACAAGTTGGGAGTGGACGACTATGAGTTGGGAGAGGACGTCACTTGGTTTGGGAGTAAAGGACGATACTGTAATAAAAATATTCAAAACAAAATATCTGCCGGCAGGATCGGATATTTGATAAAAGGGTATATTTGTGGGGAAATCCGGTTTGAATAAGCAACGCTGGTGGTTGTGGACAAGGCGGATGTGTGCGCAAGAAGCGTATATCTAATCGTTAGCAAACATTAAAAATGACAACCATGAAAAGGATACTTCTGCTTTTGACATTTAGCTTAGTATATAACGCATTTGGACAGAATGAATGCAATTTAGATAAGCTACCGGGGGAATGGAAATACATTAATTTAATTCATTGGGGAGTACACACAAATGTAGATAGCTTAAAAACAATTTCACTATCATATAAACCCGATGAGTACAGTATATATGAATTTTTCAATGATAGTACTTTTACAATTCGCCCTAAAACAAAAAGTAAGGTTAAGACTTATAAGGGATATTACTCTTTAAACATGAAAAAATGCGAATTAATTATCGGTAGAAAGAAAAAGGATTTAAATAATAAATACCGCAATCTGCACAACTGGGAAATAATA
>JANJXJ010000239.1 GCA_024709105.1 Lentimicrobium sp. | reverse complement strand
ATTCGGGAGTGTCTCTCACAAATGTCCCGAGTATTCAGGAGTGTTTCACATGCATCCTGAGTATTCAGAAAGGTTAAAAACGGTCAACCAAATTCAGGAAGTGACGTTCTGAAATTTCTAATGTCAAAAGCATAATTTCTAATGTGCTGAATTATAAATGGTAAGCGTATGATTTCTCTCGTTATCTCTTCGTGCTTCCGGGACAAGTGACCCCTGACCTCCGACCCCTGACCTCTTACTTTTTACTTCTTACTTCTTACTTCTTACCTCTTACCTCTTACCTCTTACTTCTTACTTCTCTCGTTATCGCTGCGCGCTCCCGAGACAAGTTACTTCTTACCTCTCCCGTAATCTCTTCACACGCCTGGTACAGGCGACAATCCACCATTGAGAAGCCATTTATAAAGGGGTATGATCTCTATGTTTTCAGGCAGTTCCATATCATAATTACCCTGTTCAAAAGTGATTATGACACCTTTGGAAATATTAAACTGTTGCATTGCTTCTTTCAGTCCGTTTATTTCACGTTTGAAATTTGCTTCCTTCAATTCATAGGTTACCTGTATGGCTTCCACAACTGTGAGGTTTTCTGTTACCAGAAAATCACATTCATATTTACCGGAATGATAGAAAACATCTTTATTGCGGCGTTTTAACTCTATAAAAACAGTATTTTCCATCAGTCGGCCTGTGTTTTCTGAAAATCTGAATCCCAATCTGCTCGCTACAGCATTATCTATTGCATAGACTTTCCGCGAATTCATGATCTGCTTTTTAACCGAGTAATCAAACTTCCGCAGGTAGAAAAACAGGTAACTCGACTCGTAGTAATGCAGATAATCTTTCACAGAACTTACACTTTTTATACCCGATATATTTTGCAATGTGGCATAAGAAAAAATTTTCCCGATGTTTGATGCCAGATAAAGTGCAATCTGTCTGATTTCGGCTACTGAAGTGATTCGATAACGGGCAACAATATCCCGGTAAAGGATATCCTGAAACCAACCGTTTATCAGCTCAATATCTTTTTCTTTGAGTACAAGCGGAAAACCGCCTTGTGAAAGATAGGTGTTTAAATCGTTTTTCAGCAACGATAACTGACGTACTGAAAGTTTCCGGATGTCGTAATTCTGACCTGAGTACCTGATAAACTCAGCAAAGGAAAATGGAAATAATTCCAGCACCTTTGTGCGACCTGTAAGAGAAGTCGATATTTCGGAACTCAGCAAGCGGGCATTCGAACCGGTAACAAATACCTTACGTCCTTGTTCGTACATCCTGTTTACAAACTTCTCCCAACCATCAACCAACTGAATCTCATCAAAAAAGAATACTGGTTCTTTACGATATAATTCTATATGAATAGCATATAAATCGCTCAAAACACTTACATCAGCTGTAATGCGCTCGTCATCAAAATTCAAATAACAAAATTCACTCTCATGCAGGCCCAGGCGATTCTTTATAATAGAAAGCAAAGACGATTTACCGCATCGCCTTACACCAGTTATTACAACCACCTGATTGGTTGTAAGGAATTTGTCTAATACAACATCTCTTTCAATCAGACCATTCCTTCCGGAAAAGAGTTCCTTCTGATCAATGACAATGCTTTGTAAAACCTGTTTATCCATTGCTTCTTGATTAATCTACTACAAAGATATAAAATGTTCGTTATAAACAAACAATATGAAATGAATTTGTTCTTTGGCAGTGAACAAAGACGGGCGATCACCGAAACTGGTTATTCAAAGATTCAAAGATTCAAAGATTCAAGAATTCAAAAATTCAAAAATTCAAAAATTGGCATTAAAGACCTCCCCCGCTTTCGCTGCACTACTGCGGGG
>JANJXJ010000110.1 GCA_024709105.1 Lentimicrobium sp. | reverse complement strand
AGATTGCAAAGAGAAAAGGAGGCCCGGGAAAGGGAGTTGCGCGAAGGCGGACAATTCAGAGCCATCAATCAGAGTCTTGATGCAGTTGCATCGGCAGGTGATGTTTCTACTGCCAATATGCGTATTCGCGAGGCTTTGGGTGCTTTTGCCAGCGAAGATGTTCCGGTACTTATTCTCATCAGTAGCGACGGTGATATAAAAGACTACGACCGCCCTACTACCATCCGGAAATACCTTGAATTTATCAAGGATCAGAAAAAATCGCCGAATAAAGTTCTGAATGCGGTGATGGACAGCAATGGAAAAGTTAAGGAACTTGAACTTATAAAAAAGTAATTTACCATGAAGAAAATAACCGGAATACTGGCTGCTTTTATTGTTTTTTCAGCCACCGCTGCATTTGCACAAAATGAAATCAGTCCCGCCCGCAAACAGGCCATTGACTCACTTGCACTTGAAAAAGTTCGTGACCTGAGCAAATACATCAGCATAATCGGCAATAAGGATACTCCCTGGTCGGAAGCCAACCGCGTAATTGAGCGCACCCTGGAACTTTTTGCTGATGGTGCACTCATGGGGGTTTCATCGCTCAACCGCGAGGAAGTAAATTATTACGGAATAAGAGAGTACCTGGAAAGATTAATGGCACTTAACTACGACAAAGTAAATATTTCGTGGTATAACATTCAGTATGTGAGCGATCTTGAGCGTCAGCCCGACGGCAGATATGTGGGTGTGATTACCATTTTCCAGCGCTTTGAAGGTACAACCAAAGAAGGACTCAGATATGTTGATGTAACCAAAAAGGATGTAACCGTTTATGTAGAGCGGAAAACCACTCAGATTTCAGGCCGCATCATCGGTTTCTGGGATGTGCTCCTGGGCGACATCAGGGTAACCGAAACCAAGCCAGGATCCTGATAGCATAGAATTGTTAATTCCGGATTCGGGTTTATAATAAATCCGATTCCGGATTTTTTGTGTTTTTAATTCAATATCTGCAAAGTATGAGCCGCCACTCTAAGTTTCTGTTGCTCTTTTTGTTACTACCTTTGCTGTTGCCTGCCCAGGGTTTTAATTCACTTTTAGGCGATGAAAGCATACTGAATGCCCAAACCAAGCAGGTGAATCAGTTTTTCAGAAGGTTTAACGGCGAAGAAAGCGTTACAGGCAACCGGTTTTACCCGGGCGACAAGGATTATCGTAACAAAGATCTGCGCAGGCGGTACCTGAATACCTTGTTTGATCAGCAGAATGCTTCCATGACCGACCCCATGCGCGATGCTTTTACTGCTGATGTGCTTGCCAATGGCAAAGAACAATATTTGAATTTCCACGCAGGACAGTGGTTTGCTGAGGTAACTACAAGATTTCTATATCAGGGTAAGGAAGAAACACTTACGCTGTTTATGAAACTTGAGCAGGAGAACCTCGGGTACAAATGGGTGATTTCAAATGTGTATTTCAGCCATTTCAACAAGATGTTTACTTCCAATCAGGAAACAGGCAGCCACTTCCTGCATCCGCTTAGCCATGAACTCGATTTTATGAACCTCATCAGGGTGTTTAAAGACAAGGACTTTGTTGAACTCTACACCGCAAAAGAATACAAACCCGATTACCTTACACTCTTTCTTTATGAATTCAAAAAAGGCAACCTTAAGTTTAAAAGTGTGAGCAAAGTCAAGTTTCATTTCTTTCAGATCAACGGTTGGTATTTTGAACTTTCTGAGTTCAACCGGCCGGGTTCAAATTCGGGGTGGCTCATCTCAGGCCTCGTTAAGATTGATGAGAATCAAAAGGATCTTTTGTTGAATTATATCTATAAAGAATAATATGAAAAATCTCTGTTTCCTTGTTGTTCTGTTTTTCTTCGGGATACAAACCTCTGTGGCCCAGGTGGCTGTTTCTTCCCAGTCTTCAATTTTTACTGAAGATGAAATTGCAGGATTTAAAAAACAGGCCACGCAGCTTGTTGGTTTTATGGAATATGCCTTCAACACACTGGGTAATCCGAAAACCGAATACAGGGATAAAGATGTTATCATCAATCAATCTTTTCTGAAGTTTTTCAGAGATGCCAAAGTTCAGGTAGAAGACGACCTTATTGAAAAACGTGATGTTGTTACCAACAAGGATATACAGGCGTATTTAAAAGATATTGACTTCTTTTTCAAGGAGGTAACATTCAAATATACAGTTGAAGAAATAACTCAGGAGATCAACGAAAAGGGGGAAACCTACTTCAGGGTTAAAGCCAGCAGAAATATTAAAGGAACAACTGTTGAAGGAAACCCAATCAATGAAAACAGACCCAGATTTATTGAAATAAACCTGAACGAATCCAGCCGTGATTTAAAGATCGTAAGCATTTACACTACCCGAACCAGCGAAGAGCAGGAGATTTATGCATGGTGGAGAAGTCTGACGCCCGAATGGCGGGTTTTCTTTTCCGGCGAAACAGTTCTGCACGGGCAAATTCTAATGGCTGATGTGGAAGGAATTGGCAGGGATTTTCTATTAAATGTGAATGAGGAAAAATCGAATGACACAGTTGTAATTTATGACACACTCAAACTCGATCCGGCTCCCATTATGTCAGAAATCAGGAAGATTTGGAGAGCTGAACAACTCGATATCTCTCAGTTAAAAGGGATATCTGATATTGATCCTTTATCAGTTTTTACATCATTAAAATATCTGAATATCAGCGGAGCCAGGATTACTGATTTGAATCCCATAAGAAACCTCTCAAAGCTTGAAACTCTTATAGCTTCTTCTTCACTAATTTCATCAATTGATGCCATTCAGTATACTTCCTCAATCCGACATCTGGACTTGTCTGCTTCTTTTGTAAGAGATATATCTCCGCTCTCAAATTTCAGGAATCTGGAGACACTGAATCTGAGTGATGCAGCCATTTCAAATCCGGAAGTATTGACATTACTGGCATCGCTTCGTGAACTTAAACTCGCACGAGTTCCCCTGAGCAGTGCCAGTGTAGTTTCAGGCCTCGAAAAGGTTGAATTTCTTGATTTGTCAGGTGTTCCATTGTCTGATTTTTCAGGACTGACCGATCTGCCTGCGCTTACACGAATAAACCTTAGTAAAACCTACATTCAGGATGTTTCTCCTTTGGCAACATTAAAATCCCTGAAGTATATTTATTTGGATTACACTCCTGTTGCACAATTGGATGCATTAAAAAGTCTTCCTGATCTTACAGCAATTTATTGCGATAAAACCCAGGTTGGAAAATCACAGGCACTTGCATTTACACAGGCACGGCCAGAGGTGAAGGTGATTTATGAGTCGGAAGAGCTTTCTGCATGGTGGGAGTCTATTCCCGTAAGTTGGAAACAGGTTTTTTCAGGCCTGGTTGAAGTAAGTCAGCCACCATTGCGCGAACAGCTGTATGAAATTTCGACAATCAGGAGTATAAACATTTCTGGAAATGCTGCAATCCAAACCCTGTCACCTTTAAGAAAACTACCTACTCTCAATTACCTTAACGCCTCAGGTTCGTCAGTGTCTAGTGTTCTTGAAATCAAAGAATTACAAGAGCTGAGAGAGCTGGATATTTCTTCAACCAAGGTGGTTGATTTGACTCCGCTTTCCGGACTTAAGGGTTTGGAGAAGCTGAGTATCTCCAATACTCAGGTTTCGGAGATTGGGGTATTATCCCGGCTCAGAAATTTGCGGGGTCTTGAAATGGACAATGTTGCGGTATCTTCAGCTAAACCAATCTTGTCATTAAGCAGGCTGGAGAAGCTCTATGCAGATGGAGTGCAGGCTTTATTGCTCATTGAGGAGCAGTTGTGGGACAGCCTACCCGCTGCGCATCTTGTCTATCAGACTCCGGCCTTGCAATTGTGGTGGGAAAATCTTCAGCCTGCCTGGAAAAATGTATTTTCAGAACTTGAGCCGGTAAATGGAAATCCTGACCGTGATCAGTTACATAGAATAACTGCACTTAAAACAATGGATATAAGCAGAAACCGGGAGATTTCGTCGCTTGCTCCCGTTTCTCAACTGAAGCGTCTGGAAACTATAAACATCAGCAACACCGGGATTGACAATTTATTGCCATTGGGTCAGATTAAAAGAATCAGAAGTCTGGACTGCTCCAATACACCAGTTTCAGACCTTTCGCCGTTAACCACCAACAGCAATCTGGCAGTTTTGATCTGTTCAAATACGCCTGTTAATAATCTCGATCCGGTAAAATTTATGGGAAATCTCCAAACCCTTGACATTTCCGGAACTCAGGTAACCAGGCTAAATCCTTTAACCACACTTAATTCGCTTGAGAATCTGGTTTTGTTCAATACCCGGATAAGCAGTCTGAAACCACTTGAGGGTTTGATGTCTCTAAAATCTCTTAAAGCATACAATACCAGAATTTCAGAGAAGAACATCAATAAGTTCAGGGCATCGAAGCCTGGTGTTGATGTAGTTTATTACTAATCAGTTAGTAATGAGGCTATAGCTAAATAAAAATCTGCATAATGCAGGCTTTTATTGTTTTTATCTGCCGGAATATTTTTTAAATTTTCAGGGGTATTACCGTTAAACAGGATTAATTTAAAAGTGGAAAATATTTTACCACTCTATTGCTTTTATTACATGAACATTAGTTTAAATCCTGCGTTATTTGCAGAGACCTTTTCTGTGAAACTCAAACTGTATGCAAAGCCCTCTCGGACTTCTGAATAACTACCTGAATAAGGGGCATAGCCGGAGCCAGAACATTAAGAAAAACATTTTACTCTCTTTTGGAATCAAAGGAGGAAGTATCGTTGTGACTTTTCTTTTGGTTCCATTAACCCTTGGTTATCTTGGTGCCCGGGATTACGGTATCTGGCTGACTATGAGTTCGGTAATTGCATGGTTTGGTTTTTTTGATATCGGGCTGGGCAATGGCTTGCGCAACCGCTTTGCCGAAGCAGTTGCCCGAAACGACAAAGAACTTGCCCGCACTTATGTTAGTACCACCTATTTTGGCTTGGCTGCTATATTTGGCGGTATTTGGCTGATATTTACACCTGTAAGTTTTTTTATTGACTGGAATGTTGTTTTTAATATTTCTGCAGAGTCGGAGCATAATCTGCAATCACTGGTATTGTATGTTTTTACCTTGTTTTTATTGCGTTTTGTGCTTAAGTTGATTGCAATTATCATCACTGCCGACCAGAAACCAGCCATCAGTAATACTTTTGATCCTGTATCAAATGTTATATCCCTGTTAATCATCTATATTTTAACACTTACCACCCAGGGTTCTCTCATGTACCTGGCTGTTGCGGTTACTTTCTCTCCCGTATTTGTACTTTTGGTGGCATCGGTGTATTTCTTTAGCCGCGACTACAGGGATTATCGTCCTTCAATAAGGTATTTCAGAGCTTCCCAGTTCAGAGATCTTACCGGACTGGGGTTTCAGTTTTTTATCATACAAATCGCAGTCCTGGTTATTTTTTCGACTGATAACATGATCATAGCCCAGGTGCTTGGCCCGGAATACGTCACACCTTACAACATAGCATTTAAATACTTTCAATCGGTTTCCATGGCTTTTGCCATTTTGATGAACCCTCTGTGGTCGGCCTATACGCAGGCTTATACCCTAAATGATATTTACTGGATTCGCAACATCACCCGTAAGCTTGTTAAAATATGGATGCTTGTTTTACTGCTGGTTGTAATAATGGTGCTGATATCAGGTCCGTTCTACAAACTCTGGGTGGGAGATAAGGTTGAAATTCCATTGGTTTTAACCGTATTTATGGGATTATACATCTTGATAAGTACCTGGAACAACATTTTTGTTTACTTCATAAACGGTACCGGAAAAGTAAGATTTCAGCTTTACAGCTCAATATTTGCAGCTGCAGCGAATATTCCTTTGTCGGTATTTCTTGCAAGAGATTTGAATATGGGAGTTACGGGTGTGATTATGGCCACTTGTATATGCCTTTTGCCGGGAACATTACTTGCGCCTGTTCAGTATAAAATGATTTTAAACAACACTGCCAGAGGTATCTGGAACAAATAATTTTTCATCTTTGTAATTGGGGAAACAAGACAACAACATGGGACTGAAGCAAAAACTATCGGGAATTCTCAACAGCGGCAGTCACCGGAGTGTAAAAGCGCGTAAGAATATTATGCTTTCCTTTGGGATTAAAGGTGTAAGCATTCTTATTGGCTTTATTTATGTTCCATTGCTTATTAATTATCTGGGAACATTTGAATATGGCATCTGGATAACCCTGGGATCTATAGTAGGATGGATCAATTATTTTGATATTGGGCTGGGCAACGGATTGCGCAACCGTTTTGCCGAAGCCATAGCCAGAGGAGAAAGAAAACTGGCAGGAGTTTATGTAAGCACCACTTATGCAGCTCTTAGTATGATTTTTGGTATTTTCTTTGTTGTATTTCTTGTTGTAAATCCATTTCTCAACTGGTCAGTAATTCTCAACGGACCTCAGGAGCTTCGCAGTGAACTAAGTCTGCTGGTTTTGTTAACAGTAGGATTCTTCCTTCTGAGGTTCATTTTCAGATTGATTTCTATTATTATAATGGCTGATCAACGGCCAGCTCTAAGCAATACATTTGATCCACTTTCAAACGTTGTTGCCCTGGGAGCGATTCTGGTACTAATGAAAACCACACCTCCATCCTTATTGTATCTTGGAATTGTCCTGGGCAGTGCTCCGGTTGTGGTTTTGCTTGCTGCATCTCTCTACTTTTTTAACAGGGACTATAAAGAGTTCAGGCCCACCTTTAAGCAGGTGAATTTTAAGTACTTTAAGGATCTGGCCGGGCTGGGTGTGCAATTTTTTGTTATTCAGATTACTGTTGTAATAATCATGTCAACCAATAATCTGATTATTGCTCAGGTGGTTGGTCCCGAGGCTGTTACCTCTTATAATGTTGCCTACAAATATTTTGGTCTTATTTCAATGGGTTTTGTGATAATAACCAATACCTATTGGTCGGCTTTTACCGAAGCATATGTGAAGAAAGATTTTGAATGGATTAAAAAGGTAATGCGCAGCCTTATCAGGATATGGGTAATCATAGTCCTTCTTATTGTTGTTATGCTTGCTGTTTCAGCGCCATTCTATAAAATCTGGGTTGGAGAAAAAGTATTTGTACCTTTTATTCTTTCTGCATTTACAGCTTTGTTTGTTGTTGTTTATGTCTGGTATAGTATCTTTGTGTACTTCATTAATGGTACCGGCAAAATTAAGCTGCAACTTATAACATCTGTTATTGTTGCAGTGCTCAATATTCCGCTTTCAATCTTTCTGGCAAGAAACCTTGGAATGGGAGCAGCCGGTGTAATACTTGGTTCATGTATTACATACCTTCCGGGTGCCATTCTTGGTCCTATTCAATATTACAAACTTGTCAATGAAAGGGCAACTGGGATTTGGGGGAAATAATTTACCCGGGCACATTGAAATGAACACTTTTTTCAAAACCATTTGATTATTCAGACGTTATTTACAAATTAAACCAAAAAACATGTATAAGTTTCCTGTTTATCAGCCATCGCTCAAGGGCAATGAAAGAAAATATGTTAATGATTGTATTGATACCAACTGGCTTTCGTGGCAGGGAAGGTATGTAAAAGAATTTGAGCAGGGTTTTGCAAGTTACATTAATGTTGGTTATGCCTCGGCTACCTGTAATGCTACTGTGGCGCTGCATTTGGCTTTGGTAGCTTTGGGGGTTGGCCCTGATGATGAGGTAATTGTGCCAACGCTTACTTATGTTGCTTCGGCGAATGCCATTATTTACTGCGGAGCAAAACCTGTTTTTGTTGATTCGCTGCCCGATACCTGGCAGATTGACCCGGCTGATGTTCGCCGTAAAATTACCCCTAAAACCAAAGCCATTATGGCGGTGCACATCTATGGGCATCCCTGCGAAATGGATGAACTCAAAACCATTGCAAAAGAAAATAACCTTTTTTTGGTTGAAGATGCTGCCGAAGGTTTTGGCTCTAAATACAAAGGTAAATATACCGGCACTTTTGGCGATGTTAGCATTTTCAGCTTTTTTGGAAACAAAACCATAACCACAGGCGAAGGTGGAATGGTGGTTACCAATAATAAAACCATATACGACCGTGTGCAGCTATACAAAGGACAGGGTTTGGCCAGATACAGAGAGTACTGGCATGAAGTGGTTGGTTTTAACTATCGTATGACCAACGTGGCTGCTGCCATTGGACTTGCTCAGCTGGAAAGAGCCGACGAACTGATCTCAAAAAAAATAGAACTTGCCCGCTGGTACGATGAATTACTTGCTGATCTGCCCGTAACCTTACATTCCCCGGTAGGTGATGTAGTGCATACATACTGGATGTACTCCATTCTTACACGCAATGCCGACGAACGGGTGTTACTCAGAAATTATCTGAAAGAGCATGGAGTAGAAACCAGACCGGTCTTCCATCCTGTGCATACCATGCCCATGTACAGCGGCAATTATCATCCGTTTTCAGTGGCTGAAGATTTGGGATGGCGTGGTATAAATCTTCCCAGTTACCCTGACCTTTCAAGAGCTGATGTTGAGGAGATCTGCGGTGTTATTCGTCAATACTATGCTTCCAGAGTCTGAGTTATGAATTTTAATGTTTATAATCCTTTGCAAAATGGCTGGAAAGACGCCATCAACAGGATTGGTGCCGAAAATGCAGATATTAATTTCCTGCCCGAATGGTATCTTACCTGGCAGGATTACGAAAAATCTGATTCCCGTTGCATTGTTGCTGAAATAGAAGGTGTTACGCTGGTGTATCCGTTTTTGATGCGAGCCATTGAAGGATATGATACACCTGAAACCTGGTACGACATCCAAACTGCATACGGCTATGGAGGTGTAATATCTGATAAACAAGTTGTGCTTTCCCATATCCTTGCAAAATTTAATTCTGCCGTTACTGACTGGCTGCACGAAAACAGGGTAGTAGCTGAGTTTATCAGGGAACATCCTCAGTTGGACCAAAACAGGCGTGATGCTCAATATGTTATGGTGCGGCGTAATGTTTATGTAGAGCCTTCAGTTGATTACCGAATTCCTGAAGCCAAAACCCGACAGCACATTTCAAAAATACTTCGTGAGAAAAAGACTGTGATTCAAACTGATGAAGATCTTGATGGAATGTCAGAGTTTGTGAGACTTTACGGACTTAACGCGCACAGGATCGGGATGAATAAATACTATTTCTTTCCCGATTCATACTTTGATCTTGTAAAAAATCATCTGAAAGCCAATACAGTTTTGTTTCATGTGCTGTACGAAAATAAAATCATCAATAGTTTGATGTATTTTCATTACGGTAACAAAGCAACCTTGCATCTCGCAGGTGCCGATGGTGAATTTTATTATATGAAGGGGAGTGATCTGCTGTATTACAGCTCAGTAATTTATTCGGCAAAGCTTGGCCTCAGTTCAGTTAACTTTGGTGGCGGAATGAGTGTTTCGGAAGAAGATACCTTATTTCGTTACAAGAAAAAATTCAGTAACATTTATAAGGATGTTTTTATTGGAAAGAAAGTAATAAAGCAGGAAGCATATAATGCTCTGGTTTCTCAGTGGGAAGGTAAATATCCTCATTTAAAGGATACTTACAGAAACTTTTTCCTCAAATACAGACAGGAAGAATGATTTTTTACTAACAAATTAACACTGACGCTTAATTCAATCCGCCTGTTCTGATTATGTCACTTGAAAGTTTCTTTGTGAATTCTGTGGCTCCTTCACGGTTCAGGTGCGATGCATTATAAAAATATTCCCTGTTGTGTGAGATGGGGTCGTCAGAATAATCAAAGTACCTGAGATTATATTTTTCGGCGAATTCTTTGAATTTGTTCAGGATTTCTGTGCGATTTTTTACAAAATCCTGTCCCTCAATAAATTCAGGGGTGTATACAAGCACTACCTCAATGTTTTTATCTTTACATTCCTGTAGAAACCTGTCGAACAAAACTACGGAAGCAGTATCGAAATCAACCCTGAAATTATCAAATTTCTGAAAAGCAACATCCATATCATCATTCCAGGCCTGATCTTGTGGAGAATATCCACGTATTCTTTCCCCTCTTACTGATCCGGGCTTAACCATGTTTTTAAAAATATCGAGGATGGTTTTGTATTGTCCTGTATATCTGATTAATGGCAGATAATAGTCATACTTTCCAAACCCTTTGTATGAACTGATAAAATCCTTCATCAGGTCGTTCCCGCGCATATAGGGCAAAAACTGATCGGGATTAAACAAGTCGGGGCGTTTGGTAAGCGTAAAAACATCAATGGATTGTATAATCATCCTGGGCTGCCGGTTGTACTTAAGGTATTCCAGATGACGCAGGTATGTTATCCAGAAGTTATGCCCGTTTACTCCCATATTGTAGGCATTTGCTCCCAGGCTGTCGCGGAGGATTTCCGTATCCATATGCACCATCGCTCTTGACGATCCGTATACAGCAACATCTGAATCAATTTTGCCATCGAAAATGTCGTTCCAGATTCCGAATTCATCATACCGTGCTTTGCGCAACTGATTAGTAAAGAAATAGTCGGCCAGGTACATAAAAGCAATGGCCGGGATTATAAAAAGTATGCTGTTTCTGAGCAGTTTCTTCATGTAACAGTATTTTAAAAGTTATCTGCTTGATTTTTGGTTCTTGATTTAAAGCTTTAACTCTGACTTTCAGAACTGGAAGTAAATAAAGTCCTGACCTTTTCCGGCAAAAAGGAAAATGGCGAGTGCCAGACCGTAATAAATTGCCACCCGGGCAAATCTTGGCCATCTTACTTCGAGTTTTGCAATGGCATATTGTTGTTCGCGGCCCATCCATTCCATAGTAAGGAAAACAGCAATCAGAGCATATACCATAAACACGGTTTTTGGTAGTTCAACTGCATGTAAAATTGAAGGTGAGAAAATCTCGCCAAGAATGCTGAATGCATGTTCAACACTGGCTGCCCTGAAAAATACCCATGCAAGCATGGTAAGCATGAATGTAAGCAGCATTTGCATAAATTCCTTTAGTCCGGGCAAATGTTTTCCCTGTGCAATTATTTCAAGGTTGGTGCGGTTTTTATTGGCAAGCAGCAATGGCAGAAAATACAATGCATTTAAAGCCCCCCAAATAACAAAGGTCCAGTTGGCTCCATGCCAGAATCCGCTCACAATAAAGATGATAAATGTATTTCTAACTTTCATCATGGTACCACCTTTGCTGCCTCCAAGCGGGATGTAGAGATAATCGCGGAACCAGGTGGAGAGCGAAATATGCCACCGCCGCCAGAATTCTGCGATATCGCGCGAGAAGTAAGGAAATGCAAAATTGCGCATCAGGCTGAAGCCGAATAAGCGGGAAGTGCCAATCGCTATGTCCGAATAACCAGAGAAGTCACCGTAAATCTGTATTGAAAATAAAAATACGCCAATGGCCAAAGTGCTCCCCGAGTAGTCTCCGGAGTTATTGAAAATCATGTTGGCATACTCAGCAGCATTATCAGCGATTACTACCTTTTTGAAAAGTCCCCAGAGGATTTGCCTTAAACCATCAATGGCTCTGCTGTAAATGAATTCGCGCTTTTTATAAAATTGTGGCAGCAGGTTGGTCGCTCTTTCAATAGGGCCTGCAACCAGTTGAGGGAAAAAGGTAACGTAAGCTGCAAAAGCAATGAAATCTTTGGTAGGTTCCAGCTTTCTGCGGTAAACATCAATGGAATAGCTCAGGGTTTGGAAAGTGTAAAAGCTGATACCAACTGGCAGAATAACATTTAATGAACGAGCTTCGATGGGTTGGCCAAAAAATGTAAATGCAGCAACGAAGTTGTCGAGAAAGAAGTTGTAATATTTAAAAAATCCCAAAAATCCAAGATTAACTACAATGCTGGTAGTTAGTAACAATCTTCTTTTAAGTTGATTTTCTTCTTTAAGGAGTCCTCTTCCGACTATATAATCTACCAGTGTGCTAAAAACCAATAGCGACAAAAACCGGTAATCCCACCAACCATAAAAAACATAACTGGCAACCAGAATTAATACATTTTGCAGTTTCAGGTTTCTGTTTGTAACGAACCAGTAAAGGACGAAAACAATTGGAAGGAATAAGGCAAAATCAATGGAATTAAAAAGCATAGGACCCGGATTAAGTTTTCAGAACTGTTATTTGGGGTTTCAAAGAAAAACAGGAATCAACTGTCGTCGCAATTAAAAACAGCATAAAAGTAAAAAAGTTAAACAAAAATAGAAAAATACCTGAGAAATGAAAATTTGTAAACAACATGTGCTTAGTTTATTCATGCATCACATAAGCTTGATTAAATTTATTCCCTTAAAAAATGATTAATTTATCAGTTAATGCCTTTCGGACTTCAAATTTAGCTTATTTTTGATACTGCTTTGAACAAACAAGCCTTGAATATGCTTTTAAAGAGCACAAACCAACACAGATTTATTTTTTGATTATGGTCATCGTTGTTAAACCTTTAAGTAACTAATAATCAATATGAAAGCCGGATATCTTATTTCAGGAATAAAAGCCAGCGACGGAGGAATCTATCAGTATTCTATTTACATTTTAAAAATGTTGTTGCGTAGTGATGAAATTGAAAAAGTATACCTCTTTTATTCATCAGATCAGATTCAGGATTTTAGCAAAATACTGGCTGATAAAAAGGTAAATGCAATCAGATATGAGCCTTCAGGGAAATTTTACAATTTCAGAAAACGGCTTTCAGAGTTTTTTCTGACACGATATTACCTGAAGGGAAGGACTATAAAGAGGAATTTCAGCTGGTATCAGATGCTGAATCCTGATCAAGCTTTTTTTAAAAAATTTGACTGCGATTTTATTCATGTTCCGCGTCAACATGCTCCGGCATATAGCTTGCCTTTTCCGGTGCTTATTTCCATGCACGATCTTCAGCAGTTACATTTTCCTGAGTTTTTTACTCCCCTTGAAAGAATTTATAAAGCCATAAGATATTACACTTCGCTGGGCGAAACCGATCATGTTATTGTATCGTATCCTCATGTTAAGGCCGATATCAATAAGTATTTTGGTAATATTAAGGCAGGAGTGAGTGTTTGTCCGGTGCCAATGGATCAGGACTGGGTTTCGGAAAAGCCGGTTCCTTCTGCTAACGAACTGATGAAAAAATTCAGAATTCCTGCTCAGATAATACTTACTCCGGCGGCAACCTGGGAGCATAAAAATCATATTGCTGTGCTCAGGGCACTACATGAGTTAAAGAAGCAAGGGCGGAATATTTTCTGGGTATCTACTGGTAATAAAACGCATTTCTATAAAAAAATAAAAGAAAAAATTAATGAGTTTGGGCTTGCCGATCAGGTGTTATTCACCGGTATTGTTTCTGACGATGAGTTGGTCGGTTTATATAAAATGGCTGGATTGGTGGTAATTCCAACACTCTATGAAGCAGGTTCAGGGCCATTATTTGAAGCCATGAGGTACTCGCGCCCTGTAATTTGTTCAAACGTAACTTCTTTGCCTGATACAATTGGTGATAAAGAGTTTATCTTTGACCCGGGAAACACAACACAGATTGCTTCAATGATTATTAAAGGCCTTGAAGATGAGGATTTCATAAAAAGAAATCTTGCAAATTCTGCTCAGCGCATCAGTTATTTCCAGAATTCTGATCCATATCCGGCTTTTAGTGCAGCATATCGCGAAGCAATGAAGAAACACAGCAAAAAATAATTGGTCAAAAGCATGTTCAAAACACCCATAATCGTTTTTATCATTATTGCTTCGCTTGGGATGTTTAATCTGGCAGCTCTCGGGCCATCGGTAATAAAAGTGCTTGAATTGGCAGGGATTGGCGTAATTGCCGCCGTTATTCTGCTTCAGTTCGTTTATACCAAAGAAGATGGTTTTAATAAAAGGTTTAAAGTTGAAGTTTCCATTATACTAATTTCAGTGTTCCTGAGTATGTTCATGGCATACTCAGGGCATAATCAGGGCTTCAGCACTACAATTATCGCTCAGAGGTTCATGTATTTCTATCTGTTTTATTTTGCATTGCATCTGATTCGTATTCCCGATTATGACCTCGAAAAGATAATTGTTTATCTGGCCATAGTTCACGTTTTGTTTTACATGATTCAGTTTGCGTCTTATCCTGCCAGGGTTTTCGATGTGCGGACTTCTGATGAGCGCGGAACATTGAGGATATTTCTTCCGGGATTGTCATATCTGGTGCTGGGCTATTTTTATATGCTGAACAAGATATTTGAACGATTTACCCCTGGTAAGCTGGCGTTGTTATTTTTCTTTTTCAGCATTTTTATTTTGATGGGAACACGTCAGATCTTGTTTTCAACTTTTCTGCTTACCATGCTTTACATTTTGCTGAGCAAAAGAGTGAAGTCAAAAATATTAATCCTGGTTATTGCTGCTTTAAGCGTTGTTCCTGTAATCTTTATGTTTCAGGATATCTTCCTTAGTTTGCTCGATGTTTCGCAACAACAGAGCGAAGGTTTTGCCGAAGATATTCGAGTACGGGCTGCAACCTTTTTTATTCTGGAACTGTTTCCGAATAACCTTTCATATCTCACAGGAAACGGAGCGGATTCGGCCAACTCTCCTTATGGACAGGCAATTCAGATGTACCGCGATGTTTATGGTTTTTATCAGTCTGATGTTGGAATAATCGGTGATTTCACCAAGTTCGGAGCACTTTATGTTTTAGCAGTGTTTGTGCTGATATTCAGGATGATATTCTCTAAAACCGGAGATGATTATTCCTATATCAAATATTATTACATCAACATTCTGCTTACACTCTTCACCGGAGGCAGCCCCTTTGGCGAAGCAGATTCCATAGTAGCCATTGGCATGACCATGTATATCATGGATGTTGATAAACATAAGAGAAAGCTGCTCGAAGAGGAAGACGATATTCCTGGAGAAATTTTTGACGGGGATGGTGAGGATTACAGAGTTACAACAACACAAACATGATGAACAAAATCAAACTGGGAGTTTTAATTCCTGTTTTTAACGGGCTTTCATTTACACAAAAAAGCCTGTCCAGATTGTATAAATTAATTGACGAAAACTCAAGTACCACCCTCGATATTCAGATTGTGGTAACCGACGACGGATCAACGGATGGAACCGCAGAATGGATTCATCAGAATTTTCCTCAAACTCATGTATTAACCGGCGATGGAAGTCTGTGGTGGAGCGGAGGAATCAATCTTGGGATGAAGTATGCAATTGATCATCTCAACTGCTCTTATGTGCTTTGGTGGAATAACGATATTTTGCCGGCTGAGGATTATTTTCATAACCTTGAGCAGATCATCTTAAGCGAGAAGCCTGAAATTGCCGGTTCGAAAATTTATTATGCACATCAACCTGAGCTGGTTTGGTCAATGGGCGGAATCTTTAATACCCGCAATGGACGCAAGCACATGACAGGGATGGATGAACCCGATCATGATGCATTAAAAAAAGTGCATTACGCCGATTGGTTGCCTGGCATGGGGACTCTTTTACACAAAAGTGTTATCGGGAAAATCGGATTGCTCGACGAAAAAAACTTCCCTCAGTACCATGGCGACAGCGATTATACTTTCAGGGCTAAACTAGCCGGATATCAAATAAAAGTATATCCGGGATTAAGAATCTGGAACGATAAAAGCAACTCAGGCCTGCTTCACCGCGACAGCTATAAACTGCTGAAAAAATCACTCACTGATATCAAGTCGAATTACCACATGGGTAAAGACTTTTTATTCTACAGG
Source organism: Lentimicrobium sp. (assembly GCA_024709105.1). Taxonomy (GTDB): domain Bacteria; phylum Bacteroidota; class Bacteroidia; order Bacteroidales; family Lentimicrobiaceae; genus Lentimicrobium. Next base: position 1,085 of record JANJXJ010000110.1, on the reverse strand, counting down.
AAATATGCCACTTCCCCAATGGCTTACCAAACATTAGTAATAAAATATTGTTTGTACATCGGGGGATTCATAAAATGGAGGTTGCTTAATTTATTGGGCATCCGCAAAAAGCGGCGTACTTTCTAATTCTTGCTTATGAATATATCAGTGTTTAACGGAACAGGTCAGGTGGATTACATGTATGGCCTGGTCTCCGGATTGGCCAATAATGAAGCCGATCATATAGATGTACTTGACGTTGATCTGACTTCTGATTTGTTTTCAGATTACAAAAATGTCAGATACATTCCGGTTTTCAGGGTTTTGCCAAGGAATTCCTCTTTTCTGAAGAAGTTTTATAATCTCATTCGTTATTATTTGCTGCAGATTTGGTTCTTAATCTCGCAAAAACCAAGAGTCGTGCATTTTCAATGGCTCGACAGGAAAATTCTAGTAGATAGATTGGTTTTGCCAACCATGGCCAGGCTTTTTGGACATACAGTTGTGCTAACTGTTCACAACATCAATGCAGCAAAAAGAGATAAACGCGATAATGCATTGAACCGCTTTACTCTGCGTTATCTCTATAGCACAGCTCATCTTCTAATAGTGCATACTCCGCAGAGCAAAGCCGAACTAATGAAAGAATTTCCGGTTAAAGAATCAAAAATTGCCATTATAAAACATGGAATGAACAACCGGGTAATGCAACGCGGAATTTCCAGAGAAGAAGCCAGAATGCATTTCGGACTGAAATCTGAGGAAAAAGTTGTGCTCTTTTTTGGTAACATTGATTATTACAAAGGCCTGGATTTGCTGGTTGACAGCCTTTTATTGCTTCCGGTAGAATTCAGACAAAACCTAAAGGTGCTGATTGCAGGCAATTCAAAGTATCCTGATTACACCGGGCCTGTCATAGAAAAAACCAAATCACCTGAACTGAAAGATTGTGTTATCTCAAGGATTGGTTACATACCCGATGAGGAAGTAGAGTATTACTTTACAGCTGCTGATTGCATTGTACTTCCTTACAGAAATATTTACCAGTCGGGTGTTGTTTTTATGGCTTACACTTTCGGCTTGCCTTTGCTTGCCGCTGATGTTGG
>JANJXJ010000084.1 GCA_024709105.1 Lentimicrobium sp. | reverse complement strand
ATGCAAAACCGGGCGATTTTCTCTTGTCGTTCAATAATGTGGCTCAACTCAATCAACAACAATCAAAAATTTGCATCATTTACTTGTATTCAGCAAACTATGCCCGCCCGGTTGTTACACTCTCCATAATTTGAAGCCTGAGCTTCATGTTCAACTAAAACCAGTTTTGGCAATCATAACAATTGCTGCCTGCTACTTGCTATTTTTATGCCAGATTTTGTAAATCATTATTAATCAGTTAGTTATTAATAAGAGATTGAATGTCTGTGATTAAAATAAAGTACGAAAACGGAAACAATATCATGGAGTGCACAGATTCTCAATGCTTTAAAAGAAAAGTATACAAAATTTAGAATATTCCGAAAACGGAATGGGTTTGATTTATTGAATGTAAATAAAATATACATAGAGGATAAAATAGATAAAAACATTTTCATGACTGGATATTCAAGGTGAAAATGCCTGGCTTTGGATTATTAACTTAACGTGTTTTAAATATGCTGAAATATAGCAGTTTAAATCAGTTACTTTTTTTGCAGATTGCTATTTATTTATATTGAAGATTTGTTATCTTTGAAAGTAAACTAATTTTAGAATATTATAAAAGGCAAGACTTTTTATGACAAAGAATAACCTGCATAATACGCTTGAATCGCTGAAAAAAGAGGTGGAGGATCTCCGGGCTCTGTCTGCTGAACTCATGAATCAGCTGCATGAAGAAAGAGCCTTGTCGGAAAAACAATCTTTTTTGCTGGCTGAAAGAATCAAGGAACTGACCTGTCTGCAATTTGTAACCAGAGTGCTGGATGACTCAACTTTGAATCCTGAGCAGGCTTTCCAGCAAATAGCAAATATTATTACTTCGGGTTTTGCGTTTCCGCAATTGGTAAGCTGTAAACTTTCCGTTTTCGGAAAAGAGTATTTTTCTGATAATTTTCAGTTGTCTGAATCAATGCTCAAAACTTCCAAAACGGGTGAAAATAATGCACAAATTGATATTCAGGTTTTTTTTAATGAGTTATCTGGAGAATCTAATCGTTTTTCTTTTCTTGAAGAAGAGCATCAAATGCTGGAAGAGATTGTGTCGCGTTTAGATTCATATATACAACGTGAATTAAAAAGTTCTCAGATAGCTTCCGGCGAATCCAGATTCAGAACTCTGATAGAATCTTTAAACGAAATAGTTTTTGAAGCAGATTCCGAAAGCAGATTAGTATATATCAGTCCGGTTGTCGAGAAATTTTCCGGTTTTAAGCCGGAAGACATAGTGGGAAAATCCTGGTTGGATTTTTTTGTGGCTGAAGACCTGCACATTGCAGCACAGATTAAGGAAAATGTATTAAAAGGCCTGCCTTTTTCCGGTGATTTTCGGTTGCTTAATCATGCCGGAGAGCCCAGCTGGGCAAGAGTTTGGGTTAATCCGCACACACTTGACGGGAGGAAAAACGGTATATCGGGCACCATAGCCGATCTGAATATAAATATGCAGCTTGAAGATGTTATCAGAAGCAAGGAATTGCTGAATCAATCCATTCTTGAAGCATCTCCCGATCTGATTGTTGTTACTGACAATCAAGGAAAAGTACTTTATGCTTCTTCCAGGGTTACACAAATATTCGGTTATATAAAGTCTGATGATTTTGAAAATAAAACTCTGGTTGATTTTCTGGCACCGGAGAGCCATGCAAAAGTTTTTTCCCGTATGCAGACTATGCCTTTGGGTATAAGGTTTGGCGCTGAAGAGTACAAAGCCATTCACAAAGATGGACACATTTTTGATATTGAGGTGAATGGCGAAACCATAACCGATCAGCAGGGGATTGTTCAAAAGTTTGTATTTGTGGTAAGAGACATCACCCAAAGAAAACAACTGGAGCAGGAACTTATCCGATCCGAGCAGTTGTACCGGAATCTGGTAGAGTCTATCAATGATGTTATTTATGAAATTACCATTGAGGGAGTTATAAAATATATTAGTCCGACAGTTTCTAAAGTGCTGGGTTATCAGCCCGAAGAACTGGAGGGGAAAAGCTTTCTGTCATTTGTACATCCCGAAGACAGGCCTTATGTTCTGAGTTATTTTAAGGATCTTGGAATTGCCCGGCACAGCAATTTTTCATACAGGTATCTGGCCCGCGATGGTTCTGCCAGATGGGTAAGATCATCAACCACTCCGGTATATAAGGACGGAAAGTTATCGGGAGGAAGAGGAACCCTTGTTGATATTCATAACAGCAAGATGCTTGAACATGACCTGAGGAAATTACAGAGAGCTGTTGAGCAAAGCCCGTTGAGTATTGTAATAACTAATTTGAAAGGCGAAATTGAATATGTAAATCCCAAAGCCTGCGAATCCTCAGGATATACTGCTGAAGAGCTGGTTGGTAATAATCCCAGAGTTTTAAAAACAGGAGACACCCCGCAACATGATTATTCTGCTATGTGGAAAACCATAATGTCAGGGAAAGAGTGGAATGGTATTTTTCATAACAAGAAAAAGAATGGGGAGCTTTATTGGGAAGCTTCCACCATTGGTCCTGTTTTTGACGAGCATGGCGATGTTACACATTTTATAGCTATAAAGGAAGATATCACTGAAAAGAAGAAAGTTGAAGAATTGCTTGTTGAAAGCGAAAAGCGTTTCAGTGAGATGGCTGCCCAAAGCCGCACCTTTATCTGGGAAGTTGATCTGGAAGGGAAGTATACTTTTATCAGTCCGTTTTGCGAAATGATCATCGGGTACAGTCCGGATGAACTGGTAGGTAAAAAGTACTTTTATGATCTTATGCCTCCCGAACAACGGGAGTATTTTAAGCAGGAAGCACTTTCTCTGCTTCCATTGGTTGAACCCATCAGTGGTTTTGAGAATCCTGTGCTTTGCAAAAACGGGGAAATTATCTGGGTTTCAACCGATGGAGTTCCTGTAAAGGATAAAGCTGGAAATCTGATCGGTTACCGGGGTTCTGATACTGACATTACACAGCGGCACCATGCTCAGGAAGAATTAATTAAGTTCCGCACCATGACCGATCAGGCAAATTATGGATCTGCGCTGGCCGGTATCAACGGCGAACTTCTCTATGTGAACGAGGCATTTGCAAAGATGCATGGATATGAGGTAGATGAACTTCTGGGGAAACCATTAACTTTTCTTCACGCAGTAGAACATTTGCCAGAAGTTAATTATTTGCTTCAGAAATTATTCACCGAGGGAGGTTTTACTTCAGCAGAAGTAGGTCATGTTAGAAAAGATGGAAGCACCTTCCCATCGCTAATGAATGGGAATCTGGTAAAGGATGAAGCGGGAAACAATTTATTTCTGGCAGCATCAATGCTTGACATTTCTTCAATAAAACAAGCTGAAGAAAAAATTAAAAGCCAGAATCTGAGGCTCAATGCTATTGTTGAAGCCATGCCCGATTTTATATTTGTTTCCGATGCTGATGGTAACTATCTTGAATACCTTGGCTCCTCCCGCCGCACCGGTGATGATAGTTTTAAATCCTATGTGGGGAAAAATATAAAAGACATTTTTGATCCAACAATAGCCAGCCTGCATTTGAAAAATATTAATGAATGTCTTGAAAAGGAAGTGGTTATCACTTATGAGTATCCATTTTTCCAAAATAATAAAATGCAATTCTTCGAGGGCAGGCTTGTAAAGCTGGATGAAACCCGTGTACTCAGGTTTGTGCGCGATGTAACTGAGCGAAGAATTCAGGAAAGTGAAATTAAAAAGCTTACCATTGCCATGGAACAAAGTCCGGTTTCCATCCTTATTACTGATCTGGAGGCCAATATAGAATATGCGAACAGTGCGTTTTTTTCTACAACCGGATATTTACATGAAGAAATAATCGGGAAAAATGCAAGAATTCTGAAATCGGGTTTAACCAATGATGCTACTTATGCAGCTATGTGGGAATCCATAAGGACTGGTCAGACCTGGAAAGGAGAATGGATAAACAGCAGAAAAGACGGAAGCCATTTTTGGGAATCTATCTCCATTACACCGGTTAGAAATGAAATGGGAGAGGTAAGCTCTTATCTGGCAGTAAAAGAAGACATTACCGACCGTAAAAATGCAGAAGCAGAAATTATTGAATTGAATCAGAATCTTGAAATCAGGATTGCAAAAAGAACCTCAGAACTTGAAAAGGCAAATGTTAACCTGATGTCTGAGATTGAAAACCGCAAAAAGATTGAGCAGGAGTTAAAAACAAAAACCGATGAACTCGAAAGTTTCTTTACCCTTGCTCTTGATTTGCTCTGTATAGCTGACTTAAATGGCAGGTTTATCAAAGTTAACAAGGCCTGGGAACGCATTTTGGGAATGCCGGTAAAAGAAATTGAAGGTAAGGCTTTCCTTGATTTTGTGCACCCCGATGATATGCAGCATACTATAGATTCAATCTCCATTTTGAGTGATAACAATCCGGTAATCAGCTTTATAAATCGTTACCGCCATCGCGATGGTTCATACCGGTATATTGAATGGCGCAGTGTACCTGAAGGTGATCTGGTTTATGCTGCTGCACGCGACATAACGGAAAGAATCAATAACGAAGCAGAATTAAATAAGGCACGTATTGAAGCCGAAAAGGCCAATAAGGCCAAAAGTGAGTTTTTGTCGAGAATGAGTCACGAACTCAGAACCCCGTTGAATTCTATTCTTGGTTTTGCCCAATTGCTCGAAATGAGTGAACTTAACAAGGTTCAAAGCAGGGGAGTCGGTCACATCATGAAAAGCGGAAAACACTTATTGCAGTTGATAAATGAGGTACTTGACATTTCACGTATTGAATCAGGCCGGATATCTTTATCACTTGAACCCGTTGATATAATCCAGCTTATTCATGAAGTCAATGACTCTCTGTCACCTATTGCCGATAACGAAAAAATTGAAATTACCTTGCCACCGGCAAGTCAATTGTATGTTAAGGCTGACCGTCAGCGGTTAAATCAGGTGTTACTTAACCTGCTGCACAATGCAATAAAGTATAATGTAAGAGGCGGAAAAGTTTTTATTCATGTTTCGGTGTTTCAGAAAGAAGATGCAAATCATGAAATGATTAAAGTGTGCATCAAAGATACCGGGCCCGGAGTAAAAAAGGATGATATTGAGAAAATATTTGTTCCGTTTGAAAGAGCTGCAGCTGAGAAGACCGATATTGAAGGAACCGGATTGGGATTGGCAGTTGTTAAAATACTGGTGGAAATGATGAATGGCAGAATTGGCGTGGAAAGTGTAGAAGGAGAAGGCGCTGAATTTTGGTTTGAGATACCGGCTGCTTACCGGCAGCAGGCTATTTTTAAGGAGAAGCCGGTTGAAATAAAGGAGGCTGCTGCAGTTGCAGGGAATAAGGGGTTGGTTTTGTACATTGAGGACAACAATTCCAATATTGAACTTGTTGAAAATATTCTGAACAATGCCAGACCGGGGATTAATTTAATATCTACCCGCTATGGTAAATATGCATTGCAGCTGGCAATAGAAACCAGCCCGGCTTTGATTCTGCTTGATCTTGATCTGCCCGATATCCATGGTTCAGAGGTATTTAAGATTCTGAATTCCGATTTCAGAACCAAACATATTCCTGTAGCAGTAGTTACTGCTAATGCCATGTTGCAGCAAAAGGAAAAACTGCTGAATGCCGGAGTGCAGAAATACCTCACCAAGCCGTTCGAGGTAAACGACTTACTTTCAATAATTGATGAGTTTATTGTATAAAATTAACATTCAAAAAGCAAAGCCATGAAACCCGATCTGAAAGATGCCAGAATATTGATTGTTGATGATCAGAATTCGAATATCGAAATTCTGGAATCATTTTTAACCATTCAGGGATATATCAACCTGAATACGGTGTCTGATTCCCGGCAGGCAGTTTCTGTTATCGAAAACTGGAAGCCCGATATTTTGCTGCTCGACCTGATGATGCCGCATGTTTCGGGGTTTGAAATTATGGAACAAATTAAAACAGGCCGGGTTGCTCAATCATTTATGCCAGTTGTTGTGCTTACAGCCGATGCCAATCCGCAAACCAGGCAAAAGGCATTAACAGCCGGAGCTTCCGATTTTCTTACCAAACCTTTTGATCTGATAGAAGTAGGGCTTAGAATTAAAAATCTGCTGTTTACTGTTTTTCTGATGTCGGGAATGGAAGAACACAACCATATGCTTGAGAAAAAAGTAGCTGACCGAACAGCTGAGCTGGTCGAAAAAAATAAGGAACTGATTATTGCCCGTGATAAAGCAGAGGCTGCCGACCGGTTAAAAACTGCATTTTTGCAGAACATTTCTCATGAAATAAGAACCCCTTTGAATGGAATCATCGGCTTTGCCTCCATTCTCACTGATCCCGACACTTCCAATCAGGAAAAAGAAGAGTTGCTTCCCATGCTTAATGCTTCAGCCGACAGGCTGATAAAAACCGTGACCGATTATATGGATATTTCTATGATTGTTAGTGGTAATAAATATCCTGTAAACCAGTCGGTTGCACTCAAAAGTATATTTGAGAAACTTTATAATTCCTATAAAGACAAAGCTGATGCAAAAGGGCTTGAATTACTGATGATTCTGCCGGCAGGGCAGGAAAACATGGTGATATCCAGTGATGCCGAATTTCTGTCTAAATCAATAGGGCAGTTTCTCGACAATGCTATTAAATTTACCCGGCAGGGGAAGGTCGAGTTTGGATACCATTCTGAGAATTCCAGAGTAAATTTCTATGTAAAAGATACTGGTTGTGGCATTTCTGAGGAGCACACGGAATCAGTGTTTAATATTTTTGAGCAGGAAAGTACAGCAACTACCCGTGGATATGAGGGAAGCGGACTTGGCCTTTCTATCTCTTCGGAAATGGTTAATATGCTGGGGGGCAAAATTTCGCTTGAAACCGAAAAAGATAAAGGATCAATATTTAGTTTCAGCTTGAATGTTGATAACCAGATTACAGTTGCCCACGGCGATGCAACTGCTGTTGAGTCCGGTCAAGAAAAAACAGGAGAGGTGGTTTTTCTGATAGCAGACAACAATCCCGAAGAACTCACCTTCTATAAATATGCGCTCAAACAATTCAGTAATAAGATTTTGCTTGCTTCCAACGGAAAGGAAGCCCTTGATTTGTACTATGATAATCCTGATGTAAGTGTAGTTTTTCTGGATTTGAATATGCCATATATGAGTGGCACAGAAGTAGCAGCAATTATCAGGCAAAAAAATGCAGCTATTCCCATCCTGGCTTTTTCCGGCCATCTGAACGATGAAAAGGAGAATACAGTCAAGATATCGGATTTATTTAGCGACATGTTAAGTAAACCAGTAACCCGAAATGATTTAATCAGAGTGCTGGCTAATTATGGGATTTCCCGAAAGTGCAAATAAGAATCTGAGTTTTACTTTTTGGTTTCAGGATTTCAGATTGACTTATTACATCCTATTCCAGATTGAATTTATCCAGTCTGCGTAGCAATGATTGTGGTGTAATTCCCAGCATGGCTGCCGCCTTGCTTTTATTGCCTTTGCTTCGTTTAAGCGCTTCTGTTATCAGTTGCGCTTCGTTTTTGTCCAGATTCAGGGTAACTCTTTCGGGCAGCTGATCTGTTTGAGCCGGACTTGAATTTCCGGGCAGCGCCTGTTTAAAATGAGTTAAATTAAGTGTTCCTGAATTGCATATGATTACTGCCCGCTCAATCAGATTCCTCAATTGCCTGATGTTTCCCGGAAAACTGTAGCCAGTCAATACTTCGTAAACCTTTTTGTCAATATGATGAATCTTTTTTCTCAAACTTCCTGAATACTCTTTTACAAACTCGTCTATCAGCAAAGGAATATCCTCGGGGCGCTCCCTGAGCGGAGGAATTTTAAGTTCAAACAGGTTAAGCCTGTAATACAAATCCTCTCTGAATGTTCCTTTGGCAATCATATCAGTAACAGGTCTGTTGGTAGCAGCAACAATTCTAACATCCACAGCAATGGCTGAAGTGGCGCCCAATTTCCACACACTTTTTTCCTCAATTACCCTTAACAGTTTTGACTGCATGGGCAAAGGCATGTCGCCGATTTCATCAAGAAACAGGGTGCCTTTGTCGGCAAGCTCAAACCAGCCCGCTTTGTCGTGTTCAGCCCCTGAAAATGCCCCTTTTTTATAGCCAAACATTTCGCTTTCAAATAATTGCTCAGGAACAGCTGTACAGTTTAAGGCCAAAAATGGTTGTTTTGCCCTTTTACTGCGGGCATGAATCTGAGAGGCAACCACTTCTTTTCCAGTGCCTGTTTCCCCTGTAATAAATACGGGTTGGTTTTCAAACTCTGTAATTTTTTCTATCCAGTTTTTAATTTCAATGATTGATTTGCTTTTTCCGGTAAGTTTCCGGTGAAATCTCGGATCCAGATTCTCATGAATGAATTCCAGTTTTTTTTCAGCCGATGCCAGCCTCTTTTTTAGCTCAACATACTTGCGGGTTCGCTCTACAGCACTTTGCAACTCTTTGAGCATAAATGGTTTGGAAAAATAGTCAAAAGCCCCTTTTCGCATACACTCAACTACAACATCCATGTCTCCATGTGCCGAAATCATTATTACTTCGGTTTCGGGATGAGTTTCCTTGATGTTGTTAAGCACTTCAAGCCCTGACATTTCGGGCAGCCTGATGTCAACTATTGCAATATCTATATTGTATTGGTTCATGGCGGCAAACGCCTCCGAAGGGCGGCCTGCCTGTACTACCATGGCATTTGGCAGGTCGCTTAAAAACATACCAATTGCTTCAGCAAGGTCGGTTTCGTCGTCGAGTACAAGTATCTTTATTTCATCGGTTAGCATAGCAGTTTGTTTAAATCTGTCAGATATTTGCTCTTTTTAATTTGATTTCTATGCAGGTTCCTTTGCCGGGTTCACTGATTATCCTCACTTTTCCGCCCGATAGTTCAGCCATTTTTATAACCAGGGCCAATCCCAGGCCAAGCCCCTGTTGTTCATAATGGTTTCTGTCGAATTGTACAAAGGCTCCGATTGATTCTATCTGTGAGGGGAACATTCCTCTTCCAGTATCGCAGAAATCAATCTGATAAAACTGGTTATCAATGATTTTGCCTTCTATAGTTACCGGTGTTCCCGGGGTTGAGAACTTGCAGGCATTATCAAGCAATTCAAAGATGATTTTTTTAAAAAATTCAGCAGAGACTTGAAGGTTGCTTTCTGCGGTATCAATAACCAGATCAGTAATTCTGCCATAACATGGCATAACCCTGTGAGCTTCATCAATTATAGTTTGGTAAATGTCAAAACCATTCAATAACGGAACTCCCCAGCTTGAAGGGGTTGAAAACTCAAGCGTCAGAAAGGTAAGATAATTTTGTACCAGCCGCGATAATCTCATTCCCGATAGTTTAATACTGGAGCCAATTTCACGGAGGTCATCCGGTGTGTAATCCCCGGGGGTTTCCTGAAGCATCTCTCCAAAACCAATGATGCCATGCAAGGGAGTTTTTAGTTCGTGTGGCAGAGTGCTCAGTATTCTGAATCTCAGGTCTTTGAGTACTTCCTGACTTGCTTCGGTGTGAAGTTTGGTTTCATTAAGCCTGGCATACAGGGTTTCCAGTAACTCCGCCCTGGTGAATGGTTTGGTAAGGTAGTCGTTTGCACCTGCGCCCATGCCCTCGCGTACGTTTTGTCTTTCAGATAGAGCCGACATCAAAACAACTGGTATAGTGCTCGTTTCAGGAAGTTTTCTGAGTTCTTTCACCAGATCAAATCCACCGATTCCGGGCATCATAATATCGCAAAAAATAATATCCGGCTTCAGGGCTGATGCCAGTTGCATTCCTTTGGTACCATCTTCTGCCTGAAAAACTCTGTAACCTTCGAAAATCAGCCATTCCGCGACTTCTTCGCGCAACGGGGCCTCGTCTTCAATAATCAGAATTGTTTTCATATCTGGTTCAATTCAAAAATACAATTTATGGTTGTGCCTTCATTCACAATGCTATTCACCTCAATTCTTCCATTGTGCAATGCAACTCCCTGTTTAACAATGGCCATCCCCAGTCCTGTGCCCGGAATTTTCTCTACATTGCCAGCCCTGAAAAATGGTTCGAAAAGATTTGCAATGTCATTTTCAGGGATTCCAATACCTTTATCAGCAACCGAAATTACAATATTTTCTGCCAGCTTTTTTAAAGTAACTTTTGCAGTTTTTTGGGCCGGAGAGTATTTTATGGCATTGGAAACCAGGTTTGTAATAACCTGCCGCATCACTCTCTGGTCAAAACTGAAGGCAGGAATTTCTTCATCGCATTCAAAAACAACGGCTTTGTGACCGGGAGAATATGCATTAAATTCAGCTAAAATCTCATTAATCAGATCTTTAAGATTGGCTGGCCTGGGGTTAAATACATTTTTGTCGGACTCTAACCTGGAAAGGTCGAGCATATCTTCCATCAGTATTTTCATATGCTGAACCTGATTGATGATTTTTTCAATTCTTTGGTTGATTTGCTCATCTGTCATCCGGTTACGGTAGGTTTGCAAAGTTTCTGCCGAAGCCATAATGGTTGCCAGTGGGGTTCTGAATTCGTGTGATGTCATGGAAACAAACCTTGATTTCAGCATTCCTAATCTTTTCTCGGTTTCAAGAGACTCGATGAGCGATTGTTCAGCCTTTTTCATGGTGGTGATGTCGGTGGCAATGCCTGCATGTCTGATGATATCACCACCCTCATTCCTGATAGCAAAACTCCTGAGTCTGAACCACCTGATCTCTTTTTCCTTGGAAAGAAATCTGGCTTCGGTGTCTAGTTCATCACCTTTTGTATAGGCTTTGAAACTCCTTATCAAATCTGCTTTGTCGTTGGGGTAGGCGTGTTGGAGAATAAAAGTAAAGTTCCTGAGCAATGTTGCCTCAGCTTCTCCGAATATGTTTGAATACGCCGGATTAATGTACAGAACTTCTTTTGAAAGATTGTCAACAATCCAGAATATACTGTCTACATTTTCAGCCAGTTGCCTGAATTTTTCTTCACTTTCAAGCAGGGCATTTTCTGCAAGATGGCGTTGTGTTACATCTTCAACCGATCCGATAAAAAATTCAATTTTGCCTTCGTTATTGTAAAATGCCCGGGAGCTTTCTCTTACAAAAATCTTTGACCCATCTTTTTTGCTCCATATGGTTTCAAATCCAAAAATTAAACCAGCTTTGTTTATCTCATTGATAAACTTTTCTCTCTCCGATTCAAATACACCGCTTTCCGAAAGATTAATATTTAGTACTTCTTCTTCAGATTCATAACCGAGCATTTTCACCAGAGCCGGATTGACCATAAGAATTTTTCCTTCAGGTGTAGTTCTGTACAATCCAATAGTTGTGTTCTCGTAAATACTTTTGAACCTTTCTTCACTCTGCCTGATTTTTTCCTCATACTGAACCCTTACTCTTGCATTGGTGAATAATTCGGCCATAAACCTGAGCAATTCCCGTTCGGTATCGCTCCAGTATTTGATTTCATTTACTGCATCAAAACCAATAAAACCAAGCAATTTGTCATGATGGTACATGGGTACGGCAATCAATGATTTTATCCCCTGAGGTTCGAGAATCTCCCTCACGCCTTTTTCAGGAAGCTCTGTTATATCATTGATCAGCATTGTTTTACCAGCCTGATGCACTTTCAGCCAATCTTCAAACGCATCCATAGGCGTGTCCTGAAGGTTTTCAATTTCGGGTTCAATGCCAGCATTGCACCACTCATGAGTATTTTTGGCTATTCGGTTAATGAAATCGTATTCAAACAGATATGCCCTGTCTGCTCCCACAAACCGGCCTACTTCAGCCAGCGCATTGTCAATTGCCGTATCGAGTTCCTCAAATGGTGCATTGATAAAGCCGGCGGCAGTTGTCATGAGAATCTGCTGTAATGCAGCTCTGTAAACCAGTGAGTTTTCCAGTTCTTTGGAATTGGTAATATCCTGCAGGTATCCAAGTATGGAAACTGCCTCTCCGCTGTTATTCCGGTAAACTGTAGAATGGTCAGCTATTACAATGTAATGCCCGTCCTTTCTTCTTAGTCTGTATTCCTGGCTGAAATAGTTGTTTTTAAAGTTCAGATTATAGCTTACCTCATCGCCTATTTTTTCTTTGTCATCGGGATGCAGCAAATCTCCATATCTGAATTCAGAGTCGGTAAGTTCTTCGGGTGAGTATCCCAGCAGCTCAGCAACATTGGGAGATGCGTATTCCACAGGCCAGTTCTCGGTAACCTTCCATTTAAAAATTACAGTTGGTCCTTCAAGAAACAACTTTCTTTCTGCATCAAGCTGCATGGTAGCGAGAGTTTCGGCAGTAACATCGCGGGTAACAGCTATGTACGAATCAATGTTCTCACCGTCAATTAAAATCGGGCTGATGATTGCCTGAAACCAGAAGGTCTCTCCATGAACCGGAATAGAATAACTGAATGAGCGCATGGTTTCTCCGGATTTTATTCCTTCCAGCGCATTAGTTAGTTTTAATGTAAGTGATTCCGGTAAAATTTCTGTATAATTCTTTCCCAGAAAATTTTGAGGAGTTGTAAACAGACCTGTATTATTCCAGGAATTGTAAAACTCAATAAAAATTCCATCCCGGTCAATTACAAAGATGAGGTCTTTCATTGAACTGAGCAATCCCCGCATCCATGCTTCCTTGCTTTTGAGCATTTCCTGAAACCTGAATCTCTCAGTATTATCGCGGCTTACTCCCAATATTCCTTTCAGATTGCCTTCGTGATCAAAATAAGGAGCTTTCAGGGTTTCTGTCATCAGTCTGTTTCCATGTGAGTCAACAACGGTGTCCTCTATTTTTCTTGGAATCAGAGTTTTCATAACTTTTTCATCTTCCAGGATGTAAAACTCGGCATCTTTATCACCAAATATTTCTGCATCAGTTTTTCCTGTTACTTCCTCTGCACTATATCCGGTTATCCTTGAAAATTCTTTGTTTATGCCCACATACCTGTGCCGGGTATCTTTATAAAATACCATTTCTGGAATGGAGTCAAGCAGGGTCTGAAGCAGATTTTTTTCAGCCGACAGCGCTTCACGGGCATTGATTTTATCGGTAATATCAAAATGAAATGAGAGCAAAAGATCATCAGATAGTTTTACTCCATGAACCGTGCTCCAGAATACAGTGCCATCTTTTTTGATCAGCTTGGCATCGGTAATGGAGGTGCCCTTGGCCATCAATTGCTGAAAATGATTCCATCCCTCTTCAGCGGAATCGGGATGCAGCACATCGCTGATGCCAAGGTTTAACAATTCTTCAAGCTTATAACCAAAGAAGTCGGCAGAAGCCTGATTACCAATAACGTACTTGCCCTGCGAATTGGCAGCCAGAATCCCGACAGGCGCATTTTCAATAAATGAACGCATGAGTTTTTCGCTCTTGTCGAGGTCGTTCTGATAATTTGATCTTGCAATAATCAGCGAAAAGATGTCTTTGGCTAAGCGGGCATGGCTGATCTCAGATGAATTGAACTTATGCGGCTGATGATAACCCACCAGCAAAGCACCATAACGCACCCCACCTGTAGCTATGGGCAAACCAAGCAATGACTTTTCGGGGTAATGTGCCGCTATTTTGGGGCTTAACCATTCAGAATTGGTTACATCTTCCACGGCAATTACATTGCCATATTCAAGCAAAGAACTGGTTAAGGTTTTTTCCTTTATTTCATCTGCCGGGGTGTCAGCAACATCAGTTTTGCTGTAGCCGCTTAAGGGAATAGTTCTTTTTTCATTTTCATCCCACGCTGTTATATAGCAGTGCTGTGCATTGAACATAGCGGGGATGCTCTGCCCCATGTGGTTGAGAAGATCCTTCTGGTCATTCAGGGTAAGTAAATGATTACTCAGTTTTAGCAGTTCCGAAAGGAATTGTTCATTTTTCCTGAGGTTTTCTTCACTCTCTTTTTCTTTTGTTATATCATCGTATGCACCAAAAATACCGGCAATTTCTCCGGTCTCATTATACATGGGGATTTTTGATGTTCTCAGCCATAATAACTGACCATTCTCGTTTGCCTGCGGTTCTTCGTAATTTAATTTAGGTATGCCTGTTTGCATCACCTCCAGATCGTCGGCTCTGTATTTCTCTGCATTTGATTTCCATGCTAATTTTGTGTCGCTTAAGCCAATGATCTGCTCTTTATTTTCAAGGCCGGCATCTTCAGCCAGCAATTGATTGCAGCCCAGATATCGTCCTTCTTTATCTTTCCAGAACAACCTCAGTGGTATCATGTCAAAAATATCCTGCAGCAGGCGGTTGTTGGAGTCAAGTTTGAGGTTCTTTTCTTTTATTTCTGCCTCATGAATTTTTCTCAAAGTTATATCATGATGAGTGCCAATCAGTCTCAGGGGTTTTCCTTCGGGGGTTCGCTCAACCGCTATGCCTCTGTCGAGTACCCATTTATACTCTCCATTTTTACATTTTACCCTGTGCTCTGTTTCATATATTCCGGTGAGTCCGTTAAAGTATTTCTCAATTTCGGAGCTAACCATGGCCATATCATCAGGATGCACTCTTTCGGCCCAGGTTTTCAGGTTATTTTCCAATTCACCAGGTGTATACCCCAGCATGATAAACCAATTGTCAGAAAAGAAAACTTCGCTATTTGCCACATCCCAGTCCCAAAGACCATCACCATTACCTTCAATGGCAAATTTCCAGCGCAACTCGCTCTCTGCCAATGCTTCCCTGCTTTTTACCTCGGCAGTGCTGTCTTCGAAAGTGTAGAGCCGGCCCAGAATATTTCCTGTATCATCCTTGAGCGGGGCAGAATACCTTCTGATAACTCTTCCATCCTTTAAAATCATCAGTTCATCACTCAGCCCTTCATATTCCAGGCTTCTGAGTTTCAGGCAGGAATCTTTGTATTTTTCAGGTTCCCTGATCAATTCAACACAAAGATTAATGATGTCTTTATTATTTAATTTTCCTTCATTCAGCAACGTTTGTTTTTCTGACAGATTCCAGATATCAACAAACCGCTGATTAAAATACAGAATCCTTTCATCTCTGTTATCCACAACATAATAAGCCCAGGGCGAATTCCCTGAAATGGCGCCAAGCAAAGTATTGTTCCATTTTAGTGAGAGATCAGTCAGGCATTTTTCGGTTATGTCTCTTATCATGGAACAGGCTTCAACATCCGAAAGCGGAATGATTCTGTTCTCAAAATACCGGCGGCCCTCAGGCAAATCAAGCGAATACTGATAAGTAACCATTTCGCCTTTCGAAAATGCCTTTCTCAGCATTTCCATTGATTGCCTTGCTTCTTCTTCGGGCAATAGCTCTGTTATGTATTTTCCAACCAGGTTTTCAGCCGGGATCAGCAGTAATTTCTTGTCATTGGCAAGAACCTTAAGGTACTGCCCCTTGTTATTAACCCAGAAAACAAGATCTGGAACAGAATTCAAAAAAGCAGCTATCTCTTTTTCACTTTTTCTGAGAATTTCCTCCGATAGTTTCCTTTCGGTGATCAGCCGGCCTGTGGTTTGAATTTCTACGACTTGCCCATCCCTGTCAAGAATAGGTACATCATGCCATTCCCACCAGATTTCGCTGCCATCAGGCAGTTTTTCGAGATACTCGTATTGAACCGGTAATTTGTTTTTGGTAATCTGCCTGATGTGATTCTTAATCCGGGAATGCTCTTCTTTTTGAACAAAATCTAAAAATGGCCGGCCTAAAATTTCTTCACGCTTCAGATTGAAGTTTTCGCAATAAGCCTTATTTACGAAAGTCAGAGTAGTATCTGGCAGGAACCTGAAAACAATGTCCCTCAGATTATCTGTGATGCTTTGGCTTAAATCATGATTTTCATTTGCCTGAAGATTACTGCTTTTGTTCGGGTTTTCAGCTGGTAAAACTGTTATCAGATAAACCTGTGTTTCTGATAATTTAATTGATTGAACCTCAATAGTTAATGGGATACATTCTCCATTTTTCCGTTTAATTTTCGCAGTAGTATTCACCGGAAGTTCCTCTGAAAAGATAGAATTTTTGCCGTTTAACTCAAATACATCGGCAAAAGTGAGGAATTTTATTTCTGAGGTTGTATAGCCGGCAAAAGTAGAAGCCGCCTGGTTTGCAGAGATAAATCTGAGAGTTTCAGAATCAATAATAAAAAGGGGAATTTTCAGCGAATCAATCAGCTGAACATAGAAATCGGTTGTGAACGATTGGTGAGCCGGCCCGGAGTTCATAATATAAACTTTTAAACCTGAATCAACAGGTCGTGAGATGAATAAATCTAAGCAACAATCTCCTGAGCCACATTCAAATGTTGTACTGCAAAAATATCAAAAATCTGATTTCCAGCAAACTTTTGGTTAATGCGTGATTATTATGTATTTATGGATCATCAGGAGTTGTTGTAAGTTCTATTGAGATTTATGCCCGGATAACCTGGAATCTCAGGTTCGGATTTTTTCAGGATTTTCCTGACACAAATGATATCTTCTGTTAATCAATGTTTATGCTGGAAGTAACCTTCAGATGCGATATTAATTTTCAGGGTTCTGAGAATTCATAATTGAGCCTTAAGCCCTGACAGGTAAGGCTTTATTGCTAAAAGAATACTAAAACCGGATTGTATTTCCTTTAGTTCAGACTTTCCAGGAAAACCTCCACCGGATGAAGGGCTTTTCGCCCGGTACCGTCGCTGATCTGATGTCTGCAGCTGGTTCCCGGAGCGGCAATGGTGGTTTCTGCTGAGGTTTTCCTCACTTCTGGAAACAACACCAACTCACCAACATTCATGGAAACCTGGTAATGCTCAGCCTCGTAGCCGAATGAACCAGCCATGCCACAGCACCCCGATTTGATTTCCTCTACCTTGTAATTCGCTGGCAATGAAAGCATCTGCCTGGTAGAAGCTGTTCCGGCAAGTGCTTTCTGGTGGCAATGTCCGTGCAATCTGATGTTTCTTGCATCGCTCCTGAATGCCGCTTTGTCAATTCTGCCGGCAGCAACTTCGCGCATGATAAAATCCTCGAACAAAAGGCAGTTTTTGGCCAGTGCTCTGGCCTTGTCTTTCAATTCTCCCCGGGTTAGGTCAATGTACTCATCCCTGAATGTGAGAATGGCCGAAGGTTCAATTCCAATCAGCGGTGCATC
Organism: Lentimicrobium sp.; assembly: GCA_024709105.1. Classification (GTDB taxonomy): domain Bacteria; phylum Bacteroidota; class Bacteroidia; order Bacteroidales; family Lentimicrobiaceae; genus Lentimicrobium. Next base: position 25,277 of record JANJXJ010000084.1, on the reverse strand, counting down.
TTCGGTAATTAAGGGAGTAAGTAAATTAATATTTTTTGTAGCTAAACCGGCAGCTTTCCGCAACAAACCTTTGCTCAGGAATGTGCGTCCGCTTTCGAAATGGTTCGGAATGATAACTTTGTATCCCAGTCTGTTCAGTGATTTTATGGCACTTATCCCAACTTCAACGTCATTGTAATTGGTAAACTCATCGGCAAATAAATATACAGTTCTGCCGTTTTCGGGATTGGATTGATTTTTCCTGTGCCATTTTCTCAGGGTGGTTTTATGCAACAGCGGTATAGATCTTTTTTGTGCAAAACCGAGTACTTTTTTCATTATCCCCGACAAAAATGCATTTTTGAGAACAAAGTTGTAAACCTGTGGCAGCAAACTTCCCAGTTTGTTAAAAGTAGTGATATAGGCAATCATTCTGGTACGCAGCGGAACACCATTTGCATCATAATAATGCTGGAGAAATTCGGCTTTATATTTGGCTATATCCACGTTTGAAGGGCACTCTGATTTACAACCTTTACACGAAAGGCACAAATCCATAATTTCGTAAATCTCCTGATGATCAAAGGGATTTGTTTTTTGGGAGCGGGTAAGAAACTCTCTGAGAATATTTGCTCTTGCCCTGGTGGTGGTATTTTCGTCGCGTGTGGCCTGATAACTGGGACACATGGTTCCGGCAAATTGTTCCGATTTGCGGCAATCGCCCGAACCATTACATTGTTCCGCAGCCCTAACAATCCCCAAAGTTTCGCTGAAATCAAAAATGGTTTCAATTTCTTTGGTTTTTTGCCCGGGTTCAAACCTCAGGCTGGTGTTCATGCGGGGGGTATCGGTAATTTTTCCGGGATTAAAGATGCCTTCCGGGTCCCAGGTTCTTTTTATTTCTTTTAATAAACTGTAATTATGATCGCCCAGCATAAGCGGAATAAACTCACCCCTGAGCCGGCCGTCGCCATGTTCCCCGCTTAAAGAGCCATGGTATTTCTTTACCAATTTTGCAGTTTCCAGGGCAACAGTGTGGAAAAGCTCAACATCATGCGGGTCTTTGAGATCGAGCACCGGTCTCAGATGCAACTCACCTGTGGCAATATGTGCATAATAAACGCAGTCTAATCCCAGTCCTGAAAGCATTTCCCTGAAATCGTTCATGTAATCGGGCAGCACATCAGGATTTACAGCCGTATCTTCGATAACTGCCACTGGTTTTTTGTCACCGGGAACGTTCGACAACAGTCCGAGGCCGGCTTTGCGCAATGCCCAAACCTTGTTAATGTCGCTGCCGTAAACCACCGGAAAGTGATAGCCATATCCTTCCTTGCGCATGTCAGCTTCGAGCTCCGAAGCTAATTTGTCAATGGCTTCACGCGATTCCAGGGCCAGTTCCACTACGAGTATTGCAGCCGGTTCTCCATGAATAAAAAAGCGGTTTTTCCGCTGTTCAATATTGTCTTTGGTGCGCTCCAGAATGAAGCTGTCAATCAACTCAACTGCCACCGGCTGGTGCCGCAGTGCAATCAGATTTCCTTTGAAGGCATCATCAAGAGTAGCGCAATGTACGCAGATCAGTGCCTTTACGGGAGGCGGCAGCGGAACCAGATTAAGTTTTATTTCAGTGCTGAATGCAAGGGTACCTTCTGATCCTGCAAGTAATCTGCAAAAGTTAAATTCGGGTTTGTTGTTGGTAAAGGGCTCTGATTCAAGTAACAAATCCAATGCATATCCGGTGTTGCGCCTTTCAATCCGGGGATCGGGATATTCATTTCTTATTTCGCGCTGATTGTCAGGATTCGTTAAGATGGTGTTGATATTCCGGTAGATTTCTCCTTCAAGATTGGGCAACTCCAGCTTTTCAGCAAATGTTTTATTGTCAGTATTTCCGAAAATGGCTTCGGTCCCGTCACTAAGAATGGCTTTTATTTCAAGGGTATGATCGCGGGTGCTGCCGTAAACCAATGAGTGTGAGCCGCATGAGTTGTTGCCCACCATTCCGCCAATCATGCAGCGGTTTGAAGTAGAAGTCTCTGGTCCGAAAAACAAACCATGTGGTTCCAGCAGTTTGTTCAGTTCATCAAGCACCACACCTGGCTCTACCTTTACCCAGCGCTCCTCAATATTTAGTTCCAGTACTTGGGTCATGTATTTTGAAACATCCACCACCAGGCCGCTTCCAACTACCTGACCGGCAAGCGAAGTGCCAGCTGTGCGGGGAATTAAGGGGAGTTTCATCTTGCGTGCAAAGTCAATCAAAATGCGAATGTCTTCTGCATCTTTGGGGCGGCACACCGCTGCCGGCAGTTCGCGGTAAGCTGAGGCATCGGTTGCATAAAGCAATCGCATGGTATCGCCCGTAAATAGATCGCCTTTTATTCTGGCACGCAACTCATTCCATTTATTTACCGGAATCATTGGGGTAGATTATTTGTTATGAAGAAATTTAGCCTGTTGATTTGATGTTTCAAAAGTATGAATTTCCATTGTTTCTGAACTGTTTTTCAAAAGTTCACCCAAAACTTATGTCAAGTTGAAAACAAAATCCCGGCAATAAAAATACTACCGGGATTGTCCACTTAAATCAACAACAAATTATTTTTTGTAAAAATCGGTGCTTTCAAAAATCTTATCAGCCGATTTTGCAATAAATCCTGAGTATAATTTTCCGTCGGCATCAGGATATCGCATGGCAAATTCATAATAACAGGATGGAATTTCAAAAGTTCCTTCCTTGAACTTAACAGGTAAAATACCAGCCATGATGCTCGATTGTTCCAGCAATTCTTCGGGTGTACCCTTCACTTCGCCACCTGAGGCATTGATGATGAATCCGCTGTCTTTTAAAAACTGATTCACTTTCCTGATGGTATCGTATTTTTTAAGGCCATTGATGCTTACCGTGAAGTGGTTGGCCCTGAAACCGTAAACATAAACCCAGGCAGCGTACTCCGATTCCTTGCGCAGGGTTTCATAAACTTCGTATGAGGGAGTGCCCCATAAATTACCAGCGTAAATCAAATCACTTTTTCCGGTCATGCCTGATGGAATGGTATCTATTATTCCACGGATGGTTTCCTGAAGAAACGGCGAAAATTCTTCTACCAGCAGTTCGCTGATAAATACCCTGGGTGCATCTTTGAAGGTTTTGTGCTCAAAGTGCTTGGCATTCAGTTTTTTCTGTTCAAAATGATACGATCCCTTGTACTCATAGCCTACTTTAAGAAATTCCTGAGAAAGGACTTCTACATTGATTCTGGGATCATTAAATGTACGAAATGCAATGTGGTCGTTGTAAACGGTTTCTCCTTCGCCGGTGAAGAGGTCATAAACTCTTTTGGCTGCGGGGTTTTGTGCAATATAATCGGCCCAGAGCCTGTCAAATACCTGTTGTGCTTCCATTAGTTGTGGTTGGTTTAATATGTTAAGCCTGTGTTAAACAAACAGCCTGTACTAATGTTCAGCAAACGTTTGCAGGTTTTAGAAAAGTGAAGTAATCAACTCTTCACTGCTTACATTCAGGAAATACTCCGGAATGTTAAAGCCAGAAAGTTTCTCTCTGATGGCTTCCTCATTATGCGCGGTTCCTGAAAGTGCCGATTCAATCTCGGCAGGATCGGCCTTGTTGAAATAGTCTCCGTAAAATCTGGCTTTTTCAATAATACCATTGTTTACCTCGAGTGTTACTTCTAATTTTCCACCATTGGTTTTTACCGCTTTCCTGAAGTTATATTTTGGTGAATATCCAAAATTCCACTCCCAGCTTATGTATTTCTCATCTCTGAGTTTGCTTATGGCAGCAATATCTTTTTCGGTAAAGCTATAAAGTTCAGCTCCGGGTGTAGATTCCATCACATGTTTCAGGATCAGCTCCCTGAATTCAAGCACCGTAAGAGGTTCTTTAAGATGTTCACTGATGTTGGTTACCCGGCTGCGTACCGATTTTACAGCCTTGTCCTGAAATTTATCGGGATCAACTTTTAATGCACTCGACAAATCGGCCATAATGGCTGAAAACAATAACGTGCCGTGATGTAATACTCTGTTCTTATAAACATGTTCAGCGTTGCCCGAAAATTTTCTGCCTTCTATGGTGAGGTCATTGCGGCCTTCGAATTTGGCTTCGATGTTCAGTTTCTGAAGTACCTCCAAAATGGGCTGTGTGAATTTTCTGAAATCTACCAGCTGGTGATTCTCTCCTGAAGCGATGAAGGTAAAATTCAGGTTTCCCAGGTCATGAAACACCGCGCCTCCTCCTGACAATCGCCTTACTACCTTGATTTTGTTTTCTTTAACATAATCGGCATTGATTTCGGCAAGGGTGTTCTGATGTTTGCCAACAATAATGGATGGCTCGTTGCGCCACAACATAAAAGTATCGCGCTCAAAGTTTTTCAGCACATATTCTTCGGCAGCCAGATTAAAGTAAGGGTCGGTTTCGTGTCGGATGATGCAAAGCATATTTCAGAATTTAGTTCGCAAATGTAGTGTTTTGCCTTCAAAACATTTTTTAAGCACAAAGGTTTGATGGATTTCTTCAGGATTTCCGGTTTCCGGAAAATAAAAACAGCTGCAAAGTAGTCTGCAGCTGTTCAGTTTGGGTTACCCTTCAGTTTATTTATTCATTTTTGATTCTCTTTCAGCAGCTTTGGCAATCCATTCAGGAACAACTGCAGTGAGGAATTCGCTTTTCTTTTTCATCAGCGCTGGCATTTCAAGGCCAATGTATTCCTGTGCTTTTTCTTTTGTTGAAATGTCAGGCAGTTCAATAGGGGTTTTAACCCCTTTCTTTACGAAAATTTCTGTCATTAGAATCCTGGCCTCCTGCGACTTCTGAATTGAAGTGCCCAAAATTCTGAGGGCTTCTGCCGGAGAGTGAAATCCAAGGCCATTGGCTGCTGCTACATAATCCCAGCGCCATTGTGCGTGACGAATGAGTTTAAGTACCGGTGCCATTTCTTCCTCGGTAGCTCCGTTATCCCAGGCGGTTTTGGCTTCAATGTGTACGCGGGCTAGTGTAGTTTCAACAATCCTTCTGAGTTCTTCTACCTTATGTTGCCTGTCATAAACATTGGCCAGCAGCTTGGCTTCGCTTTCGCGATGACACACCTGACATGATCCTGCAATGTTGGCTAACGGCGATTGAATTTTATGATCAGTAAATTTCATACCTCCGTCGCGTTTGTAGGGCATGTGGCAATCGGCGCAGGCAACTCCGCGGTCGGCATGAACTCCTGTCATATAAAGTTCGTAATCGGGATGCTGCGCCTTGAGCATAGGGGTGCGGCTAAGTTTGTGTACCCAGTCTACATGCTCAACTTCATCAAAATAAGCTTCCATGTCTTCTGCAGTAAACCCTTTGTCCCAGGGGAAAGTCAGGTATTTGCCATCGCCTTTGAAATAATACTCCACGTGGCATTGTGCACATACCAGTGAGCGCATTTCCTGATGGGTGGCTTTGCTGATGTCCCTGCCCTGACGCTGAAATGCTTCGGCCAAAGCCGGACGGGTAATTCTCAGGTCCATGGTTTTCGGGTCGTGGCAATCCTGGCATCCGATATTATTTACAACCTCATGCCCCAATTCTGCCCAGGGGGTTTTATAATAATTCTCAACACCCATTTCGTTCATCAGCCGGGGCACATCGGTGCTTTTGCAGGTCCAGCAGGTGCCGGGTTGCGGAACATCGGTGCGCAAGGTTTCCCTGATGTCTTTAATTGCATAATAATGGCCGCGGCCCTGATTGTAGTCGCGCGAAAAGGCATAACCAGCCCACATTACTACCAGCTCAGGATATTTTTCAAGATAATCTATCATCGCCGATCCACCATGTGCACTCTGGAATGTTGTATCAAGTGTGCTGGTGTAGGTTTCGAATTGACGAGGGAAATTCGCTCCCCAAACTTCATTGCGTGGCTCCCAGTCGGGAATTTCCTTTGCCATCTGAAAATAAAGTTTGGCTTCGCTGCGGCGTTCAATTACCGACGAGGCCAGCAGTCCCAATGCAAAAACCACAATAACCGTGGCTGCAAACAACAGCCAGTTTACCCAGGGTTTGCGTTTTGATGTAGTGTTTGTTTCCATGTTGTGTGTGTTTCTGTTATTTTTTTTCTTTTAAATACTGATTGATCCATTCGGGTGTTACCGAATTAAGCTGTGGCACCAGCGAATGTGGGAATGACGCCAGACTGCGAACCGTACCATGCGGCGTTTCGCGGTGGCAATCCCAGCAGCGCATGCCAGCCCCGGTTTTGTGATTCTCGCCGGTTACTTCAACCACGCTAACCATATTTACCAGGTTCTGATGACATCGTATGCAGTTCTCCTGAACCACATTAATGCCCGCCTGCTTGATTCTGATAACCTGTGGCTCTGCCCTGGCAGTAAATATGGTAGCATGTCGCATGCCATCCATGGCCTTGAAATAATACTTTCTGAAAACGTTGTCCTGCGGCACATGGCAGTCGTTGCAGGTGGCAACCTCGCGGTGACTGCTGTGATTCCATGAGGCGTACTGCGAATTCATCACATGGCAGTTGATGCAGGTCTCCGGATCGTCTGATAAATAAGAGTGCGCATTGGAAGCCCTGATGAGCAGCAGTATAATGCCGGTCATTACTCCCAGCATTAAAATTACCGGAAGTTGCCACCGGGGCGGAGGGGTAAGGATTCTGAAAAGTCTTCTCATAAAGTCTGATATTATATCAGTAAATAAGTACTGAATAGTATTTACTAATACAAAAATAAGTGCTTTTTGCTTTCCTGTCAAATATTTTTGAGAGAAAAGCCTAAATTAGAATCGGTCTAAATAATTTGGAAGATGCCGATTAAGGTAATCAATGACTGACCAAGACCTTCTGTTTGCTGATTTGCTCGTTGTTTACACTATAGGAGAAAATATAAACTCCGGGTTTGAGATCGTGGATAGAAATGAGTTTCCGGCCGTAAGGCCCATCCAGCGGGATATTCCTGATAAATTTTCCCGTTACGGAATGGATGGTAATGACAGCAGACGAAAAAGCTTTATCGGTAAAATAATCTGCAATCACATATTCTCTGGCCGGAACAGGCATGATGCTGAAGCCGGTTTCGGTAAACACAACCGGTGGCAGTGCTGGCACTGTATCCGGAATCATGGGGCCAGGCAAGATGTATGGCTCACGATAGCTGATCATGTCTTTGTATATCAGCATGTTTCTGGCGCTTACTCCCCGGCTTTTTTCTTTCGTCAGATTAATCATCATCAGGCTGTCGGCATTCGAAACAGGCCTTGCTTCGTTTCCTGATCCAAAGTATTTGTCATGCATCGCCAACAGCGAGGCCAGCTTTTCGGTTTCATTGGCCTTTGCAGGAAATTCATTGGAAAGTCTGGTGAGCAATTGGGTTGTTTTTAACGAATCACCCAGCAAGCCATATGCCGATATTGCCAGTACTGCAGACTCATAATCTGCTTCTTCTCCTGCATTGGCAGCCATGGCAAGAATTCCCTGTTTTCCGGCGACACTATGTCCGGAGGTGGCCAGTTTTGTTGTAACTAAGTGATTAAGCGCTGCTTCGGTGTAGGATAGTTTTGCTTCAGCAAGTTCTTTTTCGGAGTATTCTTTAAAATGTTTTGAAATCTCCACCAGCATATATGCCGGCATTTCTGGTTCGCGCTGATTTAAAGCCTCAACCAATGCCTTGTTCCTGAAAAACTGCGGGTTGGCGCTGAAAACTTCAGCAAGCATATGATCGGGATAATAATAATTTTTTGCCAGTTCAAGCAATGCTGTATCGCTGAGGAATGAAGCGCTTTTCATTACCCGGGCATGAATTTCAGGGGCATTGTACCCATTTGAGGATGATATATCGCTTAACAGAGACAGAGTGTTGCCGCCGTCGGTGTTGGCTTGCAGGGTGCTGTGCAGGTTTTGTGCCTGAATGCCGAGCACAGTAAGAGTTTCTTCAGGTGAATGCTGATATGCTCTGATAAATTCCGGCAAGTAAGTACTGTCGGTTACCCAATGTCCACTGCTCTGAACCTGTTCAATTCCAAAAGCATTGGCCGGTTTCTGGTTTAATCCTTCAGCAGGAATCTCATGAAAATAGAAAAACCGTTTGCCTTCATTATGAATGTCTCCATCCCGCCTCCATTTGCCATAGCTGAAGTGGTTTCCGGCAGCCTCCAGCATTTCGTGGGCAGGAGCGCCCTGATGCAATGCAATGCCAGGATTGTCAGCAGGCTGATTGGTAGTTATGGTGATGTCATATTCGTTGGAAGCAAACCAGTTGTTCAGTATCCTGAGGCCTGAACCTCCGGTTTGGCTTCGGTTGTTATTCTGCAACAGCAATGCATAATTGAGGTTCCTGATAGTATTCCCTGAGATAATGTTGTTTTTATCTCCGCTTTGGTTTACTACTATTCCGGCTGATTTCGATTGAGGCATAATGCTCGAAACCGGCCCTGTAAAAATATTTCCGGTTATCAGAAAACGAGTGGTCTGGTCGAGGTAAATACCTGAGGTTACTGGTTTTATGCTGTCGGGTGTGTTGGTTGTCCCCATTTTAAAATCGCTGCCGCTTACTTCAGCAAGCCCGGTTCCTGCAAAATAGATGCTGCTGAGGTTGCGGTCGAACTTTGCATTTTTTACCGAAACGAAATTGCCGGGGAGTGATGAAGCAGCATAAATTCCGGCAGAAAGTAACCTGAAAACTGGTTCTGAATTTAATCCGAAAGGAATGGAATCGGTACTGAAACGATCTACAATGAATGATGAATTAAAGCTTCTGATGCCTGCACCACGCTGATACTGAGGCTGAACGGATGCCGGAAGACTGTTTTCAAACTGGCAGCTCAGAAAGCTGATTCCATGAATACCTTCCATAACCACAAAATCTCCGGGTAGTGAACCATCTGTCAGAGAATCAGTTGATGAAAACCGGCAAAGTTTAAACCCTGACAAATGGCCTGCCGGATTGGGCTTTAATATTACAGTTGTTCTGTTGTTTTGAAAAACAGCGTTTCGGGCTTCAATAATACCACCGCCCTGATGTGCGATAATTTCACCGTTATCATCAACCGCAAAAGTTTCGATGGCGGTAATGGCATTTCTGAGCGCTGCGCCGAAACCCAGGAATACACTGCCATGATCGCTTGCGTCTTCAGAACCGGCTTTGCCATAAACTTTGATTCCTTTCCACAGATCAGCGCAGTTGCTGTTGATCGAACCGCCTTCCATTCTGAATGAGCCGCCGGGTTTTACTATAATCTGCCTGCCCCGTCCCATTTCAATATGTGATTTGAGGGTAAGTTTTGCGCCGGGTTCGATAATCAGATCCTGGAGCACATTCCGGTCGGTAGTCCAGCTTTGGTTATCGCTGATTACCAGGGCTTCATCTTCCAGCGGAAGGCAAAGCTCTGCTTCCCATAAGCCTCTGCCAAAAGTGCCTGCAATTATTTTGTTGCGGCTGTAGCTGATTTCCAGGTCAGCTATCAGGGTTTTGGGTAAACCGGTTCCAAAAGGTACCCATTCATTCATCCGGGCGTCGCGATAGTATACGCCGCCATCGGTAGCCGCCAGCAGCACATCATATCCGGCTCCTTTTACAAATTTAATCTTGTTTACCGGCAAGTCAGGCAATCCTTCCGAAAAGTTGTGCCACGATAAACCACCGTCTTCACTGCGGTAGCATCGGCGGTCATGCCAGGTATTGACCATTGCCAGCCATATTCTCTGCGGGTTTTGGGGATCTATGGCAATGTCGCCGATTCCTGCATAGTTTAAGTTGATGCTGGGCCCCGAAGGGGTGATATTGATCCAGCGCGATCCACCATCAGGGGTAACAAAAAGCTTGGGCTGATTGGGCTGCGCCCAGTCAGGATTTTCAAATGCAGCATAAATTACATTCCGGTTCGAAGGTGCTACTTTTATAACTTTCAATTTAGGATCATTTAAACCCGGGAAATCGCTTATCCTGGTAAAAGTTTCAGCTCCATCCACCGATTTCCAGACATTTCTTACACCTATGTAAATGATATTCGGGTCAACCGGATCCATTTCCATAGGTTTATCCCAACGCCCGATCTCAGTGGTATCTGAAATCCCTTTAACTGCAAAGGTCAGGCCTCCGTCCACTGACTTTTTCAGAAACATATTGGGTTGGTTCATTTTGGGCGGCACTCCCACCAGATATACAATTTTTGGATCGTTGTAATCAACAGCACCTTCGTAAGCATCACTCACTTTATTATTCCTCGACCATTCTTTGGTTTTGAAATTGTAAAAGGAAAGGTTTGCATCCTGCGGCCCGCCATACATCATATCGGTATTTTCGCCTGTATTGATGTTGTGTAATTGCAGAATCTGCATACCATTGCGGGTAATATCGTACCAGTATTCTCCTCCGTTGTCGGAACGGCTTACGCCGCCATCATTGGCCATAAACATTATATCAGCAGTATCCCCTTGAAATATATGCAGATCTCTTACATCAACATGATATTTATGGTCGCTGCTGTAGATGTACTTCGCTGAATCGCCTTCAATTCTGTATTTGAAAAGCCATACACCGCCCAGGTAAAACTCATTATTGCTGGAGGGGGATATGGCAAACTGCATTTTCCAGTAACCTGCCAGTGGTTCGTGTTTCATCAGCAGTCTGTGGAAGGTTTCCCCTCCGTCAAATGACCTGAACAAGTATTTCCTCGGCCCCGGAATAGTTGCGGTTGTATCATGTGTTTCACAATATACCATCATCAGGTCGGGATTTTTTTCGGTAAAGGCCACCTGAAGACGCAAAGGCATAAAATTGGTATCGAATGGCAATGTATAGGTAAGATCATTCCAGGAAGCGCCTGCATCATCGCTGCGGAGCAAACGGTCGCCGCTTATATAAACCCTGTTGGGATTTCCGGGTTGATGGTTGATGGCAAACAGCATGGCTTTGGGCGCTTCATAAACGTTTTGCCAGCTCATTCCGCCATCGGTACTTTGCAAAACAACACCTTTTATATTGAATTCAGTATTAAGCACAGCAAGCATGGTATCGGGCGATGCCGGATGAATCCTGTGTTTCTGAACCACAAACTGATTGCTGATGATGTCATTATTCAATGAATTCTGCGACCAGGTAACGCCTCCGTTTTTGCTCTCCAGCAGGCCTGTGCCGTATGAGCGGCCAAAACTCCAGTAGCCTGTCCCCAGGAAAATATGATTATTGTCTTTTGGATTGACCTGTATGGATAAAACACCGGTGGTAAATAAATCACCTGTCATGGAGGCCCAGTTGTTTCCGCCATCCCGGGTTACCCAGGCTCCTCCTGTGTTGCTGCCTGCATAGATTGTCTGATAATCAGTAGTGTCAACCCATAGCGAATATATTTGGCCTAACTGAGCCAGCACAGGATGTTTCACTTCTGAAGGACCAAGCGGATACCATTGTGCATAAGTTATATTCTGCGGGTCGCTGCGGGTTGCCTGTTCTGCATTAAACTTTTGCATGGCCCGGGCGTAACTTCGCATGCTCCCGTCCTGGTCTGATCTGTCGTTGAAAAACCACTCAGAACGAATTCGCTGCTTTTCGCTGAAGGGGAGGCCTCCCTGCTCTTTTACAGGTAAAACGGGCGTTTGCCCTGACACAAAACTCAGTGCAGATAAAAAAGAGATAATAATTATCAGGATGGAAGGGATGCGTAAAATTCTGGTCATAGCAGCCTGCTTAGCGTTTTCTGGTGAATTCTGAAGTAATGAAACCGCTTTATTAATTGTAAAGCAATATCATTAACCCTCAAAGATAAATCAAAACAAGCTGAATTTTATTTTACAGACAAAAATTAACAAATCATTAGCAATTGATTTGCTGATGATTGATAATCAGAAGATTAATTCTGAAAAAGGTTTAAATGTCAGATGTTCTTTTTTCTCTTATTTTGATTTTATTACCAAAACCTTGAATGGAGCAATCGAAATGTTCTCAAACCCCCGGTTGATGCCTCCTTCAACATGTATGTACTGGTCTTTGGTAATTAGAACCCGCTCGGTATCTGTTTCAAGCATGGCTTTTCCATTAATTACAAAAAAGAGTACATCCTTCGGGTTGATATGTTTTTCAATTTTTTCGCCGGGTTTTAGGTTGAGGTGTACCACGTCGAAAGCCTGAAATTGTCCCAGAATATGTCCGTCGAGGTCATATGGAACATGGGGAGCATCATGCAATCTGTTTATTTTCATTTGCGTTCTTTTTTTTATGATTCTTCCTGCGTTTCAGCATTTTGTACCACAGCCACCAGCCAGTAATCAGGATAAGCAGTGTGGTAAGTCCCATTAATGGAACATACAGAATATATAAATCGCCTAAAATTACTGAAAAAATCCGGCCGGTATGTACTTCTAGTGAAAGATTCCATAAAGAAATTGGCAGTTTTGCCAGTGATGCCGGCATTTCTGATTTTACGCCAGAGTTTTTCAGCGGAATCCAGCCTGCCTGATATTCGGTAAGTGCAACCGGCAAACCATTTTTGTTGATTATTCCTGAAATGGCCAGACTTCCGAACGGATTTCCTCTGCCGGTTTTTTGAGCCGGGAGTCCGGTTATATAGTTTGTAACTGATTGTTCTTCAATATTCCAGCTGTATAATCCGCTGAAAGATCCTACCAGCAGATTTTTATTATCAAGAAATTGAAAAGCAGTGATTCCCATTACACTTACCTCGGGCTGAACAGGCAGCGGAATACTCAGGCTGTCTTTTTCCGGGGCAAACCGGTAAAAGCCCTCACTGGTTGAAATGATAATATTGCCGCTGCTGTCGCTTTCCATATCGCGGAGCCGATCATGCCAGGGGTTGTGATGCATCAGTATGGTTCCCGGAATTGGATTAACTCTTGTATATGCAATGGGTATAAGCAGGGGAGGCCTCAGAAACATACCCGTTAAGGTGGTGATTATAAAGATGATTATGCCATAATAACCAATTTTATTGTGCCATTGTATGGATGTGCGGTTTATTTTCTTAAGTCTGCTTTTGAGTTCTTCTCCAGCCCTTTTGGTGATTGAAGGTAAGAATGTGTAGAAATAACCGCTTAAAACAATAAAAATCAGCACCAGCCCGACTAAGTCAACCAATATTTTACCGGGTAAACCTAATAATTCTCCGCTGTGTATAATCCACAATGTCCTGAATAGGCCCACCTTGCCATCGCTGTTACTAGCCGAAGGAATGTTTATTTCAGATATTTTTTCATTACCAGAAGTTTCATTTACAATTTTATACAAATGAGATCTGGTGAGGACAAGGACTCCTGTTTTATTCTCAGATATCTTTACAACTCTTGGTGATTTTTCGGGGAGCGAAATCTGTTCCCATTTTTCTGCAGCCTGGTTGTACCGGTAAAGCCCGAATAAAGTTCCGGCGTACAGCTGGCCGGCATTGCTTTTATACAATGAAAATACCTTGCGGTTGTCCATGCCCCGGCCCAGCCCCTGGTTGAAGTCGCTGTAGGTTTTGTAACTGCTGTCGGTGCTGTAAATACCAATATTCCCATAAACCAGGACTCTGCCATTATCCAACTCAAGATTGCCTTTGATAGCCGCCAGATTCCAGTTTTTATAACGGTATTCGGGTGGCATCAGTCCTCTGGGGAAGTTAATGCCCGAAAACCAGTTACGGTGGTTCATAATGATCCCCGATATTGCAAAAAGAAGCAGGAAAAAGCCAATAATCAGGGAAGGCCATTTGTGATATTTTCTCAGAGTTTTCATCAGAGGTTGTCAGATTGTGGCAGATTAAACAGGAATAAAAGGGGCTGTCTCAAAAGTTCTATGAAACGGCGTAATTAAAAATTACGCCTAACATATATTGTTGATATACAAACAATTATGATGAGCGGAATTTAGCTCCCAGCCATTGGCGGGGGGGCTAACGCTGAGCTCACCGCCCGGGGCGGTTCGGTTGTAATTCCGCTCCAATTTTACCCTTTTGAGACAGCCCCTTCCAGTAGCGAAACTATCTTTTTCAGGCTTTAATCATGGTTAAAACCATTTTGAACTTCTCAATGGCATTTACCGCATGAGGAATATTGGCGGGCATAATTATGGTTTCGCCGGCATGCAGATGATTCGGATTTCCGCCAATGATTATTTCCGCTTCGCCTTCAGTTACCTGTATCATTGCATCAAAGGGAGCAGTGTGTTCGCTCAGTTTCTGTCCTTTGTCGAATGCAAAAAGGCTCACATTTCCGGCACTTTTCTCCATTACCCGCATACTCACTATTCCGCCTTCGGAATAATTGATTTCGCTATTGAAGGAAAATGCTGAGCTGTTATTGAATTTGTTGTTTTCCATGGTTTATAGTGTTAAATTGCAGTGAAATAAATGATGTGGGTTCCGTCATCAGATTTGGTTACCCAGTGTTTAAAATTGAGGCTGCTGGCTTTGTCTATAAGCGGAGCAGGAAGAAAAGGGGCTGTAAGCTTGTAGATTTTTCCTGTTTCAAGTATCTTAAGATCAGCAATTACCTGATTTACGGGATGTTCGCCGGCGGCCAGCATAGGCCTGGCATCAAGTTCACCGGCAATCAGTGACTCATTGTACCATTCTGGTTGTTGGGTGTTGTACATTTGGTTTTCGTTTTGTGTGAATAAATCCTGACCAATTTCTGCCCTCAGTTTGTTGATGAGTTCTTCAACCGGGACATTGCCAATGGCAGCAGCCTGCTGCAAAGTTGCAATGCGGGCCACTGTTTTGCGCAGCACTGGATTTTTCAGTTTTACAAAAGCTGGCACATAGCTGATCAGTAATTCTTCCAGCTGAGGATATGCCTCTATGGCCTGCAAAACTTTGGTTTTGGGAGTTATAATGAGTTGTTCGTTCATGTCGGTTTTATTTTGAATACGAAAGAATCCTTTGTTCGCCCTGTAATTCGCGATAAGGGGTTACATTATGCGAAACTTCAAGAGTTCCGAGGTATTCGCCGTTTTCACCCCTGAGGGCAAAGTATTCAATGTGAATCATTTTGCCACCCATATTTATCCAGAAAGGAGCTCTGGATTCACGGCCGGTTTTGAAATCGTCAATAATCTTGTCAACAATGTGTGCACTTGCCGGTGGATGGCAATGCCTTACATCGCGGTTAAGTATGGCACGGTTGCGCTGAAAAATGCGCTCTGCACCCTGCGAAAAGTATTTTACCTTGTCGTCTTTGTCAACAAAGGTCATGTCAATGGGCAATGTATTGAGTATGGCCATCAGTTCTGCTGCTGAAAAGCTGCCCGAAGGCAACTGAATCTGGCTGCCTGATTTTTGTGCTTCGTTTATCCCTGTTTCTCCTGCCCATTCCGGTTTCCAGCTGGTTTGCGGGTCGTACAGACAGTAGCCGATTTCAAGTGATTGTTTGCTTATTTCAAACCATTCAGCTTCAGTAAGTTTGTCCATCGACATCGGGAAAAGTATCTGCTCTTCTTTTACTGTCATGTCGTCTATGCCAAACAAGGCCTGATTAAGTACAATTTCGGCAGATGCCTGCAATTCTTCAGATGAAATGCCGGCTTGCTGAAGCACTTCCAGACTCCCTTTGATGAGTTCCCTGATTTCATCATGTTTGCCCCACATTACTTTGGGAGGGCCGGTGATGCCTTTGCTTTCCAGATAAGGGAAAAGCAGGTATTCTTTGCGCTGATAATGTTTGTCGGCATCCATCAGGCCATTAAAAAGAGCCCTGAGTTTAAGTATGATGCTTTCAATTTCGCTTTGATTTGCATGAGCAGCTTCTGCAATCAATTTTCTGGCCTGACCGGTAACTTTGAGCAATTCTTCGTTTTCGCGTTTGAAAACGTCAACCGGATGTCCTGCGGGTATTGCTTTTGATCCGCTCAGGTCAATGTTGCCCTGCAAAACTGCAGAGTGGGCATCACAAAGTTTGAGAACTTCTTCTTCGGGTAAACCTTCCGAAATAAGCTCCTGCTCCACTTCAACCACCTCGCCGTAAGGAATCTGGCTCAGGCTGTTCATCAGTTCTTTTCTTACGTCTTCCTGATGGCCGCCCTGATGTAGTTTTAAGATCAGTTCCTTTAACTGAGCTTTGCGTTTTTCCGAGTTATTGATGAGTTCGCTCATGATTTTTACTTTTTGTGATTGTTAAAAATATGTGCCGGGTGCCTGCCAAAGCAATGGGTTAAGCCCTGTTTTAACAGGCACCTGCACACCTGAGAATTCTGTTAGTTCAGAAAGAGTTTCATGTCTTCGTCAACACTGCCAATGGGTGCAATTCCAAATGTTTCTACCAGTACTTTGGCAACATGGGGCGATAAAAATGCCGGCAGGGTGGGGCCGAGGTGTATGTTTTTCACACCCAGGTGAAGCAATGCAAGCAACACTATTACAGCCTTCTGCTCATACCAGGCGATGTTGTAAGCTATGGAGAGTTCATTGATATCGTTCAATTCAAATACTTCCTTCAGCTTAAGTGCAATTACTGCAAGCGAGTAGGAGTCATTGCACTGTCCGGCATCGAGTACACGGGGAATTCCGCCTATATCGCCCAGCGGCAGTTTATTGTAACGGTATTTTGCACAGCCGGCGGTAAGAATTACGGTGTCCTGTGGAAGTGCTTCTGCAAATTCGGTGTAATAGCTGCGGTCTTTCATCCGGCCATCACATCCGGCCATTACAAAGAACTTGCGGATGGCACCGGTTTTTACTGCTTCAACCACCTTGTCGGCAAGTGCAAACACCTGAGCATGAGCAAATCCACCGATAATCTCACCTTTTTCAATTTCAGTGGGGGCAGCACATTTTTTTGCATGTGCTATTATTTCGCTGAAATCTTTTGATCTGCCTTCTGCACGGTCAGCAATGTGTTTGAACCCACTGAAACCGGCTGCACCGGTGGTGTAAACTTTATCGCGGTAGGTTGCGCTCGCTGGCGGAGGTACAATACAGTTGGTGGTAAAGAGAATGGGTCCGTTGAAGGTTTCAAATTCTTCTTTTTGTTTCCACCATGAGCTGCCGTAATTGCCAACAAAATGACTGTACTTTTTAAATGCCGGGTAATAATTTGCCGGAAGCATCTCGCTGTGTGTGTAAACATCCACACCGGTGCCCTCGGTTTGTTTCAGCAGCTCCTCCATGTCCTTCAGGTCATGGCCACTGATAAGGATTCCGGGTTTGTCGCTTACGCCGATGTTTACTTTTGTAATTTCAGGGTTGCCGTAATTGCTGGTATTGGCTTTGTCGAGCAATGCCATGGCGGTTACTCCGGATTTTCCACATTCCATCACCAGGCCAACCAATTCGCCGGCGGTGTGGTTTTTGGTGGTGGCTACAAGGCCACGCTGCATAAATTCATACAATGCCGGCTCTTCAAAACCAAGATTGTAAGCGTGTTCTGTGTAAGCTGCCATACCTTTTAATCCATAGGTCAGCAACTCGCGCAACGAACGTACATCTTCATTTTCGGTGGCAAGTACACCTACCTCTATGGCTTTGGCATCAAACTCAGCTTCACTGTCTGCAAACCATACAGCCGACTCATGAAGTTCTGATTCATTAAACTTAATACCTGCCTTTTCGCAGATATCTTTTATTTCGTTGCGCAATGCCAGCCCTTCGTGTATGCGGCGGATAAACACCGAACGGTCGAAGTTGGCATTGGTGATGGTGGCGAATAACCCGTCGGTAATAAATTTGTTGACCCGGGCATTTTCAATTCCTTTGACTCTCGCTTCGTGGCTGTAAATCGAGATTCCTTTCATTACAAACATCAATAAGTCCTGCAGATTGGAAACATCGTCAGTTTTTCCGCAAACTCCCTTGATGGTGCAGCCGGTTCCTTTGGCTGCTTCCTGGCATTGATAGCAAAACATGCTCATTTTTTTTGTGATTTTTAGTGTTTGTGTAGTAAAATGATTATTAGGTACTTGAATGGCTAAATATAGATATGAAAATCTCTTTAGCCATAAATGATGCTTTATTTTTTTCCGGTGTTAAGGAATTCTGGCTTGAAAGTTACCGAAACCCAGGCCCAGTTGCTTGTTTCTGAAGTGCTTCCCCCCTTGAGTGCAACGGTTGATTCAGTAGCAAAATATTGTGAGTAACCGGCGTTCAGGATTACTGCATCTGCCAGTTTGTAGGCGATATGGAGGTCCAGCTCCTGGCCGAGATTTTTATCAAGGATTTCAGCCGGATTTTCCTGATTGATGATATCGGCTGCAGCACTGAACAAATGCAGGTCGGCTCCTGCCGAAAATTTATTTTTTGAGTACCCTGCTTTAAAATAGATGTTCTGAAGTCCCACACTGTTCAGGTGATTACCAACGTAGTAATAATCCATAAACCCGTTGAATTTGTGATTGGTGCCATAAAGCGGATTGAAGCTGTTGTTTTCGCTGAAGCCGGGTGTTGCAGCATCGGCCTGACTGGTGCCCGAAAGATATTCGAACCCTGGTGTTAAACTCCACTGCTTATTGATGGCCCATTTTGCATTCAGGGCTAAATTGATAGCATCCAGTTTTTTATTTCCGGTAACTTTTCCGGTTTGTTTGTAAACTGAACCGTTCAGTGTAAATGGATTCAGCTGATAAGTTGCTGTTCCCCCGAAAGTCTGTCCGTATCGTGTGGTGTAACTTACTTCTTCGCCAGTTTCTTCGGAGTCCTGCATACCATTGTTCAGGAACAACAGGCTGGCATTCAGATTGCCCTTTTTATAGTTTGTCCAGAGCAGTTGCATGGTTTTGTAATTTCCGGTAACGGTGTAAACCCTGCCGCTCAGTTGTTCTTTGTCCTGATTGTAAGCCATTCCGGCATGGAATTTCCATACACCTTTTTCGTATTTGATGAGTCCGATGTCGTGACTGCGGCCCTGCTGCGCCCAATCTACATTTCCAAGCATACGTGCATCATCGTAAACCAGCTCCATACGTCCGGCTTTCACCGAAAAGGAAGGTGAGAAAAAGTACTCTCCCCAGGCTTCATGCACCGAAAAACTGTTGTCGGAAAGATTCAGCTGGGCAACATCGCCCCAAACTCTCACATCCTGCAGACTAAAACCCACCTTCATTTTGTCGTTGGTAAATCCCATGTTGATTCTGCTGCGCTGCGAAATAAAAGCAGCTGCATCCATATCTGCCGTGGCAGGCGATTTGAACCCGTGGCGGTATTCGGCTCGGGGCCTTAATTCTCCGCCAATGATGAATTGTGCCGATGCCATAAAAGGAATGGCAAACATTGAAACAAGAAAAGCAATCCTGATTTTTGTGTTCATAACTTTTTGTGTTTGTGTGTGGCTTTGAAAAGTATTTTGAATTTAATAAATCAGTTTAAACCCATTCTTCACTCAGAACTTCGCCCTGCACCCCAATAATTGCCTTTTTCAGGGGGATGTTTTTGCCAGACTTCTGCCTTGCCATCTGAGCCATTTGCAATAAACCGCCGCAGCATGGAACTTCCATCATAATAACCGAAAGGGTGTTGATGTTACTTTTTGCAATCATATCGGTGAGTTTCTCAATGTAGGATTCTTTGTTCGAATCGAGTTTGGGGCAGGCAATGGCAAGGGTTTTGCCTTTCAGGAAACGATTGTGGAAATTACCCATCGAAAAAGCCACACAATCTGCAGCAAGCACTACATCGGCATTCTTAAAATATCCTGCCTGCGGGTTGAGCAGGTGCAGTTGCACCGGCCATTGCCTGAGTTCGGAAGGAGCATCGGCAGTGGAAGTGGTTTCTTGAGCAGTTTTTGAGGCAGCTTCGTTTACCTTATTCAGGTCAATGTTGAAATCAATGGGTTTTGAGCCCGGGCAGCCACCGCCGCAGCCAGCCTGTTTAGCTGAAACTGCAGCCCTGGCTTCGTCAATGTCTGCAAAACTATGCTGGTGATTGTGGTGATGGTGGTTGTGCTGTTTACCGCCCTCGGGGCTCATGTCAATGTTATTTTCTTTTATATAGCTGATGGCTTGTTTCAGCAGTTCCGTTTCATTGTGGTCGCGCAGATGCTCAAGATGGGCAAGAATGGTATTCCGGCCTTTTGTAACCATCAGTTCCATTACCTTAATTTCATCGTAAGGTTCGGCTTCACGTTCTTCCATGGTGATGGCGCCTTCGGGGCAGTGGCCAATGCAGGCTCCGAGTCCGTCGCAAAACAGGTCGCTGATGAGCCTGGCTTTGCCGTCAATAATTTGAAGCGCTCCCTCGTGGCAATTAGGTACACAATTACCGCAACCATTGCAGAGTTCTTCATCAATTTTAATGATAGTTCTTTTCATCAGTTTGTATTAAATAAGGTTCGACAGGGTTGTACTTCTGAGATAATTAACAAATTCGCGGGAGAATTTATCGGCCAGTCCGCCAAAAACACAGGTTTTGAACGGACATTTCTGATCGCCGATGCCACAATAGTGATGTTCGAGCGATCCTTCGATCAGTTCGTAAATTTCGAGCAGGGTAATTTTTGTTGGATCACCTTTTAAGGAGAAACCACCCTTGGGCCCGCGAACCGAATCGAGGTAGTTGTTTTTTACCAGAATCTGCATCACTTTGGCCAAATGGTTTCGCGAGGCATTGGTTTTATCGGCTATCTGATTGACATTGAGCATCTCACGGCTTCCCGCAATCAATGCCATGCTGTGCACTGCCAGCGATGCTGCTTCGGAAATGTGAACCACTTTTGCCATCAGTTTTTGTGTTTGCGTATTTAGGTATTTGAATACGCAAATATACATACATTTTTATATACCGTCCAAATTTTTTTTTAGAAATTTTCAATTATTTTTTAGTTTACTGAAAATCAGTAGTATAAGGTGGGAAAATGTTACTTTATATAATCAGATAGTTTCTCATTACCCATATAATTTCTGAATTCGCGGGTCATTTTTGTCACAATTCCACCCATAAGGCACTTGTCGAAGGGGCAAACCTGGTGTTCGAGCGGGCAACTGGTTTCGCTGAGTCTGCCTTCGATGGTTTCATAAATATCGAGCAAGCTTACCTGATCAGCGGGCACTCTGAGCGAAAATC
Organism: Lentimicrobium sp.; assembly: GCA_024709105.1. Taxonomy (GTDB): domain Bacteria; phylum Bacteroidota; class Bacteroidia; order Bacteroidales; family Lentimicrobiaceae; genus Lentimicrobium. Next base: position 4,306 of record JANJXJ010000084.1, on the reverse strand, counting down.
CACCTGCAGGGCCACGGTTGCTGTTGAGAAAGCCTTCTTTAACCAAACGTTGCAAAATTTTGGCAACATGATGTTTTGAGGATCCGGTGCGCTCAGCTATCTTAATGACATTCAGGCTGTCATGAGACTGTGCTATCAAAACCATGCTGTGAATGGCAATGGAAGAAGCTTCGGAAATGGTTATGATTCTCGACATTGTGGTATTTATGTATGGCAATGTGCAAATTTCGGAAAATAAATGTTTAACCCATTAAATTTCTTTACACCGGAAGTTTTATTTATAAAAGTATATATGTCGAAACCCTTATTTAACAGCACTTTTAGGCAGATCGTCAAATGAAATTCCTGTTAAGTTTATACTCATTATAAATAAGTGTTGTTTTAATGCCTACCTTTGCACTTCCAAAAAAAATATCAGAAAAATCGTTTAAAATGCAGCAAATCAGGAATATAGCAATTATTGCACACGTTGACCACGGCAAAACCACACTGGTTGACCGTATCTTGCATCAGGTAAAACTGTTCAGGGAAAATCAGGAAATGGGTGAATTGATCCTCGACAGCAACGACCTGGAGCGGGAACGTGGAATTACCATCCTGGCGAAAAATGTATCGGTCAGATACAAAGGTTTTAAAATCAATATTATTGATACACCCGGCCACAGCGACTTTGGCGGTGAGGTTGAACGTGTGCTCAATATGGCCGACGGAGTTTTGCTGCTGGTAGATGCCTTTGAGGGTCCGATGCCCCAAACCCGTTTTGTTTTGCAGAAAGCCCTCAGCCTAAATCTGAAACCCATAGTGGTGATCAACAAGGTAGATAAGCCCAATTGCGACCCCGAAGGTGTTCAGGAATCGGTTTTTGAACTGATGTTTAACCTTGATGCCACCGAAGATCAGCTTAATTTTCCTACCGTTTTCGGATCATCAAAAGAAGGCTGGATGGGTCCGGACTGGAAAACCCCGACCGATGACATTGCCTATCTGCTGGATACCATTATTGAATATATTCCTGCTCCGGTTTTCCCCGAAGGAAATACCCAGATGCAGATTACCTCGCTGGATTATTCATCGTATGTTGGCCGCATTGCAGTAGGCAGGCTTTCACGGGGAGTGCTCAGGGGTGGTATGAATGTTTCGCTGATTAAACAGGACGGTAGAATATTCAAGTCAAAAATCAAGGAACTTTTTACTTTTGAAGGACTGGGCAAAGAAAAAATCAAAACCGATGTTTTGCCCGGCGAAATCTGTGCAGTTCTTGGTATTGATGATTTTGAAATTGGTGATACCATTGCTGACTTCGAAGTTCCTGAAGCGCTCAAGGCCATGCACATTGACGAGCCAACCATGAGCATGCTTTTTACCATAAACAATTCGCCTTTTTATGGCCGCGAAGGTAAGTTCGTAACATCGAGGCATTTGCGTGAGCGCTTGTTTAAGGAAATTGAGAAAAACCTGGCGATGAGGCTGGTTGAAACCGATTCACCGGAGTCGCTCATGGTTTATGGAAGGGGAATCCTGCATTTGTCAATTCTTGTGGAAACCATGCGCCGCGAAGGTTATGAACTTCAGCTTGGCCAGCCACAGGTAATTATTAAAAAGATTGACGGAGTTGAGCATGAGCCCGTGGAAATGCTTACCATTCACGTACCTGAGGAGTTTTCGGGCAAAGCGATAGAGCTGGTAACACAGCGCAGAGGCGAAATTGTGACCATCGAAACCAAAGGCGACCGTATACATCTTGAATTTAAAATCCCTTCGCGCGGAATTATAGGTTTGCGTAACAATGTGCTTACAGCCACCGAAGGTGAAGCCATTATGGCACATCGTTTTCTTGCTTACGAACCATGGAAGGGAGATATACAGGGACGCAGAAACGGTTCGCTCATCAGCATGGAAACCGGACAAGCCATTGCCTATTCCATTGATAAACTTCAGGACAGGGGAAGTTTCTTTGTGCATCCCAACGAAGATGTTTATGCCGGACAGATTATCGGCGAACACATCAGGCCTGACGATTTGCTGGTAAATGTTACCAAAACCAAAAAACTTACCAATGTAAGGGCTTCGGGTTCCGACGACAAAATATTTATTACCCCGGCCATCAAATTCTCGCTTGAAGAAGCTATGGAATACATCGGCAAGGATGAATATCTGGAAGTTACTCCCAGATCGCTCCGGCTTAGAAAAATTATTCTTGATGAGCACGAACGCAAACGTGCCGGCAAGTTTTAATAATTGATTCAAGCAGAGAATTGGCTCTTTCTGATAAAACGAACTGAGATACAGCGACTTTAAGAGCCTGATTTGTAATTTGTAAGCTAAATTAACCCCGGGAAATTTCTTCCGGGGTTTTTAATGAGCTGATGTCAAAGTTAATTTGTCAATTGCGGCCTGAAATTTGTTAGCGTTAACTGCATTTGAGGTAATTTTATAAAAATTTTGAAGTATGAAAAGCAGATTCCGGTTTTTGACAGTTTTTTTGGTTGCAGGCATGATTTTTACGGCATGTGATGTGTTGAATCAGGTTCAGCAGATGGCTACCCTTGCAAAGTGTGAGTTCAGGCTGAGCAGTGTGGATCAGCTCAGGCTAGCCGGAGTAAACATACAGCAGGTGAAGCAGCTTTCAGATCTGAAAGTGATGGATGCAGCAAAAATTACTACGGCAGCAATTTCAGGAGGCAGCCTTCCGTTGAACTTTACCTTAAATGTAGAGGCCAAAAATCCAAATTCCGCCATTGCCGGACTCAACAGGCTGGAATGGACCCTGCTGATTGACGATATTGAAATGGTGAGCGGTGTAAACGATAACCGCGTTCAGATTCCGGCCAACGGAGGCACTGCTGTTATTCCCCTGACTATTGGCGTTGATTTGAAACAGGCGCTCAAAGGAAAGAGTGCCGATGCCATTGCCAACTTTGGGCTCAACCTGGCCGGAGCAGGTAATAAACCCACCCGCATAACACTTAAGGCCAAACCTTATATTTCGGTGGGTTCGCAAACCATTGCATATCCGGGGTATTTAACGGTGCAAAATGAGTTTACTTCGAGGTAGCCTTATCTCACCACCACCTTGCCGGTCTTTATTTCATTGCCATTGATTAGGGTCAGCAGATAAACTCCTTTTGAAAGATTGGCTGACGGAACATTTATTACGCCGGCTCCAGGGCTAACGGAACCAACAAACATTTCCATTACTACCCGCCCTGTTACGTCAGCAACGGACAGTCTGCCATTGGCTGAAAGCGACTCAATCTCAACGGAAAAGCTTTCTCCGGCCGGGTTCGGATAAATCTTCAGGGAATTTAGTTTGCCGGCAACCGGGAAATACGAATTTGCAACCGGCAGTTTTTCATTGGTACACAGCATTGCTCCTTCATTGCCCCCGATAAATCCAAGGGTATTGTCGTAGAAAGAGACAACGTTGAGATCAACATTTACCGGACTTTCAAAAACCGACCAGATGCCTGCTTCGCATTTTAATACAACTCCGTTTCTGCCCACAGCCCAGCCGTTCATAAACTCATCGAGATGTACCGAAAGCAATTCCTCGCTGGTAAGCGGCTGGATCTCAGACCAGTTGCTGCCATCGTACACAGCAATCAAACCATTGGTGCCCACCGCTACTACCTGATTGTAGTCAAAAATACACAGATCGTTGAAGTTGCCGCTGCTGGTAGCATAAACTTCCTGCCAGATATTGTCAACAAAGTATTTGTAAAAGATTACTCCACTGTCCGCATCGTTGTGGCGTTTTACGCTCATCCAGGCAGCTTCCCATTCATTGTTCCTGTTGTTTGAATTTATGGGAATTGGCATCATAAACTTTAAATCCGAAATACTGTCCGGATATGCTATAGTTTCAGTCGTTATCAGGCCATTTGAATAAGTACAAATTACATCGGTGTGTGTATATACCAGGTCTTCCCCAATAATGTTTAAAGAAGTAATAAATGAACCTGCATAAGGATCCGGAATTTGGGTAATTACTCCGTTGTTGTAAGAGAAAAGTTTTGTTTCGGGCCAGAAAGGAAAGATTTCAGTGTGCTCATATGCGCCAAAATAACCAAAATCCTCACTCTGGAAATCAAGAACATGAATGGTGTGATCAGGAAGATTGAAGATGTTTTCCCACTCTCCGGCATTATACTTCCAAAGCCCGCTGTTGTGGGCTGCAAGAAAGCCAAAGTTTGGTTTAACAAATTGCAGATCAAGTATGCTGTCGTACATAAAACCATTTGCAATAGAATGGTTACCATCTTCTATCTTATGAATGTATCCCAGATTGTCGGAAACCATACATGCG